>JAFWWU010000084.1 GCA_017523285.1 Ruminococcus sp.
CATTCGGTTTCTGCTTCCGCTTCGCTTTACTTCTTTTTGCTTAACCTTTTTAAGTTACTGTCTTCGCACCCTCTCGTCGAGTGCTTTATTATTATATCACCTTTATCTCCCATTGTCAACACTTTCTTGCGTATATTTTATTGATATTTATTTTGGTTTTTTTGTCTATTTTTTATAGTTTGAACGTATTTCGTCATATTTTCGCCGTTTTCCATAAAAAAAGAGAGGAATAACACCTCTCTCTTATATTATAACATTCCATATTGATGCAAAAACACAGGCAATTATTACGCCGACAAGCGAAAGCGAATGAAAAATCGTCTTTGTTTTTTCTTTTGCATTAAGATGTGTGTGTAGATTTTTCATAAGAACAGTTTCGCTCTTATGCTTTGTCGCAATAATAAGAATAATTATTACTCCAAGTGCAAACACAACCGACATATAAAAACTTCTTGTCAGAAACATTGCTGCCGAGCTGTTTGTTTCAATCAGCAATAGCCCAAGCAGATATAGCTTATTTAATATATGCATAAAAATTGAAATAAAAATATTTCCGCTTCTCAGAAGAAGAACTCCCGACACAAACGAAATTAGGAAACACGCAGGCATCAACTTGAAATTACAGATAACCAGTGTAGAAAACACCGAAGTCACCACAACTGCAAAGAAATCTCCGTACTGCCTTAAAACGTGAAACGCCTCGCCTCTGAACATAAGCTCGTTCATAATGGATACTACCAATATATCAAAGAAAAGATATACAACAAGCTCATAATCTCCAAAGAATGAAAGGTCAACCGCCGCATTATTGAAATAATCGTAAACTTCTCTCGATTTATAGGAATAAGCACGGGAAATACTTGAAATAACGCTTATTATCATTCCTGTTGACAGTGCATAGAAAAATTCATACGGCTTGATTTTACGCATTGGATACCTTACCTTGTTAGGCATTTTGAACACCCTGTGCATAATCGCTATCGGTATAAAATATTTCACAACGCTGACAACAACCTCCGCGAAAAGTATTTCAGATTTTCCGCCGTATATAGTTCCCGAAAAAAATGAATAGCTTATATTGAAGCCTAAAATATCAAGAAGAACTATAAAAAGCTTTTCAGCAACAGTTTCAATAAAAACATAGCATAAAAGAAGATTTCCGAGCAATAAGAAGAGCTTAGAGAGTGAATCACGTTCAGCATCAGCCGCTGTTGAAGAAACAAAGCCCTGCCCATCTATAAAAATCTTTTCTTTCTGATTCTGATTATAATTATATGAATATTTATTTTTCTTTTTTAGTCGCCAGCTTTTAAATCCCTCGTTATATTTGTCGTTAGGACCCGAATAATCGAACTCCTCTATAACATTTATAACATCTGAATCAGGATTTTTAACGCTTTTAATCTTGTTATCGGTATGCAAATTCACACCTCCTACACTTAATCACTTTAAATGATATCACAAACAAAATCGAAAAATGTTATTATTTATGTCATTCAGTGTTAAGAAATTGTAAACAAAGTGTTAATTCTAATTATTTGTATACCGAATGTTTATGATATGTATACCATATATAGCAACTTTCAGTTTTCGTTCACATAACAACTATTGACACATCACCGAAAAACATATATAATTGTTATTGGTATAAAAGGCAATATAAATTATGCATTTTCCTGTGAATATATTGCCGTAATTACGTTTATTACCAAAGGAGCAATTATGAAAAAGCTTAAAAGAATACTCGCTTTAACATCCGCACTTTCACTTATATTTACGCTGACAGCATGCAAGAATAAAAAGAAATCCGATACTGTCGGTGGCTTGAGTTCAGTTTTGCAGGAAAGCTCAATCCCTGAAAATCCGCTTGAAAACAAAACTCTCTACTGGCTCTCGGATTACAATCTTAACCCTCAGGAGAATGAAAACCGTTCAGCTCCGCTTGCACTTTTCGAGAATACCTATGGCTCTAAAATCGAATATATCCATGTTGAAGCTGATGAAAAATACACTCGTCTTGCACAGATGATTCAGGCAGGCGAACAGGTTGATATGTTCCCGTTTGATATGAGTGCTCTTCCACAGCATTCACTTAACAATTTATTCCAGCCATTAGACGATTATTATGATATTCTCGAAATGGAAGATGAAATGTGGAGTGATATGAAGCCGCTTATTGAAGAGCTTAAATATAAGGATAGCCATTATGTTATCCCTTACGCTCTTTCAAGCCCTAATCTGCTTACATACAGCAAGACTGTTATCCAGTCGCTTGAACTTGAAGACCCTTACGAGCTTTATACTCAGGGCAAGTGGACATGGGATAAATTCATTGAGCTTATGAAAGCGTTTGTGCAGAAATCCCCTGTAAAATATGGTAAATACGGAATTACAGGCGAGCTTGGCAAGGGTATACTTCAATCTGTCGGAGAGCCTGTTGTTATCAATGAAAACGGAACTTTCAGCAATAATATGAACAGTCCTATGATTGAAAAGGCTGAAAACTTCCTCGCAGAAATACGTTCAGCAAATCTTTATCTCGACAGCAAAGCAACATACTTCCCAAAAAAGAAAAATGTACTCTTCTTTGCAGGTTCTGACTGGAGTCTTGCCGAAACAAACGCTAAATATCCCGATGAGGAATATATGATAGTTCCTTTCCCGAAGCCTGATGAAGCTTCTTCACACAGCTCTGGTTTCGATATATCGGCAATTATGCTTGCTGCAAATTCACAGCACGGCGAAGCTGTTGCGGCATACATCAACTGCGAAAGAATTGCCCGTACTACTGAAGAATATCTCGCTATTGTAAAAGAAAAATCACTTGCCGAAAACGTAACTGCAACAGGTGTACTCGCTGGTGTAATCAAGGAAAATCAATATGACGCATTGCAGACATATCTTAATCCGACAGTTTTAAAGCCTGTTATAGACTTAGGATACGGCATGGGAAATGCTATGTATGCCACAGATACATATAACTACGAAACACGAGGAATTATGAATAACCTCAATGACGGACTTCTCAATTATAAGAATACCGCTAAAGACTGGGAGACAATGAAAGAAAAGCTTTCACGTACAGCAGATGTTGAGATTGAGAAGTATAATTAAACTTATAAAGTTCAGCGGGCGGATAATATCCGCCCCTACTCAGAATAACTAAAATAGCCAATTGTAGGGGATGCCGCCCTCGGCATCCCCTTAATATATAACTTTTTCTACAAACTGAAAGGAGCGTTTTCACGCTCCTTTTTTCGTATTATTCATCATTACCAACGCACATTCCTGCAAATGCCCAGAATATCGGAGCAAATGCAATACTGCTTGTTCCCACAAGGAAAATAACAGCAGTTGACGCTGTAACGCAGAGGGCAATATATGTGTTATCAGAGGATTTCTTTTTAAGCTTTCCGACTGCCGCCGCCATAACAGAAATTATCACAGCAAGCAATGCAATAAGTGACGGAATACCTCTTGTAGCCGCAATGTAAAGATACTCATTGTAGCATTTATCAAAAGTACCCTCATTGCTTACGCCACTTTCACCTGTAATTACTATTTCACCGTCAGGCATATAAATATTCTCATATACCATTGCATAAATAAGGTTTTCAGGACCTGTTCCAAGAAGCGGATATCTCTTTACAATCTTTGCTGTATGACCATTCATATATCCGTAAACATATTTTGTATCGTCGAGAACCGTCATATCTTCTCTTACATCAGGAGTATTATAGCTTCCCGAGCAGTCAAGTCTGAACCATGAATCACGCCACATAAGCGGACCGTCATGCAGGCTGTATTTACTGTAAATTCCAAATGCTCCCGCAGTAATAAGCACAATTGAAAGAACAGGTGCAACTGCCGCCAAGCCAACAGATACAAGACGCTTTTTCGGAGCTTTTTTCACAAATGCAGTTACAACAGCAATAATAATTGCCGCACCGAAGCCTACCCAGCCAAGAAGCGAATATGTAAATACGCTGATAAAAGTCATCAAAATAGCAGAAACGCTGTAAAGTATTCTTCTTGTTTTATTTTCATTAATAAGCACGCCTATAAGCGATACTGTCAAAGCTATTGTTAGGAGTGCCGCAAGAAAAATCGGAGAATGTGCAAGTCCGCTGACTGCGTGTATTGTATCCTTTGACGGAGCTATGATTCCGTTTTCATCCTTTGAAAGAGTAGAAAGCGGAACAGCTCTGTAATTATTCTTGAAGCTGTCTATAAGGAGCTGTAAAAGCGCCCAGAATGAATTTATAAAGCCAACTGCAACAAGCGAATCGCTTAAAAGGTTTATTCTCTTTTTACCCTTTATCGTCATTGCTGTAATAAAGATACAGAAATAGAATATAGTAGTAAGCAGACCTTCACCTCTGCCGTCAGTTCCATAAAATGCTGTACCAAACTCAAATGCATTTATCGAAGAAAACAGTGACCACAACGTTAAAGCTCCAAACGCACCAACAGGAACAAGCATTTTCTTTGTGATATACTTTTTCATAACTGCAATAAGTGCAAAAATCATACAGATTACGCCGCACACCGCAAGTCCGCCTGAGACAATCGAAAATCCTACATTATCACTGAGTTCATACGGAACAGTAAAAAGCGTTCCAAGAATACAAGTAAGAAACAATGCCTTTGAAGCAAGCTCGGAATATTTCTCCTCTGTCATATTAAGTATGAAGTTGGATTCTTCAGTTGTATTGAAAAGTGTTTTTCTTGCCATATTTCATTCCTCTTTTTTTCAGAATTTTATGGTAATTATATCATATATGAGCTGTTTTGTCAATAATAAAGCCGCCTCTGAAATCAGAAGCGGCTTTGAATTATTTATATACTTTCAGCTTTTATCAGATTATTCCTGACCGTAAAGAGCAGTAAGTCTTGTAAGATAATCGTATCTGTCCTTAGCGTTCTGTACAGCGTAATCGAAGAGCTGTTCAGCTCTTTCAGGATTCTGACGAGCAAGTGAGTTGTAACGAACCTCACCCATAAGGAAGTTCTTGTACTCATCTGTGTTAGGAGCCTTAGAATCGAGTGAGAATGGATTCTTACCCTCTTCCTTAAGTGCTGGGTTGTATCTGAAGAGGTGCCAGTAACCTGCTTCAACAGCCTTCTTTTCTTCAGCCTGAGCAGTTGACATACCTGTCTTGATACCGTGGTTGATACATGGAGCGTAAGCAATGATGATTGATGGTCCATCGTATGCTTCAGCTTCTGTAAATGCCTTGATACACTGGTTCATGTTAGCACCCATAGCAACGTGTGCAACGTAAACATAGCCATAGCTCATTGCAATGCTTGCGAGATCCTTCTTCTTAACAGCCTTACCTGCAGCAGCGAACTGTGCAATAGCACCTGTTGGTGTTGACTTAGAAGCCTGACCGCCTGTATTTGAGTAAACTTCTGTATCGAATACGAGAACGTTTACATTCTTGCCTGAAGCGAGAACGTGGTCAAGACCGCCGAAACCGATATCGTAAGCCCAACCGTCACCACCTAAGATCCACTGTGACTTCTTGCGGAGGTAATCCTTTTCAGCGAGGATAGCCTTAGCATCGTCACAACCGCAGCTTTCGAGTGCAGCAACGAGGTTTTCAGTAGCAGCCTTGTTAGCGTTACCGTCATTGTATGTGTCGAGGTATTCAGCGATTGCTGACTTAACTTCCGGCTTTTCAGCCTTTTCAGCAAGAGCCTTTACCTTGTTGTAAACTCTGTTTCTGAGTGTTTCAGTAGCAAGATACATACCGTAACCAAACTCAGCGTTATCTTCGAAGAGTGAGTTAGACCAAGCAGGACCCTGACCCTTCTTGTTGAATGTGTAAGGAGTTGAAGGAGCTGAACCACCCCAGATTGATGAACAGCCTGTTGCGTTAGCAATGTACATTCTGTCACCGAAGAGCTGTGTAGCAAGCTTAGCGTATGGTGTTTCACCACAACCAGCACAAGCGCCTGAGAATTCGAGCATTGGCTGCTTGAACTGTGAGCCCTTAACTGTTGTTGGAGCAAACTTAGCAGTAACTTCTGCCTTTTCGTCGATTGTTACACCATAGTCAAATACCTTCTGCTGTGGCATCTGTGAAGCGATTGGCTTCATAACGAGAGCCTTTTCCTTAGAAGGACATACGTTAGCACAAACACCGCATCCTGTACAGTCAAGTGTTGAAACTGTCATCATGAACTTAAGGCCGCCGAGAGCTGGCTTGAAGTCAACAATCTTAGCGTCTGCAGGAGCAGCAGCAGCTTCAGCTTCTGTAAGAGCAACAGGTCTGATTACAGCGTGTGGACAAACGTAAGCACACTGGTTACACTGGATACAATTTTCAGGAATCCACTCTGGAACGTCAACAGCAATACCTCTCTTTTCGAAAGCAGCTGAACCCTGTGGGAATGTACCGTCAGCCATATCAACGAATGTTGAAACTGGGAGTGAATCACCCTTCTGAGCGTTACATGGAATTTGAATCTTGTTTACATAGTTTTCGAGAACCTTATCGTCGCAAGTAACAGCAGCCATACCCATCTGTGTATCAGCAGCGTCCTTCCATGATTCAGGAATGTCAATCTTAACGATGTTCTGGTGACCAGCATCGATAGCATTCCAGTTCTTTTCAACGATATCCTGACCCTTCTTGCTGTAAGAAGCTTCAGCAGCGTCCTTCATGTACTTGAGAGCATCCTCGAATGGAATGATGTTAGCGAGCTTGAAGAATGCAGACTGGAGAATTGTGTTGATTCTTGTGCCCATGCCTGTTTCCTTACCAAGCTTAACACCATCGATTGTATAGAAGTTGATGTTGTTCTGTGCAAGGTATCTCTTAACCTGACCTGGGAGATTCTTTTCAAGGCCTTCCATATCCCAGATTGTGTTGAGGAGGAATGTACCGCCCGGCTTGATGTCTGATACCATATCATACTTGTCGATATAGCTCTGGTTGTGACAAGCTACGAAGTCAGCCATATTGATGAGGTATATTGACTTGATAGGTGTCTTACCGAAACGGAGGTGTGAAATTGTAACACCGCCTGACTTCTTTGAGTCATATGCAAAGTAAGCCTGAGCGTAGAGATCTGTGTGGTCACCGATGATCTTGATTGAGTTCTTGTTAGCACCTACTGTACCGTCTGAACCAAGACCCCAGAACTTACAAGCTGTTGTACCTGCTGGAGCAGAGTCAACATTAGCACCGAGTTCGAGTGAAAGATTTGTAACGTCGTCTTCGATACCGATTGTAAATCTCTTCTTTGTTTCGTTCTTGAATACAGCAATGATCTGTGCAGGAACTGTATCCTTAGAACCAAGACCGTAACGACCTGTGAATACAGGGATATTGTTGAACTTAGTATCCTTGAGAGCTGCAACAACGTCGAGGTAAAGTGGTTCGCCGAGTGAGCCTGGTTCCTTAGTTCTGTCGAGAACTGAAATTCTCTTAACGCTGTCTGGAATAGCTTCAACGAGCTTTTCAGCAACGAATGGTCTGTAAAGTCTAACCTTAACAAGACCGTACTTACCGCCGTTAGCGTTGAGGTAATCGATTGTTTCTTCGATTGTATCGTTAACAGAGCCCATAGCGATGATGATGTGTTCAGCATCAGGAGCACCGTAGTAGTTGAAGAGCTTGTAGTTTGTACCGATTTCAGCGTTAACCTTGTTCATGTATTCTTCAACAACAGCTGGAAGAGCATCATAATACTTGTTACATGCTTCACGAGCCTGGAAGAAGATGTCAGGGTTCTGAGCTGTACCACGGAGTACAGGGTGTTCTGGGTTGAGAGCGTTATCTCTGAATGCCTTAACAGCGTCCATATCGATAAGCTTAGCAAGTGTTTCGTCATCCCATGTTTCAATCTTCTGGATTTCGTGTGATGTACGGAAACCATCGAAGAAGTGGAGGAATGGAACTCTGCCCTTGATTGTTGAAAGGTGAGCAACAGCACCGAGGTCCATAACTTCCTGTGGGTTTGATGAACAGAGCATAGCATAACCTGTCTGACGACAAGCATAGATGTCTGAGTGATCACCGAAGATGTTAAGAGCGTGTGAAGATACGCAACGAGCTGAAACGTGAATTACGTTTGGAACGAGCTCACCTGCGATTTTATACATGTTAGGGAACATGAGGAGAAGACCCTGTGAAGCAGTATATGTAGTAGTAAGAGC
>JAFWWU010000005.1 GCA_017523285.1 Ruminococcus sp.
CAGATCGCTCATTACGTTCGCTGACGGACTTAATCTATAGCCGTTTGGCGTATATTCTATGAGCTTGCTCTTGCAGATCGGCTCAAACGACTTTCTAAAGCGGTATATATAACCACGAATGTTCTTATTGATTGTGTCGATGTCGGAACCATCCTCCGGGTACAAAGCATCGGCAATAGCTAAAGCGGAATGAGATGTTTTTCTGTTGAGCATGATGTAAGCAACAGCACGGCTGCTCTTTGGAGAGTTAAAATCCTGTTCTTTCCACACACCTGCTGACGTTGTGATTTCCATACCTCCGAAAAAGTTGATAATCACGTCGTTGTCGGTCTTGATTTCATCCGGCGTAAGAGCCATTCTGACTCTTTCCATAGTGTTTTTCTGTGCAATGGCACGGTGAAGAACGTAAGCAAGGATATTGAGAGTGCTTGTCCGATTGTTATACCTTTTGAGATTACGTACAACGAGAAATCCCATCGGCTTGGGTCCAAACGGTACAGCCATAACCGAATTTACTTCAAGTCGCTTGTAAACTTGATACT
Organism: Ruminococcus sp.; assembly: GCA_017523285.1. Lineage (GTDB taxonomy): Bacteria > Bacillota > Clostridia > Oscillospirales > Ruminococcaceae > Ruminococcus. Next base: position 543 of record JAFWWU010000005.1, read on the forward strand.
CTTTGGGAGAGGTTTTGGCAATATCCTCAACATCCGAAAAGATGATAGGCGTCTGCTTTTTGATTGCCTCAACAATGCTGGGCATAACCATAAGGTTTTCAAATTTCTGTAGCTTCTCCAACTTCTTCACTGATGGGTCAATATTGTACCACCATCCGGTTGCCCAAATGTTGAGTTCCAAGTCAATCTCAATAACGCCCGCCCAATCTGCATCATAAAAAGCACACGCTGCTGCAAGTGCTTTCTTCGCAATTTCTCCGGGGTCATCGTTTGTGTGTATCCCCGATTCCAGTTCGCTGATGGTCTTTTCCTGCTCAATGCAGTATGTAACGTACTCATTCTCATACTGAGAAAAGTCCTGCGGAACAGACGGGGGATGTGTGTCTTGCGGTTTCTCTATTCTCTTAATGAAACCGCCGAAAAAATTAGCCATAACGATATTTCCTCCTTATATCATTTTGTTTTCCAATATTATACAAGAAAAAGACTGCGAAACTTCGGGAAATTTGCCGAACGTCTCGCAGTTTTATCATTTTTTTGAAAGTTGGCTCATAAAATTACTATTTGTCTTTATTTAGCCGACGGGTATTGCTTATTACGAGCATCAGATCGTCATTGTCGAGCTTTTTGAGTTCTTCGGTGGCAAATTGCAGTGGTGTCGGGACATAATGAGCTTTGTAAAATATACTACAACAAAGCCCAAAGCTGATACATAAAACAACGAAAAAGCTATTAGGGTACAACTCCAAGGAAATAGAGGTTTGAAAAAAATAAAAAATTTTTTAGAAGGTTGCGACCAACGGCGAAAAAATCGTACTTATGGGGTGAAAGGATGTGTAGACCTCTCTGCCGGTTGCGGAGGAGCTGCATGAATTTCAAAATACTGATACAGGAGGTAGAATTGCTATGATCGCTTTTAATGCTCGGCGTGGGCTTATGCGCTGGTCGGCTTTTTTCGCCCTCTGTTTTTGGAGGCTCCGATTGAAGATCATCAGGATCGGCGCATAGCCTTCCACAATGATTGGGTTATGCGCATTTCGTTCAACACATAACCAACATACTATTGCTTCACACGAAGCATAGACAATAAGCGAAAGGAGCTTTATAATGAAAAAAGTATTAAGTATCGTTCTATCCGTAGTGATGCTGCTTTCCATGAGCGTTCCTGCTTTCGCAGCTGATATTATTGAAAGCGAAACTGTTGTAATCGGTGGAGACAGTATTGAGAGAGAGGATTTATTTATTTCTGCAGAGCTTGCTCAAGAAATAACCACCCTTTTTATATCTGACATGATTGCTATAGGAGAAGTCTCTTGGGATGCTTCGACTGACATTGTTGAAGTGATTGCCATGTATGACGGTACAGATGAAAATAATATCACCGCATATACAATTGAACTTGATGAGGGCTATGTTGTTATCTCTGCTTATGTTGATGTACCCAATGTCGTTCTTGAGTGGTCTGACAAAGCTGAGCCTTTATACAAGGAGTTTGATTTGGCTGAAACAGATCAGATTGTTTATGGCGGATCGCTTTACTATTACAAGGATAGCGGAAATGGGACATTAGAAACATTGACCGGCTTCACTATTGAGCAAAGCGAAGTTATCAATGTTCTTGAAACCAAATACGACCTTGCTAATGTTCCAACGGCGATTGTCTCGGCTTTGGTTAATGATAATGATGCAAGTTTAATGACAACCACTCCTGGTTCGTCCAGCGTGATTACTGATCCGATTTCTCATGCAGATCAGTGGTATAATGGTCCGTATAGTTGTAATGATTATCAGAACCATTGGGAAGAAAACGGATCAACTGTTGAATGTCACAGTACAAGTGAATATCGCAATTTGGGTAATGGTTTTAAGAATCATTGCGGTCCTACTGCTATAACCAATATGCTTGTTATGTATGGAAACAGATTCGAAGTCACTGAAATTAACAACGAAGATGATGACGATATTTTCTTGACCGTTGCTAATATTGGAACATCACACCTTTATTATATCAATTCTGATGCATTAGGAATAATCGGCGGAACTGCAAATGCAAGTGCAGACAATTATATTTTGGATGCATTTGAGGCTTACGATGTTTCCGGAATTACAGTTGAAGGAAGGTTCAATATCAACTATACTAACATAGAGATATCTTTGCGAAACGACAGATTGCTTTATCTCCTCCTTGATGACCACGATTTATATGGGAATCATCATGTTATCTGCTACGCCTATACTCGTCTTGTTAGTAGTACGGACGGAAGTTATGTAACATACCTAAAGGTTGCCGATGGTTGGGCAAGTACACCAAGATATATTGATATTGCCTCTGTCAACGGTGATAAATACTGGGAAATTAATTATTGAGTGTGGAGGTCTTTATGAAAAAGAAAATTCTGATTTTGATACCTGTCCTTTTATTGTGTCTCGCAATTGCATTTGTTGCTTTTTTGTCACTTGGACGTGCTGGCGGGGAAATTGGGTTCGATGCAACAGTTCTGTCTGTTGACGGTACCATGATAACTGCCAAGGTAACAAATGATGAAGCTTCCTTTTTCTCAAAAAAGCTTCCACAGACGATAATCTTTGATGCGAGCGTTTCTGGAAACACTGACCTAAACATCGGAGATGAGATTGGCGGTTGCTATCTTAAGGGTTCGATTGAGGGTGAGAATGTTTGCGTTGTAAGTCTTGTAATTAACTCAATGCAATAAAATCATTAACAAATCATAAAAACGTTTAATACTGGACCGATGGACAGAAAAAGTGTCCATCGGTCTTTTTCGTAAAAAAGTTGCACCCTGCTTCTACGAATGGCAGAACTGTTCGACGGGTGGCTTATTCCGAAAAAACAGCAAAAAACTTATACTATTTATATAAGTGTACTGCTATTTGAGAAGGAGGTGCGAAGATGGACAAGGCAGCAATTGGTTCTCGTTTACGAGAGGCAAGAAATATGGTTAAGCTCACACAAGAACAGTTGGCTGAAAAAGTCGATATTGGTACAACTTATATTTCTGATATTGAACGTGGAGCCAAGTTTCCCAGTCTGAGTTTGTTTATAAAGATCGTGGATGCCTTGGGTGTGTCCTCGGACTTTATTCTTCGTGGCGAGATTGAAGCCGGAAAGAACTTTGTGTATGACGATATTACAAAGAAACTCGACGGACTTACGCCAAAGCAGAGGTTAGCTGTTGCCGAATTGGTTGAGGCGTACATCAAGAATCTAAATTAACATTGAACATCCAGAGGACGATCCTTTACGGGTCGCCCTCTTTTTTATGCCCTTCTGTCAGATTGTGTCGATGAATTTTGCTTATTCAACGCCACATTCCGACAGTTTTTTTACTTCCTGCGAGTATAATATAGACAAGTAGCAGAACATTACTACGGATAGCCGAATACAAAAGGAGTGATATTATGACACAAATCGGCATAGTGAGAAAAGTGGACTCGCTCGGAAGGGTTACTCTCCCAAAAGAGTTAAGGCGTGTGTTTTGTTTGGAAAAAGACAGCCAAATAGAAATACTTGCCACAGATCAAGGGATACTTTTGCGTGTCCCCAATATTGAAGTCAAGCGAACTGACAAAAGAGGAAGCGAGGTGCTGTCTAATGGCTAATGAAAGCACAACAGATAAAAGAAGCATCTTGAAGGAAGAATACCCCCGCAATCTGCTCCTTGCCATCAGAGGTGCATGGGAGCAAGAGGAACCAACGGAACTGACCACTGATGTCCTTGCAGGAATACAATACGCCCTCTCTACACTTAACGAGCGAGAACAGCTTGTGCTCTGCAGGAGGTACAAAGAGCAGAAAACGCTGCGTGAAATCGGTGAAGAAATCGGAGTAAAGCAAGAACGCAGCCGACAGATCGAAACCGCAGCTCTCCGCAAGCTACGTTATCCACGCAATATGCGCTTTATAACGAAAGGTGTGGACGGGTATATAAAGGAGCATTGTAAGGTCGAATATGAGCGTGGCTATCAAGTTGGGTATAATGCGGGCTATCAACAAGGCGTGGATGAAGCATCGAACGGTGTCAGCAAAGCAGGTATCAGCGTTACGATAGTATCTCTGCCGATTGAGGCATTGGACTTGTCGGTACGTTCCTTTAACGCTCTGCGCCGAGCCGGTTATGTAACGATTGGCGATCTGCTGAAGGTGAACGAAAAAGATATTATCCACATCAAGAACCTCGGCATAAAGCAGCGTCAAGAGGTCGCCGTAAGTTTGTATCGTTACGGTATATCACAAACAGCGTGGGACATCTACTGCCCCCGAATGAACGAATAATATTTATATTGGAGGAAAATAAAATGAACACACAGGTACTTACTATTTTGAACGCAGAAGAAATGCTGACTAAGATGGTCAGCGTGATTGAGGGAATAAGCACAGAATTTCCCCGTATCAAAGAAGAATACGAACAGGCGCTTCTTGTTCTTCGCCGTGAATTGGGCGACGAGAAAATCAAACCGTTTCTTGATGCCATCAACCGCCGTTGCGAAGCTGATCTTCTATTCTGCGGTAATCTCGGATACCAATCGAATCTAAAAAACTTCCGTGATCCGATTGCCCGAACCTTTATGGACGTGGATTTTGAGGAATATCTGAGAGTGGAGGTTCTGCAGAGGATGCCCCAAAGACAAGAAGCGGAAGCGGAAATTGATGCGTTCTATCATTCGCTCAGCGACGAGCAGAAAGGCGTATATGATGCGGTCTCCTCTTACTTGGTCAGCTTGGAGCTTGACTTAACCAAACTGGCGCATTATGCAGGCTTCATGTTTGCAAACAATATGCTGAAATATACGGAGCCTGGATATGTGCCTAACTACGTTTTGACACTTCACTATCAAAGTTTTATGGAGAAATGGTTTGGAGTAAAACTCGATCTGTGCCTTGAAACTGATAAGCAAGCGGAAGTTTTGAGCGCATGAATACCGGAAGCTGCTGATGATACAGCGGCTATATAGGTTTTTTTAATATTCTTCGTCAATGAACCCGTACCGTCAATGGTACGGGTTCGTCATTACTAATTTTTTTCAAAAACTTTCAGATTTTTTGCGACCAACGGCAAAAAAATCGTACTTATGAGGTGAAAGGACGTGTAGACCTCTCTACCGGTGGTTGGTGGGCTGCATGAATTTCAAAATACTGATACAGGAGGTAGAATTGCAATGATCGCTTTTAATGCTCGACGTGGGCTTATGCGCTGGTCTGCTTTTTTCGCCCTCTGTTTTTGGAGGCTGCGATTGAAGATCAACAGGGTTGGCGCATAGCCCTTCCGTGGTGATCGGGTTATGCGCATGATAACTAATGATGACATGCTTTACATTACTTCTAAAGGAGAATACAATATGCGTAGTATTAAAAGAATAACAGCGTTAATGCTGGTAATTTGCATCACTTTATCGCTTTCCGTGACAGCATTTGCACAAGAACCCTCGGAAGTTGACATTAGGGTTGAAGATGCCTTTGTCGATGTGAGTTGTTTTACCGACGAAGCCTTAACCTATGTGGAAACTTACGTAGTCGAAAATGACGAAGGACTGTTTTATATCGCTGATGAAACCGCTTTGCAGGATTTGTTGACCGAACAGCAATATGCTTTGGTTGAGGAACAAATTCGTCTCGTAAACGAATACGGCGGTATGACTACTTTTGCAGCTACGGGTACTTCTGGAAATCCCTACGAATTAACTGATGGCGTTGCATCTTCTGTAAGTGCATCGGGCGAATATTGGTTTAAGTGCGTTACATGGGGCGCAACCGATTTTACCTTACAGTCCACGAAATCCACCGCCATGGTCATATATAAAAAGACTTTGTTTGGTAAGAAAGAATTAGACTCTTATTCGAGCAGAACTTACGCATACAAGGAAATAAGTGACTGTGCTATCAACAACGGTAAGAATACTTATTTGATGTGTTTTATTCCATCTTCTTCTGCCACCCTCACTTGCACCGTTAAGCAACATGTTGATACATATGTAAGATCTGCAGGAGCAATGTGGATAAGCGATGACCAGTCAGCTATACCGAACACAAATATGCTTTATTTTAAGTATTGGTATGTTCCGGCAGATAAAGTTTCCTATATGGTGGATTATGTAGAGGATTCAAGATTTTTGGATTATCAGAAGCTGTTAGTAGATGGAACTATAACTGCAGCATCGATCGCTGCTGGTATTGCAACTGCTGGCGCATCAAATGCCACTATCGGTATTATTACAACTGTTGTTTCTGGTGTTGGTTCTTTTGCATTATCTCAATTTACCGATTTCAAAGGTGCAGTAATTGATAATGTTCGAACGGCAGGCGGATACAATAGTACCACAAAGACGTATTCGAGTGGCGTCTTACTGAAAGAAGTTATGGCTAACGGATACACATATTATTTTGTAGAATCATGGAATGGTAGTACAATGACGGGTCCTGCTGGATGGACCGGCACTTGGACTATAGCATACAATTAAACTTATAAGTGAAAGGGGGATATACCATTGAAACAACCAACTATACGAGGCTTGCGAACAGCTACAATTCTTTCTATTATTGCTTTGGTGATTTTTATTGCTTGCTTTGTATATGCTCATTGGTTTGGGTATTCTGCAGGTAAAATTTCTTCAAGCATATTGGTTGTTGGTGGGATCATTATTTTGGTAAAAAACAGCTTGGCATACAAAAAGATAAAGGCAAAAAATGAAAATATTGATTCAAAATAATTGTCGCTTGATCCCTCTTTAGCCCATGTAAGCCCGTACTGCCGGTAACAGTAGTACGGGCTTTTTATGTGCAAACAAATTTCTCTAAAAACTTTCAGAAATTTTGCGACCAACGGCAAAAAAATCGTACTTATGGGGTGAAAGGACGTGTAGACCTCTCTGCCGGTGGTTGACGGCGGCACGAATTTCAAAATACAGATACAGGAGGTAGAATTGCTATGATCGCATTTAATGCTCGGCGTGGGCTTATGCGCTGGTCTGCTTTTTTCGCCCTCTGTTTTTGGAGGCTCCGATTGAAGATCAACAGGGTTAGCGCATAGCCCATGCATGATGATTGGGTTATGCGCATCCCGTTCAAAACATAACCGACATACTATCACTTCACACGAAGCATAGACAATAAGCGAAAGGAGCTTTATAATGAAAAAAGTAATATGTATTGTTTTGTCCCTGGTAATGCTGCTCTCCATGAGCATTACCGCTTTTGCGGCAGAAACAACGACCACAGAAAAGGATACTTTCTGTATTGACAATTATACACAGTATACAATTAGTTTTTCTGGGATAAAAGCAAGCACGAATGCACGCTCTGCAAATGAGAATACAATTGATGCTGCAATATCATACGTCGAGTCGCTTGAACTAGAAGATATGGGATATGCCCACATTGAAGAAGCCTGCTTAAATGAGCTTAACGCTTATAAAAATGATGATGTAATCTTGGAAAGCTATACTGTCCTTGTTCCCAAAACCAGAGTGAAATATTACTATGGTACTTATCTGAATCACGATTACTATTACGAGTATACATCGGTATCCGATATGCGCAGAGAAACAGATGGTGCTGAAAAGCAAGCGTCTAATGAATCACAATGGAATAGCTGGATTCTTGGTGCCATGGATTTAGCAATGTGTTTTTCCACCGCAAGATGGAGTGTTCCTTATACCCTGGTTAGAACGATAACAGGTGTATCGGGAACCTCTGCTGTACACTATGGATCTTACAACCAGTATGTCGAACAGTTTACTAATACTGTTACACGAACTATTTTCAAAGAAAGAAGCAGTACTAATTTGGATCCATGCTATCAAGATCAGACAAGTTCATTACGAGTTAAATTGTATTTTTGCCCTGTCGGCACAGCATTTGACTCTGATTATATCGAAATTGATACTGTATACAATGGTTCAGTAAAAGCAAACAACTTGACCAAAGAAGAAATTCTTCGTTCTGCTAATGTTTATTCTAATCATAATGCAGAAATAATCTATAGGGTATCTTACCATAGAGTAACAGAGGAATGGGGCAGCTAATACAGTCCTAATTACTAATACATGGTGCTGTTTGCGATAAAAGTAAAGTCAAAGGAGGAAAAATAATTTGAGTAGGAATTGTCCATATTGTAATAACAAAATGGAATTAGGTTACATTCAATGTCGAGATGGTGTCACTTGGACACCTAAAGAGCAACTTGTTGCGGCATTATCTTTTTTAGGTAGAGGTAGTGTATCTCTTGCAAATGGTGCTGCCGACCATTCAAGAACTGTATATGCCTACAAGTGCGGCGAGTGTAAGAAAGTGATTATTGATTATTCTCCAGACTTCAATCCTTCAGAGTAGATTACAGATTCCAATATGATAAAGGGCGCAGCCGAAAGATAGTTTGTGATTTAAGCTCAGTTTCATTAGCCCCCTACGCAACGGCGTAGGGGGCACTTTATTCACATACAAACTGTTAGAAAAACTCATAGACAACCCACAAAAAATTCACAATTCCATGTTATAATATAAAAGTTATTGTTTTGTGCTCCGATACAAAAATATTTTAACTTTTTTCAAAAACCTTGCGACCAACGCCGATTAAATCGTACTTATGGGGTGAAAGGTCTTTCAAATTCAAATGAGGGAGGTGAACGCATGGATGACTTGATGATTATTGAGCTGTACTTTGCCCGTGATGAACAAGCGATCAAAGAAACGGATATAAAATACGGACGCCTATGCTTTACTGTGGCTATTAACATTTTAGGTAACGACGAGGATTCGGAGGAGTGTGTGAACGATACATATTTAAGTGTGTGGAATAAAATCCCACCAACAAGACCCAATAACTTTATGGCATTTATCTGTAAGATCACAAGAAACCTTTCGATCAAACGACTTGATTATAATAAGGCGAGAAAGCGTACCCCGGAATCGTTCGTTTCGTTTACAGAGTTAGAGGACGTTCTTCCGGATAACAGTATAATGCCCGAAATAGAAAATGCAGAGATCGGCAAGCTGATAAGCGAGTTCCTTAAACATGAGAAGCCAGAGTCTCGTGCAGTTTTTATCCGCAAATACTGGTTCTTTGATTCTGTCAGCGATATTGCAGCACGGTATTCATTTACAGAAAGTAAGGTCAAGAACATGCTGTATCACTCCCGTAACAAGTTGAGAGAATATTTGAAGAAAGAAGGTATCGAGGTATGAGAACGCCCAGAATCGTTGATGCGATGAATTATATTGATGATGATCTTGTGTCCTGGGCAGTTGAATATCGGAGAGTTCCCTTGTCTACCCGCCTATTTCGCAAACCCTTTTTGAAAGCCTGTGCGTGCTTTTTAGTATTAGCTCTTGTGCTTGGAGTTGTCTTTTTGCGTGGCGAGAATGGTAACGTAGTTACCTCTCCGTTTGTTTTAACTGCTTATGCAATGTCTGCCGAAAGTTCCGATGCAGTAAAAACCGAGTTGGAAACAGGTGCAAAGGTTCCGATCAGCTCATTTGTTACCGATTCGGGAGTGTCTGGATTCGTGTTTTCCACCCCTAACACTAACGATGATATGCCTGCATCAATTTCCATCATTACGCACGGCAATTACTACGCATATATCCAAGAGATTGTAGGTATTACAATCGATCCCGATCTAAACTACTATGTATTTATTCCGGGCGAAAACGAAGTGCAGCCATATACAGTATTTATCTCCCCTATTAATTTGAATGAAAATCTTGTCTACGAGTACACTGTTTCAATCTCGCAGCAAGGAGAAGAATACTATGCAGAGCTGTTAGAGGTGATAACAAGAGAAGTCATTATGAAATGACAATTTAATACAGAAGAAGGTGGTTCCGATGAACAGAATATCATTCGTCTAATTCATACAAGATATTTTACAGGAGGATTTTATGAAACATCTTAATATTCGGAAACACCTATCTTTTGTTCTTGTTCTGGTTTTGTGTATGTCGCTGACGATTCCTGCCTTTGCTGCAGAAGATCGAATTGTGAGTGATACAGAGGTGTCTGCTGTTCTATCTCAGATCAACGAAGAATACGGCACTAATATCCATGCGCTTTCTGCTGATGAGTTGATCTCACTTGGCTTGCCGGTGTCGGAGCCAAAACCTATGACTGCTTCTGAACTCATGGCTTTGGAAAACACTTTGCGTCATATTGCAGAAACGCAGATCCCACAATTTGTAGCGGCAACGCAAGAAGCTAATGCTGTGCTTTCCAGTATTCATACCTCTACTGTTTCCTTGCGTAATGAGTGGAGAGCTGCTTCTACTCCCATTACTGCGACAAAAGACATAGATTATGCTACTGCGGGAGCTGTAGCATATACGTCTAAAACTATCTTCGGCAAGACAATTTGGGGAGAAATCCAGCATGGTTTTTGTGTCACAGATACACAACAGGCTACTTGGTTCCAAGCTACGAATCCAACCGTTACTCGTACCGACAGCAACCGTACATTGTATTGGGTTGGTACTGGTAACTATTACTCCAATATCAACGGAACACAGTATTATCTTCATAGCGGAACACAGTACGCATCCATGCCCATTGATGATTATACATAAGTTGCAACCTATAACATATTTACAACAAACGAAAGGCAGCGGTTTTGCCCGTGTGCCGATAAGACAGTAATTTGAAGGAATTACGAAATCGGCATCTGCCAAACAGGATTGGACAACAAAACAGACGACATTCAACTTCGGTTGGGTGTCGTCTGTTTTTGTGCGTTTAAGGGTTGAAAATCGCTCGTTTGCTGCTTTGTGATGCGTTGTATGAATATGAACAATTTGTAACTTTAGCAGCATACTCATTGACAGAATGTCTTTTTATGTGTATAATTAACCTAAAGGTTAAATGAATGGTGGTGATGCAGACAACACCACGGATCGGCTTTTGGTTGGACAATTCCAACCAAACACCACAGCAGACAGCAGAAAACATTCTGAACGCTAATACAGGGCACGGATTATATGACTTGACGCTCGATAAATATGTATTGATAACCCAC
>JAFWWU010000085.1 GCA_017523285.1 Ruminococcus sp.
CCACCCGTCGTTAGAAGCCGCTAAACTGCTCAAAGAAAAGGGGTTGGATGTGGGCGTAGTAAATATGCGTTTTGTCAAACCGTTAGATACGCAACTGATTGATAAAGCCCTTAAAAATTCCCCCTACTTAATTACGGTGGAAGACGGCGTACTGGCCGGTGGGTTTGGCTCGGCCGTTGCCGAATATATAGCCGATAAAAAAGCCAACGCCAAATTACTGCGTTTAGGCATTGGCGATGAATTTGTCCTGTAACGCAAATCTTCTCTGTTGATTGTGACAATTATAGGACAAAGACAAGAAATCAGAATTGAAATAAAAAGATAAGGGAGATATCGGAAGAAAAAGCCTGATGATTCATCAATTGATTTTTCATTGGTAAATGTTTCAGTATTTACATCTATCGGTGTATCAAATAGATTTTCTGCTTTTTCACAAGCAACTTTAAGCTCATTTCCACCTTTACGGAATGCTACAACCGAGCTTATATATTCATCAAGCTGCGATTCAAAATAAGACGCTGTATATGTTGACGGATGTTTTATACTTTCAAAAAGGTATGTTGTATCACCGTTTTGTAATTTTTCGGAATATCCTTCCTTGATTGTAAGAATATACTCAACCTCAAAATAATATAAAGAATCAAGCTTCGCATCTTTTGTATTATCGATTTCAATAATCTTATGTTTTTTATCTATGAAATCAATAAGCATTTTGCTTTCTTCTGAATTATCATTATCGATAACACTTACTTTTACTTTTGTTTCTGTAAAATTAGATGTATCACTACTGTTTCCAACCATAGCAAATCCGATAAGTGCAAATATTACAACATACATAAGCCCGATTAATATTTTCTTTTTAGAAATTCTGAAAAAAACATTAAAGATTTGCATAGCTGTCCCTCCTTGTGAGAATTAATCCGCCGATTGTAAATATAACGGAAATTATTATCAACGTAATTATATTAGTATAAAATCTTTCGGATACACCATAGATATTCAATGAATGAAAACTATCAGCAATTAATGCTGCAGGACTTATTTTGTTAAGAACAGGGAATATATTTTCAACCTTCATTCTCATGTTATGAGCCATAAGTCCGCTGAAAAAGCAGAGAATAAGCGAAATGGAAGTAAGTATACCTATTTTTGCATTTGTAGATATTTTACCGATAGAGCCTATGAAAAATCCCATAGCAATGCCTGCGAATCCTCCGATAACTGTTGTAAGAACTATCTGAGGTATTTTATCTCCGAAGTCTATTCGAAGTACAAAAATCAGATACAAAAGATTTACTCCAAGGCATATAATATGTACTATATAAGCTGAAAGAAGCCCTGCTATAAGTGTAATATATTTTTTTGCCGAAGAAATGCATTTTCTTGCACCGACAGCAGATAGATTTCCCTGATTATTAATAATAGTATTTACACCCAAATAACTTCCGAATAAGCAAGTCATAGCAATTAGGTTGTAAAAATACTGAATTGACATATCCATATTTCCGTCTGTAAGATTTATAGTTTCGATTGTAGTAATTTCATTTGAAAGCTGTGCTATAACTTCGTTTAAAGCAGCAGGATTATTTACTGCTGTTTCAGTTATTATTGTTTCTCTTGAACTATATTGTTCAAGAAAGCTTTTAAGAATTGATTGTTCAATTCCGTTTGATGAAACGGTAAGTGAAATCTTCTCGTCAACATAAATTATTCCCTTACAATCACCATTTTTGAGTTTATCAAGTGCCTTTTCTTCATCTATATATTCAACCTTAAGCATAGGTGTATCTCCGACAGTAAGTGAGTCAACGACAGATGAAAAATTCTTATTTTCACTTTTTTCTACAATAACAACAGGAATAGTTTTAAATTTTTCAGAATCCATAATCCCTGAAAATGCAATATTAAATAAAGTTCCAAGAATAATAGGGAATATCAGAATCCAGAAATTAAGCTGTTTTACTCTTAAAGCTGAAATAAAATTATATTTTAAAATATGTAAGAACATATACGCTACTCCTTTTTATTAATCGCGAAGTGTTTTTCCTGTTATTTCAAGGAAAACATCATTCAGTGTAGGAAGCTCAGTGAATACTCTGCCGAACGTTAGTTCATTTTCCTGAAGATAATTAAGAATACGGGTTAAATTATGTTTTCCACCGCTATATTTGAGAATAAGTCTGTTGTTTTCGTATTTGCAATCATAAATATGAGAGATTTTTGATATTTCATCAATATTTTCCTTCGAAAGACCGATGATTTCAATTGTTATTGTTTCTGTATTCTTTATCAATTTCTGTAAATCCTGCTTTGTACCGATTGCAATTTGCTTACCTTTATCCATAATCGCTATTCTTGTACAGATTTGTTCAACTTCTTCCATATAATGAGAAGTGTATATAATTGTTGCACCTTGCTTGTTAAGTTCTTGTATCCCCTCAAGAATTTTGTTTCGGCTTTGTGGATCGACAGCAACTGTCGGTTCATCCAAAATAATAAGTTTTGGTTTATGAGCAATACCGCAAGCAATATTAAGACGTCTTAAAAGACCACCCGAAAGCTTTTTAGGATAGAATTTAGTGTAATTTTCAAGACCTACAAATTCTATTGCTTCTTTAACGTATTGTTTTCTGAGGTTTTTATCCGTTACATAAAGTCCACAGAAATAATCAATATTTTCATATACGGTAAGTTCATCGAAAACAGCTACATTCTGAGTAATAACACCGATATTCTTTTTTACTTCATAATTTGTCGGACTCATTTTTTTACCGAAAATCTCTATATTTCCCTTATCGTAAGTAAGGAGTGATAACAGACAGTTTATTGTAGTTGTTTTTCCTGAGCCGTTAGGTCCTAACAAACCGAAAACTTCCCCCTCTTTTATCTCAAGACTAAAATGGTCAAGAGCAATAAGTTCCTTATATCGTTTAACAAGATTTTCAATAACAACAACATTATTTTTCATAGTCTATTCCTTTCAGATGATTGTATTTCATCAACAAGATTATCTTATGCTATTATTATAGATTATTCCCATATAAAAAGTAAGTGAGAAATGTCAGTTTTTCATTATGACAAATGTAATATTTATTATGATATCAATAATTTTAAAAAATAGTTGCAGAATTATCTGAAATGTGATATAATAAATTTATGTAACATTTAATGTGAAAGGATATTTATTATGGTTATACTTGATGACCTCAGAGTAGAAATGGTTAATTATCGTGCTGAAATGAAAGAGCTTGCTGATGTTCTTAACCTTAAAGCAGCTGCTGAGGAACTCGAAAAACTTCGTGAAGAAATTAGTGCTGACGGTTTTTGGGATGACCTTGAAAACTCTCAGAAGGTTTTACAGAAATCAAAGGCTCTTGAAAATAAAATTAATGATTATGAAAAGCTCAATAATTCATTAGAAGATATCATTGCACTTATAGAGCTTTCTATTGAAGCTGAGGATGAAGAATCAATCCCTGAAATCAATTCTGAGATTAATACATTCAAAATAAAGCTTGAAGATAAAAAGCTTTCAACTCTCCTTACAGGTGAATATGATAAAAGCAACGCTATTATTACATTCCATGCAGGTGCAGGCGGAACTGAAGCTCAGGACTGGGCTGAAATGCTTTACAGAATGTACAATAAATGGGCTGAAAGTCATAATTTCAAGGTTGATTTACTCGATTACCTTGATGGTGATGACGCAGGTATGAAGTCGGCTTCTATACTTATAGAAGGGGAGAATGCATACGGCTATATGAAATCTGAAGCCGGAGTACACAGACTTGTAAGAGTTTCTCCGTTTGATGCTTCAGGACGCCGTCATACGTCATTTGCTGCAATTGAAGTTATGCCTGAAATCGATGATTCTATTGAAGTTGATATTCGCCCTGACGATATCGAAATGGAAGTTTATCGTTCAAGCGGTGCAGGCGGACAAAAGGTTAATAAAACAAGCTCTGCGGTTCGTCTTATTCATAAGCCGACAGGTATTGTAGTATCATGTCAGACACAGCGAAGTCAGTATCAGAATAAGGATTATGCTATGAAAATGCTTCGTTCAAAGCTTGTAGAAATCAAAGAACGTGAACATCTTGAAAAGATTTCTGATATCAAGGGCGTTCAGAGAGAGATTGCGTGGGGTTCACAGATACGTTCTTATGTATTTATGCCATATACACTTGTAAAGGATCACAGAACTGGATTTGAAAACGGTAATATCCAGGCAGTTATGGATGGCGAGCTTGACGGATTTATAAATGCATACCTTAAATCTCTTTCACATGGCACTTTACAGAAATAAATATTAAAATTCTGTATCGTATTTGTAAAAAATACTGGACAAATATATAGAAATATGTTATAATAAAATATATTGATGTTTTTTTGAGGTGATATTATGGCACTTTTTAATTTCGGAAGCAAATATTTCGATAAAAATATAACTCCAAAATGTGACTATTGTCATTTTGGTAAAAGAGCTAAGGATGGCAACAAGATTCTTTGTGAGAAAAGGGGACTTGTTGATGCTGCATTTTCTTGTGGTAAGTTTTCATATTCTCCACTCAAAAGAGTTCCTGTAAAACAGCTTAAATTTGTCGGCAGCCTTGCTGATGATGAAATCTATATTGAAACAAAGGAAGATATAGCTGAAAAGGAAGCAGCTCTTAACGAGGAAATGGCAAAAAATGCTCCTAAGCCGGCAGTTACAAATACACAGACAGCTCCGGTACAGATAAATAAACCTGTAAGTCCTGCTTCAAGTCAGGATAATTCAAGTGGTTCAATAAGACCAATGCCACAGACAAATAATGAGGCTGCTAATAGTGCGCCTCAGTTAAACAGCCCTCTTAATCCTACACCTGTATCATCACAGGAGATTTCTAACGAAAATATAAGACCTGTCCCACAGATGAATTCTCCTATGAATAGTGTATCATCTGCACCACAAGTTAATATACTAAATGAAAATATACCGCAACAACTGCAGGTTAATTCTCCTAATTTAAATGCACAGCCTATACCTCAGATGAATAACCCTATCGGCAATGTTCCACCAGTTCCACCGATAAACGCTCCAATTAATAATGCACAACCAATACCACAGGTAAATAATCCTATTGGCAATGTTCCGCAGGTTCCACCTGTGAATAGTCCTGTAAATAATGTACAGCCAATACCACAGGCAAATAGTCCAATAGAAGACATACCTCCGGTTCCTCAATTGAATGCACCAACAAGAAATATCCCTGTTACTACACAGGTTAATACACCTATTCCACCAATGAATACTCCAATTGTAAATCCGGCAGTTAATTCACTCGAAAATAGTAATATTTCGGAAAATTAAAATTATAATTATGAATAAAAAAACCTCCTACAAATTTACAGTAGGAGGTTTTGGTATATATCCATTATCCTGTGATAATAATATACACAGGACATTGAACGTATTTATATAATTTTATAAATAAAGCTTTGTCCTTAATTAATCGGCATTTATACCATGCCTTAACTTCACAGAGAGAGGTGAATTTTTATGTGGGACAAGCTTGCACTTATTCTCCTTATTATAGGAGGTATTAACTGGGGACTTGTAGGTATATTCCAGCTTGACATTATTGCGTGGCTATTTGGTGGCGCAGGTGCATTAATCAGCAGAGTTCTCTATATACTTGTTGCAATTTCTGCTGTCTGGTGTATTTCTCTTCTCTTCAAAGATAGCAGTCACGAACCGATTGCAGACTAACTCTGAATATGTCTGATAAAAAATGATGCCGTAATTACATCAGGCAATAAAAAGGGAGGCGATAGTGCCTCCCTGATTTTATTTAATTACTCACTAACGTATGGAAGTAAAGCAATGTGTCTTGCTCTCTTGATAGCAGCAGTAAGTTCACGCTGGTGATAAGCACATGTGCCTGTAACACGTCTAGGTAAAATCTTAGCTCTGTCTGTCATACATTTTCTGAGCTTAGCGAGATCCTTATAATCGATCTTTTCAACTCTGTCTGCGCAGAACATGCAAACCTTCTTGCGTGGTCTCTTTGCAGCACGAGGATTTCTTTCCTTTTCCATGACACAACCTCCTTAAAATATAAAGTTAGAACGGAACATCTTCGTCTCCGATGATTTCTTCAAAATCTCCGAGATCGCCGAATGATAAGTTATCGTTTGCCGCAGGCTGTGCCTGTGCAGCAGGAGTCTGATAATTATAATTGTTATTAGACTGCGGAGCATAAGAGCCGTTACCCTGAGATTCTGCCTTAGAACCTGTAAATTCAACGTTATCAACCATAACATCAGTTGTATAATGTGTAACATCAGGGTGATTTCTGTCGGTATAGCTACCTGTACGAAGTGAACCCTCTACACAAATCATACTTCCTTTTTTGAAATAACGTGATACAAATTCAGCAGTCTGACGCCAAGCAGTACATGAAATAAAATCAGCCTGTCTTTCGCCTGTATTCTTATCAGCGATTCTTCTGTTTACAGCAACAGTAAATCTGCATGATGAAATACCACTCTGAGTTTGTCTTAATTCAGGGTCAGCAGTAAGTCTGCCCATAAGGATTACTTTATTCATCTGACTATCTCCTTATTTTTTCGGAAATTCAATTAGCATACAGTTACGAGTGAACGAAGTACGCCATCTGTAATGTTGAAACGTCTTGAAAGCTCAGCTGGATAATCCGGCTTTGATTCAAAAGTATAAATTACATAATAGCCTTCTGTTTCATCATTGATTGGGTATGCAAGCTTACGCTTACCCCATTCCTCATTGATTTCAACAGCTTCAGCGTGCTTTTCGATAGTTTTCTTGAACTTTTCGAGAAGAACGTTAAGACCTTCTTCGCCATTCTTGAGGCTGTATACAACCATAACCTCATATTTAGCAGTTACCTTTGCCATTTCAAATACACCTCCTTCTGGATTTCGCTCATAACAAAGTATGAGCAAGGATACCTTAATATTATACTATCATTTTTATACTTTGTCAAGAGCTTTCACGAAAAATATTTCATTTCAGATAAAAAATATGATATTTGACATTTTCAGGGTTATTATTAAATTACTCTTGCATTTATTATCAAAAAATGCTATAATAATATTAAGTTTTTATCTTATAACTTATGACAAAATTATTGTTACGGGGGTTAATATATGTTATCAGATATCGAAATCGCACAGAATGCAAAAATGAAAAGAATCAATGAAATTGCTGATGAACTCGGCATTTCAAATGAAGAACTTGAGCCTTATGGCCATTACAAAGCTAAGCTTTCTGAATCACTCTACTCAAAGCTTGCTTTTAAAAACGACGGAAAACTTATACTTGTAACCGCTATTAACCCTACACCTGCAGGTGAAGGTAAAACAACTGTCAGCGTTGGTCTTGCAGAAGCTATGGCAAAAATCGGCAAGAAGGCTATGCTTGCACTTCGTGAGCCATCACTCGGACCTGTATTCGGTATTAAGGGTGGCGCAGCAGGAGGCGGTTATGCTCAGGTAGTACCTATGGAGGATATAAACCTTCATTTCACAGGCGATATGCATGCAATTACTTCTGCAAACAATCTTCTCTGTGCTATGATTGATAATCACCTTCAGCAGGGAAATGAACTCCAGATTGACCAGAGAAGAATTCTTTTCAAGCGTTGTCTTGATATGAATGACAGAGCATTAAGAAATACAATTGTCGGACTTGGCGGTAAGGTAAATGGTGTTCCTCGTGAAGATGGATTCCAGATTACAGTTGCTTCTGAGATTATGGCAATTCTCTGCCTTGCTACCGACCTTGCAGACCTTAAAGAACGCATCGGTAATATTCTTGTAGCATATAACTTTAAAGGAGAGCCTGTATTCGCAAGAGATTTAGGTGCATGCGGAGCTATGACAGCTCTTCTTAAAGATGCTTTAAAGCCAAATCTTGTTCAGACTCTTGAAAATACACCTGCATTTATTCATGGTGGTCCGTTTGCTAATATTGCTCATGGCTGTAATTCAATCAGAGCTACAAAACTTGCTCTAAAATTAGGCGATTACTGCATTACTGAGGCAGGATTTGGCTCAGACCTTGGTGCTGAAAAATTCTTTGACATCAAGTGCAGATATGGTGGACTTTTACCTGCATGTGTTGTTCTTGTTGCAACAATCCGTGCTCTTAAGTATAATGGAGGAGTTCAGAAAGCAGATCTTGAAAAAGAAAATATGTGGGCACTTGAAAAGGGAATTGTTAATTTACAGACACACATTGAAAATATGCATAAATATCATGTGCCTGTTGTTGTTGCTATCAACAGATTCCATACTGATACAGAGCAGGAAGTAGAATTTGTAGAAAAATTCTGTTCAGATCTTGGCGTTGAAGTTTCAATGTGCGAAGTGTTCGCAAAAGGCGGAGAAGGTGGAAAAGACCTTGCGAAGAAAGTCTGCGAAACTATTGATCTTTGTGCTGACAATGAAAATAGTTTCAGATGCCTTTATAGTGAAAAGCTTCCTATTAAAGAAAAAATTGAAACAATTGCAAAAGAAATTTACCGTGCTGACGGCGTAACATATACAACTCAGGCTGAAAAGGCTATAAAAGAAATTGAGGGAATAGGTTTTGGCGATTTACCTGTATGTATTGCTAAAACACAGTATTCACTTTCTGATAATCCTGCTCTTCTCGGCAAACCTAAGAATTTCAATATTACTGTTCGTGATGCAAAGCTTTCATCAGGTGCAGGTTTTGTGGTTATCTACACAGGCGATATTATGACAATGCCGGGACTTCCAAAAGCTCCGTCTGCACTCAAGATTGACTGTGACAATAACGGAAATATTACAGGCTTATTCTGATGGGGGATATATGAAAATAACAACTCATTCACCTGAAGAAACAATTGATTTTGCAGTTAAACTCGGAAAAATGCTTTCAGCAGGTGATGTAATTGCATATAAAGGTGGACTCGGTGCAGGAAAAACTACATTCACAAGAGGACTTGCTATCGGCATGGGACTTGGCGATAACGTTTCATCTCCGACATTTGCACTTGTAAATGAATATATCGGTGATAATATCACTCTTTATCATTTTGATATGTATCGTATTATGGGCGAAGATGAACTGGAAACAACAGGATTCTATGACTATCCTTTTGAAGATAATGTTGTTGCAATAGAATGGTCTGAAAATATTTCAGACTGTCTTCCCGAAAATACTATATACATAACAATAAATCGTATTGATGATGATACGAGAGAAATTATAATGGAAAATGGAGGTAAATATGCTTCTGCTTGGAATTGATACATCAGGAAAGACAGCCTCTGTTTCTGTTTATGATACAACAAAGGAATTATTCCTTGCACAGACATCGATTTACACTAAAATGACACATTCGCAGGTAATTCTGCCGCTTTGTAAAGAGGTGCTTGCAAAATCCCAGCTCACACTTGAAGATATAGATGAAATAGCTGTTGCGGTTGGTCCCGGCTCATATACAGGACTCAGAATAGGAATTTCAGCCGTAAAAGCACTTTGTTTCGGACTTGATTGCAAATGCGATGGAGTATCTACATTACTTGCGATGGCATACAATAATATTTCATATAAAGGAAATATATGTGCCATTATGAGTGCAAGAAATGACCTTGTCTATACAGCGCTTTTCAGAAGTGACGGATATTCAATCGAATGCATTGAAGAAGAAAAAATAGTTTCTCATTCCGAGCTTGCTGAAATTCTTGCTTTCAGTGGCTCCGAAACACTTCTTTGCGGTGACGGATGTATGGATTTTTTCATGAAGTATCAATCTCCGTTATTAATCCTTGCATCTCCGCATTTAAGATTACAGAATGCGTCAGGAGTATGTCTTGCCGCAACTTGTATGGAAGCTATTTCTCCGTCAGAGCTTGAAGCGAAGTATCTTCAGAAGGTAAAAGCTGAAAAAGACCTTGAAGAAAAGAATAATTCAAAATAATATATAAAGGAGCATTTATCATGATAGCTATCGGATGCGATCACGCAGGCTGTGAAATGAAAAAATATATAATAGATACTCTTTCAGAAAAAGGGTTTGAATTTGTTGATATGGGTTGTGACGGCTCACCTTGTGATTATCCTGTAATTGCTGAATCAGTCTGCAACGAAGTATTAAGCGGCAAATGCGAAAAGGGAATTCTTATTTGTGGTACAGGCATCGGAATGTCCATTGCCGCAAATAAAATAAAAGGAATCAGAGCCGCACTATGTTCAGACAGTTTTTCTACTAAATTCACAAGACTTCATAATGACACAAATGTAATGTGTATGGGAGCAAGAACACTTGGAATCGGTCTTGGAGCTGAACTTGCAGAAATTTTCCTTACCACAGGTTTTGAAGGCGGACGCCATCAAAGAAGAATAGATATGATAACAGAGCTTGAAAACAAATAGGAGGTGCTTTATTATGGCATTACACATTATAGATCATCCACTTGTACAACATAAAATCTCACTTATGCGTGATAAGAACACAGGTGTTAAAGAATTCAGAGAGCTTGTTTCAGAAACAGCAATGTTTATCTGTTATGAGGCAACAAGAGATCTTCCGCTTAAAGAAATTGAACTTGAAACACCGCTTGCTCTTGCAAAGGCTAAGATTATTTCAGGAAGAAAACTTGCATTTGTGCCGATTCTCCGTGCAGGACTCGGTATGATTGACGCAGTTACAACACTTGTTCCTGCCGCAAAAATCGGACACCTCGGTATGTTCAGAGATGCTGAATCACATAAACCTGTAAAGTATTATTCAAAAATGCCTGATGATATTGCAGAACGTGATGTAATCATCGTTGACCCTATGCTTGCAACAGGCTGTACTGCAGTTGCCGCTGTTAAGGAATTAAAGAATTACGGCGTAAAGAATATTAAATTTATGTGCATTATCTGCTGTCCGGAAGGCGTAGAAACATTACAGACAGCATATCCCGATGTAGATATATATGCAGGTGTTATGGATGAAAAATTAAACGAAGATAAATATATTGTTCCTGGTGTCGGTGACGCAGGCGACAGAATATTCGGTACAAAATAAAACAAAGCGGTTATTGAGATTTTCAATAACCGCTATATTTTTATTTATTGTCGTTAGAATTACTACTATTATTACCTTTAAGCATTTTTATAAGCTTGAAAGCGAAAATTTCAACCGAAATAAGACCGATTACTATTGCTCCTGCAATAACAAATAGTTTTAAATTTGATTTCTCTGACTTCTCGGATTTTTCAGATTTATCATCCTTATCGTCCTTATCGTCAGAATTCTTATTTGAAGAATTGTTCTTTGTTGTCTTTTCAACCTTATCTTCATCATAAGTTTCATTTTTATTTGATTCGCCTTTACCGCCGTCATTTGAGATATTACTTCCCGAACCTGTGCTTCCGATTGTAATTCCGCCATTTTCAGCTGTAACAAATCCTGTAAGCCAAGCAAGAGGTGCATTCCAGTTGATAGTACATTCATTTACAGACCATGCTTCAACATGGTCGAGATAACATTTCTGTGGAGCAATCTCACCATGCTTCCAACCTGAACCTTTAACCCAAGGGTCTTGCATGCCTGAATTCGGACCACCTACAAGTACACCGCAAGGAGCCTTAGGGAATAATTCATCAATCTGATTTGACCACCATCTATGATGAGGATATTCAGCAGTATGTGTTCCATATCCTGTTACATAAGAGTAATCCATAGGATTTCTTCCAAGAAGATAGTCCATAGCAGAAACAACACCATTCATATACTTATCGTCATCAGAAAGCATATATGCATAAGCAATAACAACCGCATTATCTGCAACAGCTGAATTTGAACCCCATATATAACCTTCTGAACTGTCGTTGTAACCAACTGTACTCTGACCATACGGAATCCCATATCCCTGTTGATCCTCAAGCTCTACATAATAATCAGCTGCTTTAGTTATATTTGAAATCACCTTATCATAATCAGAGTTGTCAACTGCGTCTTTGTTTACTGCAAGTGCAAGAGTACCGAGAGAAGCAGTGTTTCCCCAGTCAAAGCTTATAGGAGTATCAACATGCTCGCCATCTGAAACAACAGTTTCAAGTTTTAAGAAATAATCGGAGTTCTTCATATCTTTATAGTAATCATCATTACCTGTTGTAATATAAAGTTCCGAAGCAGCCCAGTATAATTCATCTTCTGCGTTATTATCGCCATATGCTCCACCACCGATAGATTCATCAAGAGGAGCGTACA
>JAFWWU010000086.1 GCA_017523285.1 Ruminococcus sp.
CCGATAGCCATTTCCGCTACCCTCTCTGACATACCATGTTGTCGAATTATTTCTTCTCAATTTCGACCTCCTTTTCTTTGTGAAGCTTCGGATAATCCTTTCTTTGTTCACAGTATTTTCATCGGAATCTTTTTATCTATCGCCCGATTAGAGAAAAACATTTACGTCATTTTTAAGCGTAAGCAAGAACTTATGTTCTTCTCTTGCTTATATTATAACCCCTATTGATTGAAATGTCAAGAGGGGTTATCGTTGTTGTCGGAGAATTCCGACAGCAACTGGTAGTTTTTTGAATTTTTGTAGAGTTGCACAAATCACAAATCCATATTTAGTTAATTTGACATAGTTTCTGGAACATTTCAGATACAAGTATATTTGTATTTTTATCCGTCAACGTTCTTTTTCAAGGCTTACACCAAGCTTTCTAAATCGGATTACATATTTTTCCGCAAGCTTTCCATTGCGAAATTTAGCTTGACATCTGATAATCCAAGCCCCTAATTTGTATCCGTCATTGCATACGGTTTTTGACGTAATTGAAGCTACGCCATTCGCTTGAATATACTCCTCAAGATGCTGAAATCCTGTCTCATAGCATTGCTTTATTCTACTATTTTCGTCCCACTCTATTTTAATATTTTCCAGGAGCTTTATATATTCCTCCGAAAGTTCGCCATTAAAATATTTCTTTTTCTGACGTGCAAGCCACAATCCAAGTCCGAAATCATCTGAAACATAACTTTTGGGTATGTCAAGATTTCCGTTTTCATCGTAATATGTTTTTGCCAAATTATAGCGTATATACCAGATTTTTTCTTTTTTTGATGTGTTATATTGAAAATTAATTGATTTCAGCTTTTCCTGTTGCTCAGGTGTGTGCTTTTTCTTACGCTTGCCTTCTGCAATAAATTTCTGTTCATTCAGCCATTTATTAAGCCAGACGCCATTCACTACATAATGTGCAGGGACGTTCAAATTACCATGTTCTTCAAAATATTCTTTTGCCAGTTGAAATTTTTCTTCCCATGGATTACTTTTTTCAAGTACCAAACCAATGTTTCGTAGCTTTTCTATTCGTTCTTCCGAAAGTTTTCCCTTTTCAAAAAAATCTCTTTGGCGACGAATCCACCTTCCAAGGGCAATACCACTATCATTTATATAACTCACAGGTATATCCAAAATACCATTTTTCTGCAAATATCCGCAAAGAGCATCAAACGCTTCATTCCATTGTTTTTCGTGCTTATTGCCCCATATCATACCTAAAGCGTCAATGCGTGCAAACTGCTCATCCGTCAATCTTCTGTAACTATTCTTCGAAGTTCCGTTATATACAGAACGAAGCGATACAATCCATTGACCAAGACGAATACCTTCACTGTCGATATAGTTATGAGGAACATCGAGATTTCCGTATTCTTTGTGATAGCGTACTGCGGCAGCATAGTTTTCTTCCCAGAGATAATCAAAAACATCCCATATCATCCCGATATTATCAAGAGCTTCAATTCTTTCAGCTGACAGCATTTTGCTCTTAATTCCACTTTTTCTGAATAGTCGGATCTGTGCGATCCATCGTCCGAGATCTACACCATTCTCATCAACAAATTTTACAGGAACTTTTAGGTCATCATTCTTTTCATAGTATTTTTTTGCTGATTCGTAATATTTCTCCCATGTTAAATCAGATTTAGATTCCCAACGCATACCAAGTTCATTTAGCTTATCAATCTGAACTTGCGTCAGTATTCCATTAACATAACCTTTATAAACCTTGCGCTGCGTTTGAAGCCATAAGCCGAGGGAATATCCTTCAGGTGTAAAATATCCTTTAGGTACGTCAATATTCCCGTTCATTTTGTGGTAAAGCTTAGCTTGCTCGTACATCAAATCCCATGAAGCTGAAAGAGTTCCCTCTAATTCTTCAAAAAGTGATTTACAGTCGGCAACCTTATCTATCAGCTCAAACGTCTCATTTACAACTGTGCCTTCGCCTTCATGAGAATGATAATACTGTATTGCAACTTTCATTTCTTCCTCGATAGCATCAATACTATAAAGGTTTTCTATATTATTGACAATATCGAAAATCACAGGATTTCTTGATTTTGAAGCTGAAAGGGCACGTCCTATCTGTTGCTTATAGATTATAGGTGAAATCGTAGGACGAAGCAGAATAACTCCCGAAACATCAGGAACGTGAACGCCTTCATTAAGTGCGTCAATGCAGTATAAAAGTTTCAGATGATTGCTTTTATCTTCTTTAAAATCAGCAAACGATTTGCTTGCAGTCGGATCATCTGAATAAACAGAATAAATATGGGGCTTTTTATCAACCTTAATGAACCACTCTGAAGCTTTTTTGATCATATCATGCATATGTTCAAAATTAGCACAGAAAACAATATATTTTCCATTTCTTTCAGTCATATGCCTATCAAACAGGACGTCAAGCTTTTCAGCTTTGTCAAGTGCTCTACGGAGAGCTTCAAGGTATGCTGTTGCTGCATCCTGAACAGCTTTATTCTTAGCATTTTTTATTCGCTTTTCATATTTTTCAAGTTCTTTCTGATAAGAAAAAATCGAGAGAATATACTTAGGAGGACTAAGAATATCTCTCACAATTGACTCTCCTAAAGTCATTTCACTGGCGATATTTCCATCAAAAAGCTCATCTGTCATATTTCGCTGATTATCAAGATATCGAATTGCTGTTGCCGAAAGCCCGAGAACCGGAACATCCGGATACGCTCTCAGTACAGCATCAACTCCTGCACCCCAGAGTTCAGCACCACAGCGGTGAAATTCATCAAGAACTATGAAATCCGGCTTTATATCAGCGATTTCTTCCGGAGTTATGTTCATCAGCTTTGCGTATGTATAGAACTTCACATTATCCGGTTTATATCCGTCAGAGGTTTCTGCAAGGTTTTCTATCTGTGTCTGATAAATATACTTTGATGGAGAAAGCCAGCAAATCGTCTTATCTGGATTATCTTCACATAATTTGAATCCGATAAAGCTTTTTCCGGTACCTGTAGGATGAATCACAGCAGCTTTTTTTCTTTCTGCAAGCATCTTTAATGCAGCATCATATGCATTTTTATTGTGTTGAAATAACTGTATTGCCACTTTGTTCAAGCCTCCTTCATCTTTTTAAGAAAAGCACCGTAATGGTGCTTTTCTTATGTATCAGTCAGCAATAGTAAAATTTCCGTTTTCTGAAAGCATTCCGATAGTATAATTTATATCCTCCTGCATTGCATACAGAGTGAATTTCTCATCCTCTGTCCAGCTGTCATCGAGTTCAAAATCATATGATTCAATGTTGATCTGTACTGCTTCTCCGGCTTCAGTTATAAGCGTACCGAGATTGTATCCCTTTTCTCCGTTAAAAAACAGATCAAAAAGATGCTGTTCTTTCTTTCCTTCTACTGTGCCGTAAAATTCAACCTTGTATTCTTCCTTATCAACTACTTCTGTACGAAGATTTTTCTCCCATTCAAGAGGATAAAGAAGTGTACCGTATTTTGTAGCAATTTCAATTGCTTCTCTGCTGTCGTCAGGTGAGCCGATTGTTATTGAAGTTATTTCCTGTTCTGGTGACAATGTTTCGTTCTGCATACTTGTATCCGATACACCAGACTTATTATCGCTTGATTTATTATCATCGGATTTATTCAGCAATAAACACAGAAGTATTATTATCACAATCAGACATACTCCTATTACTGAACTCAGTATAATAATAATCGTTTTGGAATTGATTGCATTATTTGTCTTTTCTCTGTTCTTGGTATTATCTGTCTTTTTTGTATTCTTTTCTTTATTATCCATTTTGATCTCCTTTATTCTGTCAGAATAGCCTTTGCTTTGCCGTATTTCATATCCCAGTAGTCAAGCTTTTCGGCTGATACAACGGATTTATCCACTATTCTGCTTCTGTCCATGTTATGTTCAAGGTCAGCAAGCTTTACTTTCTTAGCAAGCGGATTATCCTTGATTTTCCGTACATATTCAAAGTAATCTGTACCCTTTTCATGAGTAAGAAGCTTTAACGCTTCAATTATTTCCTGTGGAAACTCCTTTGCAAGATCTTCAAGCGTCACGGAAGTATCTTCAGCTACATCATGAAGCAGAGCCACACAACAGGAATATTCATCGTCCATTTGCTCAGCTAAATGATATGGGTGAAATACATACGGCATACCGTTGCAGTCGGTCTGACCGTGATGTGCGTCGTATGCTATTTTCATTGCTTTTTGAGTAAGTTTTGTATATATCATTTTTGCTCCTTAACTGTTATCAGTGAATCAAAACATTTTCAGATATTGCTCGATAACAGGACGAGCTTTATCCATTCTTACAGGCAAACCATGTCCGCACGCAAGCCACTGCGGATTTATTTCCAGTATCGTTTGCAATGATTTTTTCATATGCGGTATGCTTACTGCGTGAGGTGTTACATCAGGCTTATGCCAGAGCATAGTAAATGCATCTCCGCAGTACAGAACACCATTACTGAGGACTCCTATTGATCCATAAGTATGTCCTGGCAGCGGAATTATTTCTGCATCATAGCCAAGAGATTTCAGGAAATCCCTATCGTTATCGGGTAAATAAATATCAGGTGTATAACGCTTGCTTTTTACAAGCGCACCACCAGCAAGCTGTGTCAGATTACGGATACGATATCTGGGTGCAGTCGGCTTGACTGGCTGCGAAAGATAATTCTGCCGCAAATCCTTATCAGCACTGCTCAGCAGTATTTTTGCACCCATGCTCTGCAGTCTTGCAGCATTCCAGTCGTGGTCAACATGAGCGTGTGTCAGCAATACATGTTTCACATTGTACTCGTTAAGCCATTTTTCCATTTCATTCCATACACCTATAAATCCTGTATCAATCAACAGGTCTGAATTTTTGCCTTTCAGAATATAGAGTGTAACATCAGATTTAAAAAAGAAATTTATCCGACCGCTTTTAATTAACATTATATATTATCCCCCAAAAGAAATTTTGACTGCTTTTCACAAAGCAATATGAGATATTCTTTTTTACAACGTGCAGTGTTACCACAACTATCTACGATTAAATCTCCTAAAAGTTACATTTTGTATTGATTTTTTCATCTGGTGTTCCGTATTTTCCATATGCAATTAAAGCAGAACGTAAATCGTCAATAAATCCTTCTTCGGTACTGTATGGAAAAGAAATG
Organism: Ruminococcus sp.; assembly: GCA_017523285.1. Lineage (GTDB taxonomy): Bacteria > Bacillota > Clostridia > Oscillospirales > Ruminococcaceae > Ruminococcus. Next base: position 5,219 of record JAFWWU010000086.1, read on the forward strand.
CTATTACACGCATAATGTTCAGGAGTATCCCAGACAAGTGTATTTCCATCCTCAAATATATATCTGAATTGTACAAAATATTTTTTATTTTTCCATATGAATACAAAAAGACGTTCTTCAAAATAATCCCTGAGGTAATATATTCCAAAAAGATAAATTTTTCTTTCTTTATCGACAGTACAGTACCAAGGATTTACAAGTATATCAGTTTTTAATATCTGTCCCATTGCACAACGAGGATAACTGATTTCCCATGAATTAACTTCTTGTTGTTGCTTAGATGTCAATCTCTCATTTACAAAAGCCATAGTATCTCTTTTATTCCTTAAGTGAAAATCTATTGTGGTTAATATCGACTGCCATGTTGTCATTATAACCGCACTGAGTAGTTATCTCGTTTGATCATCATTTTTCTCCTACTACATCTGCCGTTTGCCTGTTCGTATAAACTGAATGAGTGATTCGACATCATCAAAATCATCATAATCTCCGATAATTCCCTGACAATGATAAACAATACCGTTTCTTTCGTTTTCTTCAAGACAGTTCAGCAAAGTTTCGATTCCATACCTTTTAGCAAATACAGTAAATCCGTAAGGCTTAATTTTAGCAAGAAGTCCTTTTCTGCAATCCGCCTCACAAAGATAACAATTATCTATCTGCTTTTCCATGGAACATTTTCGGTTTTCGCACCATTCTTTATCAGGACAATCTCCTGAATTACACCCACGACAATGTTCATTTTCAGAACATAAACAGCAAGCCAATCCGCAGCGTGCGATACCAAGTTCTCTTTTCATTCAGAACTTCCTCCACACCATTTTATCTACAACACCTGTATACGACTGAATGATTTTAACTACCTTTGTGGAGACATTTTCCTCGATGTAATCAGGCACAGGAATACCAAAGTCACCATTGATATTCATAGTTACAGCTGTATCTACTGCCTGAAGAAGTGATTTTTCATCAATTCCGGCAAGTATAAAGCAAGCCTTATCAAGTGCTTCAGGACGCTCTGTTGAGGTTCTGATACATATTGCAGGGAAAGGCTTTCCCACACTTGTGAAGAAACTGCTTTCTTCGGGAAGTGTTCCGCTGTCAGATACAACTGCAAATGCATTCATCTGTAAGCAGTTATAGTCATGGAATCCGAGAGGTTCATGCTGAATCACTCTCTTGTCAAGAACAAATCCGCTTTCTGCAAGACGTTTCTTCGAGCGTGGATGGCATGAATAAAGTATCGGCATATCATACTTCTCAGCCATTTTATTGATTGCATTGAACAGCGACAGGAAGTTCTTTTCCGTGTCGATATTCTCCTCACGGTGAGCAGAGAGAAGTATATACTTGCCCTTTTCAAGTCCGAGTCGGCTGTGAATATCAGAAGCTTCAATCTCTGCAAGATTATTTCTGAGAACCTCCGCCATAGGCGAACCTGTAACATAAGTTCTTTCCTTAGGCAGTCCGCAATCTGCAAGATAGCGTCTTGCGTGCTCGGAATATGCCATATTCACATCGGAGATGATGTCCACAATACGGCGGTTTGTCTCCTCGGGCAGACATTCGTCCTTACAGCGATTTCCAGCTTCCATGTGGAAAATTGGAATATGAAGACGCTTTGCAGCAATTGCTGAAAGACATGAATTAGTATCACCGAGAATCAGCATTGCATCAGGCTTAATCTGAGACATAAGCTTGTATGAACAGTTGATGATATTTCCAACTGTTGCTCCAAGATCATCACCTACTGCATCCATGTAAACTTCGGGATTTTTAAGCTTCAGGTCGTGGAAAAACACACCATTAAGATTATAGTCATAGTTCTGTCCCGTATGAGCCAGTATGCAGTCGAAATACTCTCTGCACTTATTGATTACTGCCGCAAGACGAATTATCTCAGGTCTTGTGCCAACGATAATCAGAAGCTTGAGTTTTCCGTTATCTGCAAATTTAATATCAGAATAATCTGTTTTGATTTCCATTATTCTACCACCTCAAAGAATGTATCGGGCTTTTCGGGATTGAAACACTCATTTGCCCACATAAATGTAACGAGATCCTCTGTTTCGGAAAGGTTGATGATGTTGTGAGTATATCCCGGTATCATTTCAACTACCTGAATTTTCTCTCCGCTTACTTTGAACTCAACAACGGGATAATCTTCACCATTCTCGTTTTTGCCGATTTTACGAAGCTGAATAAGTCCCTCGCCCTTGACAACCACAAACTTCTCATTCTTTGAATGATGCCAGTGATTACCCTTAGTAATACCCGGCTTTGAAATATTCACACTGAACTGTCCTCTGTCGGCAGTTCTTATTATTTCTGTGAAAGAGCCACGGTCGTCACAGTTCATTTTCAGATCATAGATAAACTTGTCCGCAGGCAGATAGCTGAGAAATGTGCTGTAAAGCTTCGATACAAGAGAATCAGCAAAGCTCGGTACACTAAGACTTGCCCTGATTTCGGGGAAGCTTCTGATTGTATCAGCAATAAATCCGAGTGTTGTTTCGTGGAAAACGGGAACTTTGCAGTAATCTCCCTCACGAGTTTCATTGCCTGACAATGCTCTGAGCATTTCATCAATGAGGTCATCGATATAAACGAGAGTCATTTTTACAGAAGGATCATTCACCTGAATGGGCAGATCATTTGCAATGTTGTGGCAGAAGGTTGCTATTGCAGAGTTATAGTTCGGTCTGCAAAGCTTGCCGAAAAGATTAGGGAAACGATAAACAAGAGCCTTAGCACCGGTTTCCTTTGCATAGGAGAAAAGAAGCTCTTCTCCAGCCTTTTTGGAATGACCGTATGCATTATCAAGAAGTGCCTGTGTTGACGAAGAAATCATCACAGGACACTTGTTTTCGTATTTTTTTAGTGTTTCAAGGAGTCTTGAAGCGAATCCAAAGTTTCCTTCCATGAGCTCGCTCTGCTCTTTAGGACGATTTACTCCGGCAAGGTTGAAAACGAAATCAGCCTCAGAGCAATACTTATCAAGGAGATTTATGTCTGAATCAATATCAAAACAGAAAATCTCGCCTATTTCAAGCTCAGGGTGAGTTTTATCTTTGCCGTCCTTAATATTCTGAAGTGCAAAGGTAAGGTTTTTTCCTACGAATCCCTTTGCACCTGTAATCAGTATATTCATTATCTGTTCCTCCACGCTTCAAGCTCATCACGGATATACTGGAGCGTAAGAAGCTTGTCCTTTACCTGTTCAACGTCAAGGAGATCGGTATTACGTGAGTCAAATTCGGTAAGAGGATTTCTCTCAACATCTCCGTCCTTGAAGTACTTATCATAATTCAGATCACGCTTATCGCATGGAACACGATAGAACTCTCCCATATCCGTTGCATTGGAGCATTCCTCATTGGTAAGGAGAGTTTCATACATTTTCTCACCGTGACGGATACCAATAATCTTGATTTCGTCCTGAGACTCGAACAGTTCCTTTACAGCCTGTGCAAGCACTCCGATTGTGCAGGCTGGAGCTTTC
>JAFWWU010000087.1 GCA_017523285.1 Ruminococcus sp.
ACATATTATATCACATTTCTCGAATTGTTGCAATAGAGAAATCGATAATTTGATTGATTGTTTTTAAGCCGGATAGAGGAGGAAATTACGACTTTTAGGGGAGGGATAAAAATGAAATCGAAGATGTACTCAAAGTGGGATGCGGTCAAGGCAGAGGTTGATAAGAAATAAACGAGAAAACGGCTTGCGGATGCAGGCCGTTTTTATTTGGGAGGTGATTGATTGGCAGGAAACTTTGAAGGCATTAAGACGAGAAACTTCGGTATCGAAATCGAGTTGACAGGTCTCACACGCTGTCAGGCGGCAAGAGCCATTGCAAAGGTACTTGGCGGTACAGCTTTTCATGAAGGCGGCAGCTACGATAAATATACTGTCGATGATGAGCAAGGCAGAGAATGGTCAATCGTATACGACGGCAGTGTTAAGTGTGTGGATGCAAATGGCAACAGTGCGTCGAAATCATACAGCGTATAGCTGAACAGCCCAGTGCTTGGCTATGAGGATATTCCGCTTCTGCAGGAGGTCATCCGAGCATTGCGTCATGCAAAAGGAAGATGCGGCCCCGAATACTGTTGTGGAACGCACCTACACATCTCAGCTGATGATTACACTCCACAGCAGATCCGCAACCTTGTAAATATTTTCGCAAGCAAGGAAGATTTCCTGTGGGATGCTCTGCAGGTATCATCAGCCAGAAGCGGTTATTGCTCAAAATCCGATCCACGATTTGTTGAAGAACTGAACCGTAAGAAGCCTAAGACCATTGAGAAAATCAAGGAACTCTGGTACAGAGGCAACATGAGTGAGCAGTACCGTCACTACTCGAACACAAGATATCATGCACTCAACTTGCACAGCTATTTTCAGCACGGACATTATGAGATCCGATGCTGTAATGCATCGCTCCACGCAGGTGAGGTCAGGGCGCAGATTGTGCTTGCCCTTGCCATCAGCAATGCGGCAATGACAAAGAAGTACTGCTCCCCCAGTGTATCTCACAGCGATAATATGCGATACAGCTTCAGAGTGTGGCTCTTAAACCTTGGTCTGATCGGCGATGAATACAAGAACTGCAGAACTCACTTGCTGAAGCATCTGACGGGAGATATAGCGTGGAGGCATCCTGAAGATGGAATTGCACAGCGTGAAAGGCTCAGGCAGGAACGAATTGCTGCCCATGAACAGGAACAGCAGAATGAATCGCCCTGTGACGAGCGTGTAGCCACCGTGTGCGACGATAGACAAGAAGTCGGGGAAACACCCGATGAAAACTTGGAAGCCACTGTGAGCGATTGTGACGATTTTGAAGAAACCGAAGATGAAGGCATGGCAATGTCAATGTAAAGGAAAGGACAGATCATTATGAAATACAAACGCTTATATATTGCCTATGGCAGTAATATCAATCTGGAGCAGATGGCTTTCCGCTGTCCCAATTCCAAGGTTGTGGGAACGAGAATGATTCCCGATTATGAACTGGAATTCAGAGGGGTGGCAACCATTGTTCCGAAGAAAGGTGCGGAAGTTCCTGTTCTGCTCTGGGAGATTGACCAGAGGGATGAACTCAGCCTTGATCGTTACGAGGGATTCCCTCGGATGTACCGCAAGGAACTTTTTGAAGTAGAGGTTGACGGCAAAATCCGTGAAGGCATGGCATACCTCATGAATTGCGGTGAGATTGCTCCGCCGAGTCCGACATACTACAACGGCATCAAAAAGGGCTATGAGGCCAACGGCATGGATACCTCGTATCTGAGAGCTGCCCTTGAACGTGCGGTATATCATGTACAGCATCAGGAACAGGAAGAAGATGAGGATATCGAAGAAGATATGGAAGAAACCGATGACTTCCAGATGACTTTTGAATAGGGGTGATAGCTACGAAATACAAGGGCTTTGAAGTGAAGATCACACCGAGCAGACCGTTCCGAATCAATCGGGACGGTCAGTCTGTTCCATGTGATGGCTTCACAATTGAGATTTATGACAGTAAAGAAAAGAAAAACGCTGTCGATATTATCTATGCAGCAGTCGGATATGAGCTTCTGGAAAATGATATCCATGAAGCCGAGCAGCTTGCAAAAGATTATATCGACAGCGAAAAGCTTGAGCTGAGGGAAATAATGGAGGAATATCATGGCGATGAATGAGAAACCAAAGTGTCCGCTGATTGGGGCAAACGGAAATATCTATAATCTGCTTGGTATGGCAATCAGGACACTCCGTGAAAACGGACTGAAAGAACAGGCACAGGAAATGCAGACCAGAGTTACAGCCTCCGGAAGTTATTCCGAGGCTTTGAACATTCTTGGCGAGTATGTGGAAATCTGCTCAGCCGAGGAAATGAACGAAGAACCCGACGAGGGTATGAGTATGATGTAAGCTGAAAAATGGAGGTAAGGAATATGATGATTTCAAAGGAAACATTTGTTAAGCTGATTACAATGATGATGAACACGATTGATGACAAGAGAGAGTTCATCGAGGACAACGATTATATCCCTGATGAGTGTAAGGACTGCATCATGGAAGAATGTGACTTCCTGAAGGATCTGATCACAATGATCACTGTGGTCACCTTCGACCGCTTCGGTGTAATCCGTGATTATCTCTACGAAAGAGATGAAAATGGCGAATACTTCTTTGGAATTCCCAAGGGCAACAAGATTGAGGTCTATCTCCTGACTTCGGCAGAGGATCTGTATGAATACCTCGTTGAGGAAAGTGAGGGGTTCAGTTTGATTGCAAAAAAAGACACCCAAACCAACTGAGGTCGGGGGTTCAGAAGACGTTACCGTTGAGCAAAAAAAATAAGCTCTCCAAGCAATGAAATGCTTGATAAACCTTGTAGAATCGTCGCTTTTCAATGTCATCTATTTTGAGCAAGACCGACAATCAAAAATGTGTAACCGGAAAGGTTACAAAAATCCCTAAATACCATATAATAACGGTATTTAGGGATTTTGTTTTATCTTGTTGTCCTGAAAAAGTTCGTGGGTTAAACGTGCAAATGACCGTGACCTACCTTAAATGATACCTATTCTCAGGAGCACACTTTCTCTTAAAATTGATGGTGAAATGGCGGAGACGGGTTATGGTGTCGGCGAGGGGAATTGAACCCCTGTCCATAATAAAACGAATTAAACTTATACTTCTGATTGACAAATCGTTTAAAAATGCGCCTTTTCCACTTGAATATTTAAGCAAAGTGTGATATAATAAATAAAATATGGTAATATAAGGGGATGGTTGAAATGACCGAAAAGCAACAAATAAAAGCTGCCAAGGAATTCTCAGCACGCTGGGAAGGCAAAGGTGACGAGAAACAGGAAACTGCACTTTTCTGGATTGATTTACTTCAGAATGTTCTGGGCGTTGAGAATCCCACTTCGATTATACAGTTTGAAAAGCCCGTTGTGATAGAGAAGAACACCAAGTTCATAGACGGCTTTATCCCCTCTACAAAGGTGCTGATAGAGCAAAAGAGCATTGAAAAGAAGCTCGGCAAGACCACTGTGCAGTCCGATGGTGAGAAACTCACTCCATATGGACAGGCTTTCCGATACAATAACTATCTCCCCTATGAGGATCGTGCAAGGTGGATCATTGTCTCGAACTTCGAGCGTATCCTCATATATAACATGAATAAACCCAACGGTGAGCCTGATGAAATACTGCTGAAAGACCTGCCGAAGCAGTTCTACCAGTTACAGTTCCTCGTTGAGCAGAAGTCGGAAATACTGAAAAAAGAGGAACAGATATCCATTGATGCAGGTGAACTTGTCGGAAAGCTGTACAATGCTCTCATAAAGCAGTATAAGAATCCCGACAGTCCCGAAACGCTGAAAAGTCTCAATATGCTTTGTGTAAGGCTCGTTTTCTGCCTGTACGCTGAGGATTCGCAGATTTTCCCGAAGTATGAGATGTTCGGCCAGTACCTCAAACAGTTCCCTATCAAGGAAGTTCACAGAAAGCTTCGTGAGCTGTTCAAGGTGTTGGATATGACACATGAACAGCGTGACGAGTACGATCCGTATATGGATGATGAGCTTGCAGCATTCCCATACGTTAATGGTGGACTCTTCGCTGACGAGAAGATAGAAATTCCGCCTTTTACCGATGAAATAGTTGATATACTTGTTAATAAGGCAAGTGCTGGCTTTGACTGGTCGGAAATCAGTCCGACTATCTTCGGAGCGGTGTTTGAATCCACACTGAACCCCGAAACAAGACGCAGCGGCGGTATGCACTATACATCTATTGAGAACATCCACAAGGTCATTGATCCGCTGTTCCTCAGCGATCTCCGCAAGGAACTCGATACTTATACCGCTTACAAGGACGAGCGTACCCGTAAACAGCGTTTGAGCGAATTTCGCAGCAAACTTGCGTCGCTTGTGTTCTTTGATCCTGCCTGCGGAAGCGGAAACTTCCTTACAGAAACATACCTCTCGATTCGCAAGCTCGAAAACGAGGCTCTGTTCGAGGAGAACCGAGGTCAAGCTATGCTCGGACTTGACGACCTGATACAGGTAAGTATAAACCAGTTCTACGGAATTGAGATAAACGACTTTGCTGTGGCTGTTGCAAGGACGGCTCTGTGGATAGCGGAGCATAAAATGCTGCGTGCGACAGAAGAAATTATGCAGGTGAACCTCGACTTCCTGCCGCTGAAATCCTATAAAGACCATATCGTTGAGGGCAACGCTCTGCGTATTGACTGGGAGAGCGTTGTGCCGAAGGACAAGCTGTCTTATATTATGGGAAATCCGCCTTTTATAGGTGCTCGCATGATGGATCAAGGTAGCGAACAAAAAGAAGATGTTAAGCGCATTTTCGGAGATATTAAAGATGTCCAAGATTTAGATTATGTGACCTGCTGGTACAAACTTGCTGCCAAAATGATATACAATACAAAAATCGAAGTAGCTTTTGTATCTACTAATTCAATCTGTCAGGGCGCACAAGTGCCAATATTATGGGGAGTATTATTAAATAGCTACCACATTCATATCAATTTTGCACACCAAACTTTTAGATGGAACAGCGAATCGACCAAGCAAGCTGCTGTACATTGTGTTATTATTGGTTTTGCTGATTTTGATAGGGATAACAAGTTCCTTTACTCTAATAATGTTGGAAAGAAAGCCAAGAATATAAGTCCTTATTTATTAGAAGGAGAAGAAACATTTGTAACTGCGCAAAAAGAAGCTATTTGTAAAGTACCAAAAATGAATTTTGGAAATCAACCTCGTGACGATGGAAATTTTGTCATCAAAGAGGAAGAGTATGAGGAAATATTGAAAAATGAACCAAATCTGAGTAAATGGTTACATCCTTACATGGGTGCGGATGAATTCATAAAAGGTAAAAAGCGTTGGTGCTTATGGCTTAAAGAGGCTTCTCCTTCTGATATTACGAGAAGCAGGATATTATATAAAAAAGTTCAAGCTGTTAAAGATTTTCGATTAGCGTCAAAAGCAAAAACTACAAATGGTTATGCAAAAGTGCCGCATTTGTTTGCGCAAATCACTCAACCAGATAACGCAGACTATTTAATTGTACCTAGTGTATCATCTGAAAAAAGGAAATATATTCCTATCGGATTTTTGTCTTCTGAAACAATTTCTTCTAATGCTGTACAAATTGTGCCTTATGCAACATTGTACCATTTTGGAGTCATTACTTCAAATGTACATATGGCATGGATGAGAATGGTTGCTGGGCGTCTAGAAATGCGCTATCGTTATTCAAAAGAAATAGTGTACAACACTTTCCCGTGGTGTACCCCCACCACAGAACAGAAAGCAAAGATAGAGAAAACCGCACAGATGATACTCGACGCAAGAGCCCTATATCCCGACAGCTCCCTCGCCGACCTCTACGACGAACTGACGATGCCTCCCGAACTCCGCAAGGCTCATCAGGCTAACGATAAAGCCGTCATGGAGGCTTACGGCTTCTGGGGCAGGCTCAACACCGAGAGCGAATGCGTTGCAGAACTGATGAAGATGTATCAGAGGTTGACGGAGGGGTAATGATGAGTGACAACAAAAGATATCACATTTCTTGTTTCGGAGGCATATATGATAATAAGTCTATATCAGAGAATGAGTTCCTAATTATAGAAGATAAATCCAAGAAAATCTCAAAATTGCTTAATGAAATTGACTATTATCCTTTGATCCTTATGAATTGTCAAGAATTCAATCGTTACTGTGAGACTACACTCCAGCAGGGTGACAACGACTTTATAAATATAAACAGACTGTTTTCCAATTTAGTTAATTCTTTCTATATGTGGATAAGTTATAATGAAAGGCATTATGATACTGTCTTTAAGAAACTTAAATGCGGATTTTATGATACAGATTTTTGTTATAGATTCCTATATAACATAAGAACCTATACTGCTCATAACTCTCTTCCTATTAAGCTTATTACGACGGATGTATTAAAAGGTAAGGTAGACGTTTTGGCTAAAGTCTCTGACTTGACAGCAAAGGATAGTGGTATAAACGGAAAATTCAGAGACGAACTTCTTAAGATGAATGTCGAAAAGGTCAACATTTATGATGTTACAGCGGATTTTGTAACTGCTTTTGGGAAATGGCAGATAGACTTATGGAATGCGATAAAGCCTGCTTTAGATAATGATATTATGGCTATTAATAGGATAATTCCAATATCTACACCTTGGTTTGTAAATACATATATAGAATCATCAGATCGTAAGGATTCAGTACCAATTGGTCATCAAATCAAATATTTAGCAGACAAATCTAAGTTACATAATTACAATTTCCTGAGTTGTTTATCGCAGAATGCTTAGGTAGCGATTAAGAAAACTGCGGAAACATAAGTATGGGAATACGCATCTTTGACGACACTCTGTTCTTGAAAGGATTATTATAGCTATCGTTTGAGATGAGATAGATGATCTCAGTAGGATCGCCCCGAAGATATCGAAGTAGGGATTCTTTACTCCTGATATACGATGCTTTGAAAAATTAAGAATCGAGGTAATATTATGGAAGAAAAAATAGCTTTTGTATTTGATACAAATTTTATTGTACAGAATCAAAACTTAAGTGAAGTAATAAAAAAATTAGACAAGAAATACATACCATATGTTACGCAGGTATCAATTGAAGAACGAAAAGCGCAACAATGTGCAGCAAAGAAAAGCGCTTATGTGGAAGCTCTAAAGTTACGCAAGGAAATAAAAGCATTACTTACGATAAAAAGTTACAGTGATCTTGAAGCAGAACTTATTAAACATAAAGAAGCCATTCAGCATGGTTATGAATCTGTATTTAAAGAGCACATTATAAAGTATGAAATATCCTCGGATTTGTTTGATACGATACTAACAAGAGCATATAATAAAATACCGCCTTTTAACGATAATGATAACGCAAGTGACAAGGGCTTTAAAGACACTTTAATGTGGCTTTCTATAATGGAATTTTTTAAAAATAGCGGTGAAAACGAAGTTGTATTTTTAACAGATGATAAAGGATTCACCAACAAAACTGACGACTTAACTAAAGAATTTGAGGATTACACCGGTAAAAAGATACATATAAAGAAAAACTCAATGTTTAGCTCTCTTTTAGAGAATAAGAAATTGACGGAATTAGTTCCGAAAAAGGAAATTCCGAATATAGAAATAATAAGGGAACAATTAAAAGATACACTTGATAGTATATGTTGGTCTACTGCGTATAATGATTTTGGCGATGAAGAATACTATAGAAATTTCTTAACAAGTATACGGTTTGATGAGATTTATATTAAATCAGTTATGGAAAATTTAGAGACTGTAATACAGGATCATATTTTTAGTGATCAGATAAAAGTTTCTGTGTTTTTGGATAAGGATAGTCGAATATATAATGATAGAAAAATATATATAACTATCATCGAAAAGCTTAATAAGCTCTACAAAGAAACATCAGAAATTTTTCCTGAGCATCTTTCAGCACTCATAAAAACTGTAACTGAAGAGCTAAACGAAAACTATGAAGAAGTGCTCATTATCACAGATACCGAGGTACCATTTTAATTTTAGTGGGAAGGAGTTAGAGTAATGACCGACGAAAAAAGAGTATGGGGAATACACACCCGAAATGATAACCTATTCTTGAAAGAAAATGTTATTGCTATTGGATGGGATGAAATAGGTGATCTAACTGAAATTGCTCCGGATCGTGAGGCGTTCAAAAAAAAATACATCGAGACATATCATGATGATAAGAAGATGAAAGTCGCTACCAGCGCAGGTATGCTATACAGATTTGCCCATGAAGTCCAGATTGGCGACTTCATTGTATTCCCGTCAAAGATCAACAGAGAAATCAATATCGGAACTGTTGAGAGCAACTACATATATGCTCATGATACTGGTAGCTACGTTCAGCAGCGTAAAGTCAAATGGTTGAAGCATCTTCCGAGGACAGCTTTTTCGCAGGGAGCTTTGTATGAGATTGGCTCAGCTATGTCTTTCTTTTCAGTCAAAAACTACGCCGACGAGTTCCTTGCAGCTTTAGACAAGAACTTCAAAGGTACTGTTTCAGCAGATATCTCAGATGATGAAACTGTTGCTGCAACGGCAGATGAGATTATTGAAAACACAAGAGACTACATTCTTAAAGAACTAAGCCGAAACCTTAAGGGCTATGACCTTGAAGAATTTGTAGCAGATTTGTTGAGTGCAATGGGATATAGGACGACTATTTCCCCCCACGGTGGTGACAGTGGTATTGATATTACTGCCTATAAAGACGAGCTTCCGCCGAGAATACTTGTTCAGGTCAAGAGCCAGGACGGTGATATTAAGGAAACCACTATACAGTCGCTGAAAGGTGCTATGCGTGAGGGTGATTATGGTCTGTTTGTGACACTCTCCAACTATACTAAAAAGGCTCAGAAATACCTTGACAATACACCTATTATTCGTGGTATCAATGGTAAGGAGCTGGTCGATTTGATATTGAAGTATTATGACAGTCTTAGTGAGAAATATAAGAAGATGATACCGTTGAAGATGGTTTATATCCCTATCACAAATGAATAATTATAATAATTGCCCTACACGGGCAGTGGCACTCCGTGCAGGCAGCTGCGCTGGGCTATGCCACCGTTCCTCCCTTACGCTCGTCACAGTGTCAGCCCTAACGGGCGTTCAATTATTGGAAGTATTCTCTTTATAGCATTTTTTCTAATAATCTCACGACTATATATAATCTATTTTAATTTATATATTATACATTACTATATATTCTTATTAACCTATATAAGATCAAGAATATATATATTACTCTTTCATTAAAATCTGATGGCGAAATGGCGAAAACGAATCCCTATGAGAAATTAATCTCATAGGGATTTTTTTGTCTATAAGCCACCGAATCAACTCCTATTTTCAGTTATATATTATTATCCTGATAGAGCGACTTCCTGCTATATTGAATATTGAAATGGAGGTAACTGCATATGAAAGATATTTTAAAGAGCTTTGTGAGAGGTTTTGTCTGCGGCTATGCAGGCAGTTGGATCGGTTATAATAAATTGGACAGAAAACATTTAGCCATGATATAATAGAAATAAAAAAGGTAAGGTGGCAAAAATGTCAGGAAAAACAAGAAATTACACAGATGAATTTAAAAGGCAGATAGTAATGCTTGTAAAAAGCGGAAAGTCCACAAATTCTGTAGCAAAAGAATATGGAATAGCAAAATCAAGTGTAACAAAGTGGGTGAGAGATTTCAATAATTCAGGTTCATTCAGAGCCAAAGATAATAGAA
>JAFWWU010000088.1 GCA_017523285.1 Ruminococcus sp.
CAAAAGGCTTTTAGCCTTTGTGCAAACCACCCGTTTGACGGGTGGTTATGATTCTGCACCGTCTATAATGCCTTTAAGGATTGTTTCTGTCCATTTATATGCATCTCTGTCAAAAATACCGAATGAAGATTCTCCCGATAATGTGCCGTTATCCCATACGAAGCATTTTATTCCGAATTTTTTTGCTTCTGAAATATAATATTCGAAATAATCGCCTCTTAAAGTATCTGATGCAGCTTTAACGCATCCGAATTCGCCAATTATAACAGGTGTTCCCTTATCTGCAAACATTGATTTAAGCTGTGAAAATTTATTGCTTAGTTCTATTTTGTCATTTTCTGTGAATGACGTTGTCTGACCGTCTGCAAAATTCCAAGGAGCATAGTAATGAATTGATATTGCAATATTCTTATCACTTGGAATTACTACGTCATTGATTGCGGCATCAACTGCAGAAGCGGCATAAGATGTAACAATAAGAGTTCTTTCAGCATTGTTTCCGCCTGAAGCTCTGACTGTATTTACAAAATCCTGCTCATACTTGTTTATTACGCTTCTTTCAGGTGCTGTACCGCCATTCCATTCTGCTGAACTTCCGACAGTTCTCGGCTCATTCATACCCTCAAAAAGAAGTCTGTCGCCATAATTTTTGAAACGCTCTGAAACCTGTGACCATATACTGCAAAGTCTTGCACTGTTTGCGGCATATTCTGCATCATTTGGCTTAAACCATGTATAATCATCGTGATGCATATTAATAATTACGAACATACCGTCATTATATGCATAATCGACTACTTCCTGTACTCTGTCAAGCCATGCACTGTCAATCTTATCACCTGTCATATGGTCATTCCATGTTACAGGAATTCTTATTGCATTGAAGCCGGCAGTTTTTACTGAGTTTATCATTCCTTTTGTAGTTACAGGATTTCCCCATGCAGTTTCAGCGTCATTCGTCCAGCTTGAATAATCATAACACTCTAATGTATTACCTAAATTCCAGCCTACTTTTATTTCGTTCACAATCTGCTGTGCTGTTCTGAAATCTGCTGAATTATCTGTTGAGCCGATATTTTCAGTTGGCTTTTTATTCTCAGACGGAACAAAAGTATTATTATCGCCGATACTGTATTTTACAACTGCATTGCTGAGCGTTAGCGTAGGTCTTTCACTCCACCAGTAGCCAAGATAAACCTGTACATCATCTGCGGCGGCATATGCTCTCGCCTCGTCAGGTAAAATCCATGTAAGTGAAAGGGATGAATTTCCTGTGAAAACAGCTACATCTGAGGACAAATAATCCCCAAGCGATGATTTCACTCCGAATGCACCTGTAAATTTATCAAACGCACCATCTGTACTTATATTGAATGTAACAGCTTGCGGAACTGTACCACTTGGAGTTGAACCTGCAAGACTGAAAGCGGCTGTTCTGTCCTCAGCACTATATGAAACAGATTTATTGACGCTTATATCTACTGTACCGTCAACAGGAAGCTCTCTTGTTCTTGTAAAGTTACATACAACTGTATCAAGACGAATATTACTTACATTCCCCCACCAGTAGCCGAATGTAATTTTTCCGTCTGCTAAAATATATTTCTGAATTTCAGCAGGAACATTCCATGTAATTTCTCCATAAGTCCCCTCTGTTCCCGATGTGAAATCAGGTGACTGATACCATTTTTCAGAAACGGCTGACGGACAATCATCTGAAACAGATATTCCGCATCCGCCTTTAAATGTTCCGATATTTCTGCTATCTGAATATATAACAAATGTAAATGAATTTATAATATCGCCTTGCTCGATAAAATCCGAAAGCTGCATATCATAGGTATTTGAGCCATGCTCACGGGATACATTAACTTTAGGAGCAATCTGTGCACCATAAGAAGCTGTGACTGTTTCAACAGGACTTATATGCTGTGGCTCTGAATCGTTATCTGTATCGCTTGAATCTGAGATTTCCAGTCCATCAAACATTGATTTGGAGCTTTCGCTAATTTCTTTCTTTTTACTACCTTTACAGCATGCAAAGGTTACTGTAAGCATAAGTGCGGATAAAAGTGCAATTAACCTTGTTTTCATTATTCAATTCCCCTCCTTCTAAATGCGTAAAAGTCTTTTTCAAGATTAAATGTATAACACATATGTATTGATACATTGTATGAAAAAGACTTTTATTGCGATTATTCTTCTGTCATTTCCCAGTTGTGATATACGTTCTGTACGTCAAGTGAAAAAGGCACTTAAACAACGTATTATAGGGAAATTCAAACAAGAACAATACATATCTTATTTTATGTTTATCTTTGTTTATGGTTAGTTTATGGTTGTTTAATTTCCATAACTGATATTAGTTTAACATAACTTACTACCTTTTGTCAAGGCTTGTATTAAGATATATTAAAAATATTTTTATCAACTAAAACGGTGCAAAGCTTAAAGGCTGTTACACCTTGAAAAGACTTTACACCGTTTTTTGATTTGATATGATTTTTATTGATTAGTTTGTTTTGGGTCGTTCAATTCGATGTATTTAATTATATCAATTATTTCATCGCTTGACATTCCCTTTTCTTGCAACTTATCAATCAAGTTTACAATTTCTTTACCAGTCATATAATCACTCACCACTTTCACCGCCTTATTATATAATATGTATTTATATTATATCACGGTTGCTTATTGGTGTAAAGTCTTTAATAACTTGAAATACTCAAAAATTACCACCTTAATTTTAAAATTTCATCACCGAAAAAAGCGGTTGTGAATTAGTGTAAAACCTCAAAAATTACCACCATTGTATTAAATGAATATATTACCGTAGGTA
>JAFWWU010000089.1 GCA_017523285.1 Ruminococcus sp.
CTGAAATGATGGGCGATGATACATCGCTCAATATGTCAACTACTCCGTCAATTATAATGGTAATCGGTGTAAACGGCGCCGGAAAGACAACAACTATCGGAAAGCTTTGTCACCAGCTTAAATCTGAGGGCAAAAAGGTTATTGTTGCGGCGGCGGATACATTCAGAGCAGCGGCTATCGATCAGCTTCAGGTATGGACAGAACGTGCAGGAGTTGATATTGTAAAACATGCTGAGGGTTCTGACCCGGGAGCAGTTGTATATGACGCTATTCAGGCGGCTAAGGCAAGAAATTGTGATGTTCTTATTATTGATACAGCAGGCAGACTTCATAATAAGAAAAATCTTATGGAAGAGCTTGCAAAGATAAACAGAATTATGTCTACACAGGCTGAGGGCTGTTCAAAGGAAGTTCTGCTTGTTCTTGATGCAACAACAGGACAGAACGCTGTAAATCAGGCGAGATTATTCAGCGAAACAGCTGAGCTTACAGGTATAGTTCTCACAAAGCTTGACGGTACTGCAAAGGGTGGTATTGTAATTTCAATAATGAACGAGCTTAATATTCCTGTAAAGCTTGTGGGCGTCGGAGAACAGATTGACGACCTCCAGCCTTTTGACAGCAAGAGCTTTGTTGCGGCACTATTTGAAGATAATGATGCTGAAAGCGAAGAAGCTGAAACTACAGAATCAGATGAAATTTCAGAAAATGAAACTGCTGAAATTGAAGCGGAAGAAGCAACTGAATATACAGAAGAAACATCAGACGAAACTGAAACAGCAGAAGAAATTGAAACTGAAAATTATACTGATACTGTGACTGAATCAGAAACTGAAATTGAAACAGAAATTTCAGATACAGAAGAAGCTGAAGCAGAAGAAAGCGTTTCTGAAAATACAGAAGAAGCTGCTGAGGTAACAGAAGAGGAAGAAAAAACCGAAGAAACTGAAAAGCCTAAGAAGAAAGGATTTTTCAGCAAATTCTTCAGAGGTGATAAGTAATGCTTAAAAAAATAGTAATGGCAACAAATAATGCCAATAAGCTGAGAGAATCAGGAGAAATCCTTGCACCTCTCGGAATAGAAGTAATCTCACAGAGGGATGCGGGAGCAGATATCGAGCCAGAAGAAAACGGCACAACCTTTGCAGAAAATGCAATGATAAAAGCAAAGGCAGTGTATGATATTGTAAAAATCCCTGTTATCGCAGACGACAGCGGACTTTGTGTGAACGCACTTGATGGCAGACCGGGAGTATATTCTGCTCGTTATGCTCCGAAAGGTGAGGAATGCGCTAAACTTATTGAAGAAATGAAGGATGTTCCCGATGAAAAAAGAGGAGCTTCATTCCAGTGTGTTATCGCATACGTTGATGATAATTCATGCTTTACGGTAAATGGTGGCTGTATAGGAAAAATCGGCTATGAAGAAAAAGGCACTAACGGTTTCGGATATGACCCTGTATTTGTATGCGGCGACAGAACAATGGCAGAAATGTCAGCAGAAGAAAAGAATAAGCTCAGTCATCGTGGTGCGGCGTTAAGAGCATTGTATGAAATGCTCAGTAAGAAAGGATAAATTTATGCTTACAAGTAAACAGAGATCAGTTTTAAGAGGAATAGCAAGCAACTATGAAACAATTTTTCAGGTTGGCAAAGGCGGAATAAATGATAATCTTATTCAGCAGGTTGCAGATGCATTGAAAAAAAGAGAGCTTATAAAGCTCAGAGTTCTTGACAATTCAGGATATACAGCGAGAGAAGCGGCAGAGGAAATTGCGTCAAAAACAGATTCAGACGTAGTTCAGGTTATCGGAAGCAGATTTGTGCTTTTCAAGAGAAATCCGAAAGACCCTGTAATTGAAATAAAGTAATACCTATATGAAAACAGGTATTTTCGGCGGAAGCTTCAATCCTATACATAAAGGGCATATTCATCTTGCCGAAAGTGTATTAAAGGAACTGGGGCTTGACAGAATTATTTTTGTTCCATCAAAGAAATCGCCTCATAGGTCAAGCAGTGAATATGCATCTGAAACTGATCGATTTGAAATGCTAAGACTTGCAACAGAGTATAATAAAAGCTTTGAAGTAAGCGATTATGAGTTTTCTCAGGAAAGAACAAGCTATACCGTATATACGATAAGACATTTCAAAGAGCTTTATCCCGATGATGAGTTTTATCTCCTCATCGGAAGCGATATGCTTCTGACCTTTGATGAATGGTATTGCTTTGAAGAAATAATGAAAAATGCTTCAATTGTGTGTGTTTCAAGAAATGAGGGGGATTATCCACAGCTCGCTTCAAAGGCACAGCATCTTTTGGAGTATGGGAATGTTAAAATATGCACTACGGCTCCATATCCTGTTTCTTCAACAGAAATAAGGGAAAAAATAAGAAAAAATCTCAATTGGTATTGCTATTTGGATAAAAATGTAGTACAATATATTAGATTAGGTAAATTATATTTGTAATTATTGGTTACAGAAAAACAGAGGTGCTTTTGTGTATAATACAAATGACAAAAAAGCTTTTCTGAAAGAAAGACTTTCAAAAAAAAGATTCAATCACAGTGTAAATGTAGCGCAGGAAAGCGAATTTCTTGCAAAGCTTTACGGTGAAGATGCTGAAAAAGCATATTATGCGGGACTTCTTCACGATATATGCAAGGAAGAGGAAAATGATGCTCTTTTAAAGCTTGTAAATGAAAGCGGACTTTCTGTTCTTGATGAAGAACGTATGTCACGTCCTTTATGGCATGCAATAGCAGGTGCGGCATATATAAGAGATGAATTCGGTATAAAGGATATTGATATTATAAATGCCGTCAGATTTCATACTGTCGGCAGGGCAGGTATGTCAAGGCTTGAAGAGATAGTTTATCTTGCTGACCTTGTATCTGCTGACAGGGATTATAAAGATGTTGAAAGAATGAGAAAGCTGGCGCACACAAATCTTGATGAAGCCATGCTTGAGGGGTTAAAATTCTCAATAGAATCAGTGCTTAAAAAGGGTGGATATATTCCGAGATATACGCTTGAGGGATATAATTTCTATACCCGAATGACAAAAGAGAAATAACGTATAGCGTTTTCTGTATAAAGCGAGGTTTAACCGAATGAACAATAAAAATAATCATAAAAAAGGCAGTCAGAATAAAGCTTCGAAAAAGAAAATAAATAATGTTCCGCAGAAAAAAACATCTGCTTCAAATAAAAATCAGTTAAAAGGAACTGATTACAGCAAAAGACTTATGACAAAGAGTGTTGTAAGAGTTAAAAATAAATTCAGCTATAAGGATTTATTGATTAAAATCTGTTCAATTACTCTTACATTTGTTCTTATGCTTGTGCTTATTCTGAATATGCCTATAATAGATTATAAGAAGAATATAAACGGACAGGTTATTAATGAGAATGTTTCTATTATCACATATCTCAAAAGATGGCAGCCGCTTGTAGATATTGAGGGTGAGCTTTCTGCCGTTGATATTACGGATATTAACGAAGAAACCCAGAAAGACGATGATAAGCTTGATTTGCCGCAGATTATTGAAGGGCAGTATACCGTTTTATTCCTCGGATTTGATGAAAGCAGCGAAAGGAACGATGTAAACTGGTTATTCCAGTTTAACATAGGAAACGGAACGATGAATGTTCTCCAGATTCCAAGAGATTCATTTATGCCGTATTACACATCAAGCTATACCGCAAAATTCAACAGTATATATGAATCAGGCGATAGCGAAGTAAGTCCTATTCAGAGAGTTGTAAATGCAGTTCAGGATAATTTCGGTATCCCGATTGACGCTTATGTAACAACAAATTGTTATGATATCGTAAGTATTGTTGACCTTATCGGCGGTATTCCGATGACTCTTGACGAAGAGATGATGTATGAGGGTGATAAGATTATCCCTGCGGGATATAACGTGCTTACAGGTGAACAGGCTGAATGGTTTGTACGATACAGACGTACATTCAAGAATGAGGCTGATATTGCAAGAATGAAGAATCAGCGTAAATTTCTTGCAGCAGCTATGAAGAAAATGCTTAACATTGTTGAAGATGAGGGCAAGACAAAATTCTATGGATATCTTAAAAAGATTTATGATAACAGATATATTCTTACAGATATGAGCCTTGAAGAAATCAGTATGCTTGCTGATTTCGGTTCTACACTTGATCTTGAACAGGTTCAGGTACATCTTGTTCCGGGTGAGGGAGCATGGTATTATCCACCCGGACGTAAGAAACAGTCTATATGGTCAATTCATAAGCAGGAAACACTTGATCTTATAAATGCATACTTCCGACCATATCAGATTGCTCTTACTCCCGAAAGAAGTGCGATAGTAGAGTTTGTTACTGATCACCTTACGGATTTCAATGACAATTCATCCGATAATCTTGAAGATATAGATAACGGAAATACGAATACTCCGTCAATAGACAGCTATTAACAGAAAGGAAATACAATATGACTCAGAAAGAAATGATTGAAAAGATTATAAAGACTCTTGACAGCAAGAGAGCAGAAGATATACAGGTAATCGGAATAAAGGATTTAACAATACTTGCCGATTATTTTATCATAGCTAACGGTACAAGCAATACTCATACAAAAACTCTTGCAGAGGAAGTAGAATTCCAGCTTTCACAGGCAGGTATTGAGCCGAGAAGACGTGAGGGAGATAACGGCAATACATGGATTATTCTTGATTATGCCGATATTATCGTTCATGTATTCTATAAGGAAACAAGAAACTTCTATCAGCTTGAAAAATTATGGGCAGATGGCGAGCAGCTTGATATAAGTGAATATATTACAGAGGAGTAGAATAATGGAAAACAAGCAGGATAAAATCTCTATTATTGTTCCTTGTCATAATGAACAAGAGGTGCTTCCGTTTTTTCTTGAAGAAGTTGAAAAAGTTTATGCACAGATGCATGAAAAATACAACGTCGAATTTGAGTATATATTTATAGACGACGGCTCAAGAGATAAAACACTTGCACTTCTTAAGGAATATGCAGAGAAAAACTCACGAGTAAACTATATTTCATTTTCACGAAATTTTGGCAAGGAAGCGGGAATGTATGCAGGCTTACAGCATGCAACAGGAGATTATACAGTAATTATGGACGCTGACTTGCAGGATCCGCCTGAGCTTATGGATGAAATGTATAAGACTCTCATAGAAACAGATTACGACTGTGTAGCTTCATGTCGTGTAGACAGAAAGGGAGAATCAAAAATCCGTTCTGCATTTGCACATTCATTCTATAAAATTATCCGCAAAATATCAAAGGTTGATATTGTAGACGGTGCAAGAGATTTCAGAATGATGACACGTCAGATGGTTGATTCAATTGTTTCACTTGAAGAATACAACAGATTTTCAAAGGGTATTTTTGCATGGGTAGGCTTCAAGACAAAGTGGATTCCGTTTGAAAATATTAACCGTAAGGCTGGAACTACAAAATGGTCGTTCTGGAGTCTGCTAATATATGCGATTGACGGAATACTTGCATTTTCAACCGCACCTCTTGCACTTTCAGCGATACTCGGTATAGTGCTTTGTATGATTGCTATAATTATGATATTTGTAATCATAGGCAAAACGCTTATATTCGGTGATGATGTTGCAGGCTGGCCGTCACTTGCTTGTATAATGTGCTTTACATCGGGAATGTCAATGTTCTGCAACGGAATTATCGGTCTTTATGTTTCAAAGACATATTCCGAGGTTAAAAAGCGTCCGCAGTATATTATAAAGACAAAACATATAAATGAATGATTATGAATTGGGGGATTAGAGCTGTATGTTCGATACAAATAATGAACGCGGACGGGCTTATGCACTTATAATCGGCATTTATTTTATACTTAAAACAATACTGAATATAATTCTCGGTGATAATTCGGGGAATATTATATATGCAACGCTTGAAACAGTCGTGCTGTTTGCGGGAATTCAATATGCAAATTATGTAATTGCAGGTATAACAGCTTTTGTTGTGATTTATTACCTTAAAGGTAATTTATCTGCACCACTGAATAATATTCTGTATATTATTGAGGGTGTAATTGATATTTACTGCGCTTACATACTTATATTCAATGGAAATGTGAAAGAGCATTTTACAAATAAACTTACAATAAAAAAATAAAGGAATGATTACTGATGAGTAGATATGATTTTACTGCCGTTGAAGCAAAATGGCAGAAATACTGGGATGAGAATAAAAGCTTTGAGGCTGTTGAGGATTATTCAAAGAAAAAGTTCTACGGACTTGTTGAATTCCCTTATCCGTCAGGAAGCGGTATGCATGTAGGACACATCAAGGCTTATTCAGGACTTGAAGTAATAAGCCGTAAAAGACGTATGGAGGGATATAATGTATTATTCCCGATTGGTTTTGACGCATACGGACTTCCAACAGAAAATACTGCTATCAAGACAGGCGTACATCCAAGAAAGGTAACAGATAACAACATTGAAAAGTTCACAGGTCAGCTCAAAAAGGTAGGCTTCTCTTTTGACTGGTCAAGAGTTATCGATACAACAGAGGAAAGCTACTATAAATGGACACAGTGGATTTTCCTTAAAATGTTCGAAAAGGGACTTGTTTTCAGAGATAAGACATCTGTAAACTATTGCCCGAGCTGTAAGGTTGTTCTCTCAAATGAGGACTCACAGGGCGGTAAATGCGATATCTGTCATACTGATATTGTTCAGAAAACAAAGGAAGTATGGTACCTCAGAATTACAGAATATGCTGACAAGCTTCTTGAAGGACTTGAAGAGGTTGACTATCTTCCAAACGTAAAGTTACAGCAGCAGAACTGGATTGGCAAGTCAACAGGTGCATTTGTTGATTTCAAAATCAAGGAAAATGATGAAAAGCTTAAGATTTATACAACACGTCCAGATACTCTTTACGGTGTTACATTCATGGTAATTGCTCCTGAGCATCCTATCATTGAAAAGTACAGAGATAGTATCAGAAATATTGCAGACCTTGATGAATATAAGGCTGAAAGTGCAAAGAAGAGCGAATTCGAAAGAACACAGCTTGTAAAGGATAAGACAGGTGTAAGAATTGATGGACTTACAGCAATCAATCCTATTACAGAAAAGGAAATCCCGATTTACATCTCAGACTATGTAATGATGGGTTACGGTACAGGTGCAATTATGGCTGTTCCTGCACACGATACAAGAGATTATGATTTTGCAAAGAAATTCGGAATTGACATCATTGAAGTAATCAAGGGCGGAAATATTGCAGAAGAAGCATACACAGGCGACGGCGAAATGGTTAATTCAGGTGTTCTTAATGGTATTGACAACAAGAAGGACGCTATTGATAAGATGCTTGAAGTGCTTGCAGAAAAAGGCTGCGGTGAAAAGGGTGTTCAGTATAAGATGAAGGACTGGGCGTTCAACCGTCAGAGATACTGGGGCGAGCCTATTCCGATTGTACACTGCGATAAATGCGGTATGGTTGCTGTTCCTTATGAGGAGCTTCCATTAAGACTTCCTGCAGTTGAAAATTTTGAACCCGGTACAGATGGCGAAAGTCCACTTGCAAAGATTGACAGCTATGTAAACTGCAAGTGCCCTAAGTGCGGTTGTGACGCTAAGCGTGAAACTGATACAATGCCACAGTGGGCAGGTTCATCATGGTACTTCCTCCGTTACTGCGATCCTAACAATGCAAATGAATTTGCTTCACAGGAAGCTCTTAAATACTGGATGCCTGTAGACTGGTACAATGGCGGTATGGAACACGTTACACGTCACATGATTTATTCACGTTTCTGGCATAAATTCCTTTATGACCTTGAACTTGTTCCGACAGCAGAGCCTTATGCCAAGAGAACAGCGCAGGGACTCATTTTAGGACCTGACGGTGAAAAAATGAGTAAGTCAAGAGGAAATGTAATTGACCCTAATGACGTTGTAGAAGAATACGGTGCAGACGTATTAAGACTTTATGTCCTCTTTATGGGCGATTATGAAAAGGCTGCTCCATGGAGTCAGTCAAGCATCAAGGGCTGTAAGAGATTCCTTGAACGTGTATGGGGACTTCAGGATATTCTTGTTGATGGTGATGATTACAGCGAAGCTATGAAATCAAGCTTCCATAAGACAATCAAGAAGGTTACAGAAGATATCGAAAATATGAAGTTCAATACAGCAATTGCTGCAATGATGGCTCTTATCAATGATATCTATGCCGCAGGCTCTGTAAATAAGGCGGAATATGCCGCATTCTGTATGCTTCTCAATCCATTTGCTCCACACATCACAGAAGAAATGTATAACCTTGTATTCGGTAAGGTGTTAAGCGAGCAGAGCTGGATTCAGTATGACGAAGCTCTTTGCAAGGATGATATGATTGAAATTGTTGTTCAGATTAACGGCAAGCTCAAATCAAAGCTTATGATTCCTGCTGATGCAGATAAGGATGCAGTTCTTGCTATGGCTCTTGAAGATGAAAAGGTTAAGGAAGCTGTTGAAGGTAAAACAATTATCAAACAGATATATGTACCAAATAAACTTGTTAATTTTGTTGCAAAATAACAAATTTTCATTTGAGTAAAAAATACGCTTGACATTTTTAATTCAATATGTTAAAATTAATCTATGATTTAGTATCATTCTTAGTTGCAGAATGATAAGAGGTTTCAGATAACTAATATCCATAGGATATTTAGTATATATGCCTTGTCTTGTTGACAGGCTAACCTCTGAGTTAAGGGAGGGAATGACAAGTGGCAGAAGTTCGTGTTGGTAAAAACGAGTCTTTAGATACAGCTCTTAAGAGATTTAAGAGATCTTGTGCAAAGGATGGCGGTATTGCTGAGGTTCGTAAGAGAGAACATTACGAAAAGCCTTCAGTAAAGCGTAAGAAGAAGTCTGAGGCAGCTCGTAAGCGTAAGTATTAATCTTCGCCGAAACTCAATAGAGTGAATTTTTACAAGTAAGAAAAAGCGGGCATATTTTGCTCGCTTTTTTATTTTCAATATATCTTTTTCGACAATTTATGCGTCGGTTTTGTATTATAATTAATTGGAGGAGCTTATGCTGCTTAGTTCAACACTTGCATTCAGAAAGGTAAGCGATATATCACCTGAAATTCTGAAAAAACTCGGTATCAAGGGGCTTATTCTTGATGTTGATAATACCCTTACAACTCATGATAATCCAAGACCAGCCGACGGAGTATTGGAATGGCTTGATTTAATGAGAAATAACAATATAAAAATGATGATTGTTTCGAATAATCATCATCCGCGAGTAAAACCATTTGCGGATATGCTCGGACTTGATTTTATTCCCGAAGGAAAAAAACCGCTTTCAAAAGGCTTCAAAGAGGCTGTTGCGAAAATGGGAATGAAGAAAAATGAAATTGCTGTTGTTGGCGACCAGATATACACAGATGTACTCGGAGCTAATCTTATGAATCTGAAAATGCTTTATGTAGTTCCGATTGAAAAAGAAAAAACAGCGTTTTTTAAATTCAAAAGAAAGATGGAAAAGCCATTTCTTCCTAAAAAATTTGTAAAGTAAGGAGTAATGAGAATGATTAAAAAAATTCTTGTAATACACGGTCCTAATCTTAATCTGCTCGGCGAGCGTGAGCCTGGAATTTATGGTTCAAGCGGAATTGATACTCTCAATAAGAATATAATTGAAAGAGCTAAGGAGCAGGGCTTGGAATGTGAAATTTTCCAGTCAAACCATGAGGGTGCTATCATAGATAAGCTTCATTCTGCAAGACAGAAATTTGATGGCGTTATAATCAATGCAGGTGCGTATACTCATTACAGCTATGCGATAAGGGACGCTATTTCAGCAATAAAAATCCCATGCATAGAAGTTCATATAAGCAACGTTTATGCAAGAGATGAATTCCGTAAAACTTCTGTTATTGCCCCTGTCTGCAAAGGCTCAATATGCGGTTTCGGATTTATGAGTTATTATCTTGCTGTAATGGCACTTTCGGAGATGTGATTGATGGACAGAATTGAAAAGCTTTTTTCTAAGCTTGATGATAAGACGGATTGTGCACTTATAACATCGGATATAAACAGAAGATATTTTACAGGTATGAAATCTTCAGCAGGCTGTCTTGTTGTATTCAGAGAAAAGGCATATCTGCTTATTGATTTCAGATACATTGAAAAAGCGAGAAATACCGTTAAGAATGCCGAAGTTATAGAGCAGACTGATTTTATTAATCAGCTTAAAGAACTTCTTGAAAAGCATAATGCCAAAAATATTGCCATTGAAGCGGAAACAATGACAGTAAAAGAGCTTTCTCTTTATAAATCAAAGTTGTCTGAATATAGCTTTATAGAGGATAATAATTTAAGCTCGGCAATTAATCTTCTCAGATCTGTAAAAGATGAAAAAGAGATTGGATATATAAAAAAGGCACAGGAAATTGCTGAATATGCCTTCAATGAGATTCTTAAATTTATCAAAGTGGGCGTAACAGAGCGTGAAATTGCATTAAAGCTTGATTATCTGATGATTTCAAATGGTGCGGAGGCGATTTCATTTGACACTATTGCATTATCAGGAGCAAATACATCAATGCCTCATGGAGTTCCGTCGGATAAAAGAGTTGAAAACGGCGATTTTGTACTTATGGATTTTGGTGCGGTATATAACGGATATCACAGCGATATGACAAGAACAGTCTGTGTAGGTGAGCCGACAGATGAAATGGTAAATGTATATAACATAGTGCTTTCTGCTCAGAAAAAGGCTCTTTCATACGCTAAGGCAGGCATAACAGGTAGTGAGCTTGACAGTGTAGCAAGAAACATAATAATAGAAAGCGGTTTCGGAGCATGTTTCGGTCATTCACTTGGTCATGGAGTAGGAATGGAAATTCATGAAGCGCCGAATGCTTCCTCAAAAAGCAGATATGTTCTTCGTGAAAATGAGGTCATTACAATTGAGCCAGGAATATATATTCCTGGTAAATTCGGTGTAAGAATAGAAGATTTTGTTGTTTTAACTAAAGATTCTTGTGTTAACCTGACAAAATGTGAAAAAAATATACTATTCTTGTAAGAAATTTCTGTCAGGGTATTGCAAAAATTGTGGAAATGTGGTAAAATACAAATATATACTATTATTGAATATACTTTGGAGGTAATTATATGATTTCAGCAGGTGATTTCAGAAACGGCGTTACATTTGAAATGGATGGTAACGTTGTTCAGGTAATCGAATTTCAGCACGTTAAGCCAGGTAAGGGTGCTGCTTTTGTAAGAACTAAGTTTAAGAATGTTATTACAGGTTCAGTTGTAGAGCGTTCATTCAACCCAACAGAAAAGTTCCCAACAGCTTTCGTTGAAAGAAGAGATATGCAGTACAGCTACAACGATGGTGACCTTTACTACTTCATGGATATGGAAACATACGAACAGGTTCCGATCAACGCTTCAGTTCTCGGCGACAACTTCAAGTTCGTTAAGGAAGAAATGGAATGTAAAATTCTTTCATACAAGGGTAACGTATTCGGCGTAGAGCCACCATTCTTCGTAGAACTCGAAGTAACTGAAACAGACCCAGGTTTCAAGGGTGATACAGCTACAAATGCTACAAAGCCAGCTACACTTGAAACAGGTGCAGAAGTTAAGGTTCCACTCTTTACTGAACAGGGCGATAAGATCAAGATCGATACAAGAACAGGCGAATACATGGAAAGAGCATAAGCTTTTTCTTGCATTGGAAGTGCTGAAAGGCACATAAATATAATTCATATTATCTGAAAGGGGGAGCTATTTATGAAGCTTACCGAAAAAATGTCATATTTAAAGGGACTTATCGATGGTCTTGAAATCGATTCATCTACAAAGGAAGGTAAAATCCTTTTACAGATGTCAGAGGTTATGAATGAAATGGTTATCTACATTGATGATTTACAGTCACAGGTGGACGAGCTTACAGAGCTTTGCGAAATCCTCGATGAAGATCTCGGTATGGTTGAAGAAGATTTATATGACTGCGATTGCGATTGTGATTGTGATGACGATTGCGACTGCGACTGTGATTGCTGCGATGATGACGATGACGATTATGAATTCGATGATGATGAAGAGCTTTATGAGGTAACTTGCCCTACTTGCGGTGATACAATTTTACTTGATGAAAGTATTATTGAGGAAGGTTCAATGAACTGTCCTAACTGCAATGAGCTTCTTGAATTCGATGATGAAAATCTCACAATCGAAGATATCGAAGAAATGATATCAGAAGAATAATTGGATATTCTTATCCCGAAAGGTGTTATACCTTTCGGGATTTTTTTGTTTTTTTCAAAAAACTCTTGACATATGTATATTAAGGTGTTATACTGTATATGTAAGTATAATTACAGTACATACAGAATAAACGATATAGACAGGAGGTTGCTATGAAAATACTGCTGAAAAATAAATCAGATGTTCCTATTTACGAACAAATCAAGGAGCAGATAAAATCACAGGTTTTAGAAGGTAAAGTACAGGAAAATGAACAACTGCCTTCAATCCGTCAGCTTGCAAAAGAGCTTAAAATCAGTGTGATTACCACTACAAGAGCTTATAATGAACTTTCAGATGAGGGATTCATTATATCGGTAAGCGGAAAGGGATATTTCGTTGCACCTAAGAATAATGAGCTTCTTCGTGAAAGAATGATATTTGAAATGGAACAGGCTTTCGAAACAGCTGTTGAAAGCGGTAGAAATGCAGGCTTGAAAGATGAAGAAATTATCGAAGCATTAAAGGGAATAATGGAGGGATGATGTAATGGAATACATAATGAAAATTGATAATCTATGTAAAAGCTATAAAGCGTTTTCGCTTAAAAATGTAAGCTTTTCGCTTCCTAAAGGCTATATAATGGGATTTGTCGGACAAAACGGCTCAGGCAAAACAACAACTATCCGTTCAATGTTAGGTATAGCAAATAAAGACAGCGGAAATATTGAATTGTTCGGACTTGATAACGTCAAGGATTATCGTGAAATCAAACAGCGTATTTCGGTTGTTTTTGATAGTCTTTGTTATCCTCCGCATCTGAAAATAAAGCACATTGAATCAATGCTTAAAAGCTTTTATGATAAATGGGATTCGGAGGAATTTCATCGTCTTATCAAGAAATTCAAGCTTCACGAAAATGTGAAAATCGGCAAATTTTCAAAGGGTATGAGAATGAAGCTTATGATTGCAGTTGCACTTTCTCACAAGGCAGAGCTTATTATTCTTGATGAACCTACAAGCGGTCTTGACCCTGTTGCAAGAGATGAACTTCTTGATATTCTTACCGAATATATTTCCGATGAAAACAATAGTATTCTGTTTTCAACTCATATAACAGCTGACCTTGAGCGTATTGCCGATTATGTAACTGTTCTCAATGACGGGGAAGTATGGTATACAGGTACAAAGGATGAGATTATGGATAAATATGTCGTTATCAAGGGCGACGAAGCAGATTTACCTGATGAGATAATGAATAAGTCAATAGGATATCACAATTATCGTAACGGCTTTGAGGCTATGCTTGAAAGAGAAATTGTAAGTGACCTTCCGGAAGAAATAGAATACGAAAAAGCAAATCTTGACGATATACTTATTTACATTGCAAAGGAGAGTGCTAAAAATGAGTGAGATATTGAAGCTTGTTAAAATGGACTTGATAATAATAAAGAATAAATCTGTTTTACCATTTGTCTTTTTTATGTCGGTTTATATGTTTCTTGGATATATAATATCACCTTATGCCGTTATTTCACCTGTTTTATTTGCAGGATTTATGATACAGCCGCTTTTTTCAATTGATGAACAGAATGATATGTCAAGATTATATGGATCTCTTCCTGTAAGCAGAAGAAACAGAGCAATTGCACGTTTTATGAGTGCAGGCTTAATAACTGCAATAGCACTTGTTATTTCAATGATTGCGGCATTTCATTCCGTTGAAGTAGGTTGGTTTAAGGAGCTGAACCCTGAATTATACGAAAGCTATTGCATTATGCAGTTAGAGGGGATTACAATAGGGATTGTAGCATGTTTTATTTATGCCGTTGTATGTTTTATATTAGGAATACAATATACATTGCTCTATTTGTTCGGAGCTTCAAAAGAGGCATTTACAATGATAGCTACCTTTCTTATTATTTTGGGATTTATTATTGCTGATGGACTGCTTTTTGACGGGAAAACTATGGATATATTTTCAAATGTGCTTTCAAGATTAATGATAAAGAGTGAGATGCTATTCTACATTGTTCTTTATGGTGCAAGTGTTGGTTTCCTTTTAATCTGTGCATTGATTTCAGGTTTAATTATGAAAAAGCGTGAAATATAGGCGCTTTGGAAATACTCTTATTGCAAAAAACGACAGCCTTGTATTTCTTTCACGCAGATACATCCAAAGACGATAAATTATGCTTTGTTCGGATAAAAAAAGTGCTTATTTTCGCACGCAAAACAGCCGATATCGACTAATTATTCATGCATGACATAATATCCTTTTCTTTCCCTATCAACAGACCGAAACTTACAAAAAAACGCATTGATTTTTGTTGAATGAGTGTGTTAATATAGTGAAGTAGTAAAAAGGAGGTCAAAGTAAATGAATAACAAAATAAAAGTTTTAATCGGTGATGACTCAGCAGAATGTGGTGTAAGTATAGCGAATAAGCTCAGAGAACGAGGACTTTATGCCTATACTCGCAGAAAGGACTGCAATGTGCTTTTTGAGGCAATCAAAAATGATTCGCCCGATATTGCGGTTCTTGACATTTCAGCCCAGAATGGCGACGCTGTTACCGTAATGAAGAGAGTAAAGGATATGGGACTTAAAATGCCTGCATTTATCATTACATCTTCATACGATAATGAGTTTATTGAGCGACAGGTTATGGAAAGCGGTGCATTCTATTATCTGCTCAAGCCTTATGATGCTGAAGATTTATGTTCTGTAATCAAGAATGCAATGGCTGAAAAAATCAGTAATCTTTCCGATGATATGGAGATTGTCGTTACAGACATTATTCATCAGCTCGGAGTCCCTGCACATATCAAGGGTTATCACTACTTAAGAACGGCTATACTTTATTCTATCGAGGACAAAAATCTTCTCGACAGCGTAACAAAGCTTTTATATCCGACAGTTGCGGGTATATATGAAACAACCTCCTCAAGAGTTGAAAGAGCTATACGTCACGCTATCGAAATTGCGTGGGACAGAGGCAACATCGATACACTTAATTCATTATTCGGCTATACAGTTGATACAAGCAAGGGAAAGCCTACAAATTCAGAGTTTATTGCGCTAATTACAGATAAGCTGAGACTTCAGTATAAATCAGTTTTAAGAAAAGTGTAAAAATAAAACTTGTAATATATTGTAAAATGTGATAGTATATATGTATATTGATGTATGTTTTCTGCATCTCTATTACAATATATTGAAAGGATTATGATAATTATGAGTTTTAAGAAAATTGATTTATCTGAGCTTACAATAAACCCATTTAAGCTTATAGGAAAGGATTGGATGCTTCTTACAGCTGGTAATGCTGAAAAATACAACACCATGACAGCTTCATGGGGACAACTTGGAGTTCTCTGGAATAAAAATGTGTTTACATGTTATATCCGCCCTAACAGATATACATATGAATTTGTAGAGGACAATGAATTTTTCACAGCTTCATTCTTTGGTGAGGAATACAGAGAAGCTCTTAAATTCTGCGGTTCAAAGTCTGGCAGAGATTATGATAAGGCAAAGGAAACAGGTCTTACTCCGACTGAGCTTGACGGAAGCATTGCATTTAATGAAGCAAATATGGTTATCGTATGCAGAAAGCTTTATAAGGATTCTCTTAAATCTGAGGGATTTCTCACAAATGAAGGATTTGCAAATACATTTTACGGTGCTGACCCATATCATGAAAGATATATTGCAGAAATCGTTGCTGTATATGTAAAGGAATAATAAAAATCAGAAAAAACTCCTGCTTTCACCTAAAAGTGATGCAGGAGTTTTTTTATCATTATAAGTTTTTATATGTTACGGAATTTTTCAAGTATGTAATGTCCTTCTTCGTCAGGCTCTGTAATGCCATTTTTGTAATCATAACCAAGATGACGGTAAAATTCCAGCCCTGTTTTTGATGCAGGAATTTCAATGCGTTTTGATTTAAGGAAAAATTCATCATGTTCAAGAGCTTCTATAATAAGCCGTCCATAACCTTTACCCTGATATTCGGGCAGAACAAAAATAGTAAAGAAACAGCTTTCGTCTGTTTTATCCCAGTACGGACCGATTGCACCGCAGCCTATAATTTTATTATCCTCACATATTACATAAAAATGAGTCCATTCAGCACGTTTTATCAGGTATTCAGATGTAAAAAGTTCTGTTAATTGCTTTATGGATTCTTCAGGATAATCATTGCTGTTGCATATTTGCATTGTTCTGCGTATAAGAGCAGAAACTTCATCAGCGTCTGAATTTTTAAATCTACGAATCATATTTTATCACCTGTCTTTTCAATTAAATCAATTGTTTCTTTATAACATTTGCATTTTTTTACTTGTTCACGCTGTTCTTCCGTCATCTGAGAAAGTGCATTTTCAAGCTCAGCGTAAGCTTTGGATTTAATTTTGCTGTTATCATTGCAGGAATATGCTGTTATACAGTTTTTAGCAATCGTGTATAATTCTTTTGCTGCTTTTTCGTAATCTTCTTTTGCGGCATAGCACCTTGGTAAAAATCTGCGTATATAGTTTTCACAGACAGCTACATCAGCTTCAAGATAATCGAACGATTTATAGCTCTGAACTATTTTTAAACTCTTTTCACAGAATGAAAGTGCTTCTTCACTTTCTGCGTGCCATGATAAATCCTCAAAGCTATAGAAAAATTCTTTAGTTGTAGCATACAGTAACTTTCGTATATTTGCTGAAATATTATCCTTTGCCTGTTCAAATCCATATTGGAATTTAATAAGCTTTGTCATTATGCTTTCACGCAGATTATTGCTTTCAAGACTTGGCAGACGTTCAATCATTTCTCTTGCTTTGTCAAATTGTTTTGTGTGGATATATATCCATGCCATAGCAAAATCAGAGCGTTCAACAGTTGTTCTGTCATCACAGAATCTTGTTATGCATGCATTTTTTCGTTCGCAATCATGAAAGATTTCATCACGTTCTTCGGTTGAGTCTGACATAAAACCATCAAAATCAGCATATCTGCTTATTTCAGCGGCGTGATTAATGCATTTGCACATAATCGTATAATTGGTAGGCTCTTTTTCTGATTCTATGCGGAAATAGCTGTAAATAGCGAGATGCTTTTCAGCAGGCGGCATTGAAGAGGACATTATCAGTTTTTCGTGTCCCAGAGTAGCTTCGGTATGTGCCTTTCCGTATACCACAGAAGCGGCTCCAAGCAGAGAATCTGTTGTGATACCGAAAATCTGTGCAAGTGGAACAATAAGCGATAAATCAGGAAGACCTCCGCCGTTTTCCCATTTTGATACAGCCTGTGGAGTTACGGAAAGTTGTGCTGCAATCTGTTCTTGTGTGAAACCACATTTATGACGCATTATTTTTATATTTTCTCCGATTGAAATACTCATATTATATCACTCCTTATCAGTCGGTACCGTAATTTTATTATAGTATATACTATGCTTAATGTCAATCAACCTCTTTTTTTACAAATGTAAACGCAGAGTTGAGAAGAAAAGTCCTATGTAAAATCATAAAGATTTACACAGGACTATTATATTAATATGGAAATTGATTTTCTCCATCTACGATTTCATCAAGAACAAGAGGGATGTTCTCTTCAATTATAACATGTCCGTAGATATCTGTAATTCTGAATGTAAACGGACCTGCACCGTATTCTCTGCTCTCGAAATAATTATAATTTCTGCGTGGAACCTCAACAAATTCGCCGTCTTTGCTTAGATATTCAAGCTTTGTTATAGGATAACGATGATTCCTTACCTGAACTCCGCACCAGAATTCAGTACTGCCTTCTTTGAAAACAAATTTCACAGGAGCATTTTCTGCTGAATAGAGAGGGATAATATGCCAGCTAACAGGAACACGTCCTTTTTCAACAGGTGCAATAAGCGGAAAAGCATCAACATAGAGGTCAAGGTCACCCTTTTTGCCTTCGGGGAGCAAATCTGAAACGAACATTTCTATTGTGCCGAGTTCGCCTGTAACCTCAATATAAGCGCCTGCAAGCTGAGCTGTATTATAATCGGCAAGATTCATAGCAACAATCCAGCAATCGTCTTTAGAAATCGGGTCAAGCATTGCACAGCCGCCTTCATATCCTCCGCCATAGAATGTTCCGTCACCTGTATGAACAGTATTCATAGGTTCAAGAATAGCGGATTCATCCATAATATACGAATTTTCAAGAGTTTCGCGCACAATATAACGACTCAGATAATTAAGGTCAGTTTTGTTTGTAACAGAGCTGTTATCGATATCGCATTGAGTAGTTTCGGGATTTGCCCTGAATTCTACAACGTCAAAAATATCGGTCATTTTGTCGTTGTTCAGGTCGGTTAGAATTGATGTTTCGGCAGTTGCTGTGGTATAAGTGGGAATAATCATTAAGAATGCGGCGAGAACAGCAGAAAATCGGGTTATTTTTTTCATACATTCCACCTCGTTTTATATTTTCACTTACATTATACAATTGCAAAGAAATATTGTCAATGGTATACGGCATAACCTATTGCAGATGAGGCTTCAACGAGCGCTATCTGACGAGCGATAACATCTTTGTTTTCAATCCATTCATTTATACCTGCACCTGCCCATTTATCCTCCTTGCCCTCTTTATAGCCAGCAAGTCCGATTATAAGTGCAACATCTTCGCAGACTGTGAGTTTTTCCCATTCAATAAGAGTTTCGGCAAACGGACAGCTTTCATTTTCAAATCCGTAGTATATCTGCGGAATAATGTAATCACAATATCCCTTTGTGCCTGCCCATAATTTTACATCGGCATATTGTGAAGTATAATTCGTGCTGATATTTCCTTGTGGACTTATACTGAATATAAGTTCAGAATTTACTGATTTCACAGCGTTATATATTGATTTTACAAGCATATTGCAGTTTTCTCTGCGCCACTCTGCGAGATTGTCGGATTTGCTTTCGGTAAATGTGGATTTATCAAAATCAGGGCTTGTTGTAGGATAAAAATAATCATCAATATGTATTCCGTCTAAATCATAATTCTGCGCTATAAATGATACTTCATCTGATATAAGCTGTATAACTTCATCGTATGCAGGATTGAGGTAGCATCTTCCGTTTACAGTTGAAATAAGCGTGCCGAAATTTTGATTATACCATTTTTTAGTTATATATGTATCAGGTAGAGATTTGATTTCATCTTCTTTCTGACAGCGTAGAGGATTAATCCAGCCGTGAATTGATAAACCAAGTGAATGAGCTTTTTTAATCATAATTTCAAGAACATCATAGCTTCCTGTGTAATATGAGCCTTTCGGGAATACAGATGAGCTGTAATATGCATCACCGTAAGGTCTGATATGAACGAAAATTGTATTATATCCCTGATTTTTGATTTCGCTGAAATAAATGCTTACTGCATTTTCAAAATCCTTTTCGGCTTTATTAAGCATAAGGTTTTCGTATTCCATTACAGTAATCCATGTTGCTTTGATGAATTCGTGCTTTATGGGAGTATATTTTTTTTCTGCTTCTGAAGTGAAATCAAGATAAAGCTGGTCTTTTTCCTGTATATACATTGAAGCTGTGCTTTCATATAAGCTTGATGAAGCGTATGTGTTATGCTTACAGCCTGAAAGAAAAAATATAAAAACAATCAGAGTAGAAAATATTTTTTTCATAAATAAACCGTCCTTCTCAATATACTATATATTAAGCATATTAAAAAGGACGTGTATATATTACAGTATAAAAATAAAACGCCGTACAAACGGTGTACGGCAAACAAATAAAATAAAATAAATATAAAGGGGGAATTGGGGGATTATTTAAATCCATAGTTATTATAATCGGTTATCCTTAAAATAATCTTAAAATTTTCAGAAAAGAATATTGGCTTTTATTAAAAGATTATAAGTGAATATGTGAATTGATTTTATGCAAAAGGTATAAATGATTCATAGCACTTGACAAGTGGTGCGATATGGTGTATAATGTGTAAAGTAGATTAGCATTACAGCTGAGGCAGGTATTGATATGTCAAAGGAACTTAAATTTGTACTTTTGCTTGATTGCTATGGCGATATGCTTACAGATAAACAGCGTGAAACTATGGAGCTTTATTACTGCGAGGATTTATCACTTGCCGAAATTTCAGAGCCGAGGGGGATTACCCGTCAGGCTGTGCGTGACGGCATAAAACGCTCAGAACAGACCTTGCTTGATATGGAAGAAAAGCTCGGTTTTGCTTCTCGTTTATCTAAAATGCGTGAATGCTTTGAAGAACTGAAAGAGATTTCAGAGGAATTAAACTCAGCTGAATTATCTGAAAAGCTTGATAAATGCATTGAAAAAGGCTTGTCGCTTCTGTAAAATGATTATATAGTATGGCTGATTTGCGGATTTTACTGTAAAGGAGAGTGCTTTATGGCTTTCGAGGGTCTTTCGGAAAAATTAAATAATGTCTTTAAAAAGCTGAAATCAAGAGGTAAGCTTACAGAGGCTGATGTTAAGGAAGCTATGCGCGAGGTGCGACTTGCTCTTCTTGAGGCTGATGTCAGCTATAAGGTTGTTAAGGATTTCGTAGCTAAGGTTACAGAACGTGCTATCGGTGAGGATGTACTTGTAAGTCTTACCCCCGCACAGCAGGTTATTAAAATAGTTAATGAAGAATTATGTTCCCTTATGGGTAACGATAACGCAAGAATTAATCTTGCTTCAAAGCCGCCTACGGTTATTATGATGTGCGGACTTCAGGGTTCGGGTAAAACCACCCACTCAGCAAAGCTTGCAAAGCTTTTGAAGAAAGAGGGACATCGTCCGCTTCTTGTAGCGTGTGATATCTATCGTCCTGCGGCTATCAATCAGCTTCAGGTTGTAGGTGAAAAGGCTGATGTAAAGGTATTTGAAATGGGCAAGATAAGCCCTATCATTATCGCAAAGCAGGCTATGCGTCATGCTAAGGATTATGGTCATGATATAGTTATCATAGATACAGCAGGACGTCTTCATATCGATGTTGAGCTTATGAATGAGCTTAAAGAAATAAAGGCTGAAACAAATCCTGATGAAATTATGCTCGTTGTTGACGCTATGACAGGTCAGGATGCTGTTAATGTTGCAAAGGCGTTTGATGAATCTATTGGAATCACAAGCGTTCTTATGTCAAAGCTTGACTCAGATACAAGAGGCGGTGCGGCACTTTCCGTACTTGCTGTTACAGGTAAGCCAATCAAATATGTCGGTATGGGCGAAAAGCTTGACGATTTCGAGCAGTTCCATCCTGAACGTATGGCTTCAAGAATTCTCGGAATGGGTGACGTTCTCACTCTCATTGAAAAAGCCGAGAATGTTATGACAAAAAATGACGCTGAAAAGCTCACTAAGAAATTCAAGGAAAATACCTTTGATATGAATGATTTGCTCGACCAGTTCAAGCAGATTAAGAAAATGGGCTCTATGCGTTCTATTCTTGGAATGCTTCCCGGCATCGGAGATAAAATCAAGGAAGCTGATATAGATGAACGTCAGCTTGACAGAATTGAAGCTATGATTACTTCAATGACTCCTGCTGAAAGAGCAAAACCTTCAATCATCAATCCGTCAAGAAAAAGACGTATCGCCGCAGGTTCGGGTATGAAGGTTGAAGATGTCAACAGACTTCTCAAGCAGTTTGACCAGATGCAGCAGATGATGAAGAAATTCACAGGCAGCGGAAGTAAAATGAATCTCAGAAAAGCAAGAAAACAGCTTGCAGGTATGAATTTTGATAAGCTCACAGGAAAGGGCGGCGGAAATTTACCGCCAATGTTCTAAAGCTTCAAATGCGGTTTCCGCTTTGATATATATAACTTTACGGAGGTGAAATAAAAATGGCAGTTAAAATCAGACTCAGAAGAATGGGTGCTAAGAAGGCTCCTTTCTATCGTATAGTTGTTGCTGATTCAAGATATCCAAGAGATGGTAGATTTATCGAAGAAATCGGTTACTATGATCCAACTAAGGAACCATCAGTTGTTAAGGTTGACGCTGATAAGGCTAAGACTTGGATTTCTAATGGTGCTCAGCCAACAGACACAGTTAAGGGTATCTTCAAGAAAGAGGGTATACTCTAAGCTGTTAGCTTTATAAGGTAACGAAGCGGAGGGAAGACTTAAATGTCTGACCTCTGTCTGCGATGCTTTGGAGGAAATTTAAATGAAAGATTTATTATATACAATTGCAGCAGGTCTTGTTGAAGATAAGTCTGCAATTCAGATAACAGAAGACGCTCCTGATGAAGAAGGCGTAGTTGTATTTCATCTTACAGTTGCTCCCGATGATATGGGACGTGTAATCGGTAAGCAGGGTCGTATTGCTAAGGCTCTCCGTACTATTATGCGTGCAGGCGCTGCAAAGAAGGATATGAAGGTATCTGTTTCAATTGATTAAGATGTAAAAACCTGTATTCAAAAAGGCTTGATGTCGGTGAATACAGGTTTTTTGTTATAGGAGTAATAAAATGGAAATTATTGCTTTGTTATTTGCGTGTCTGTTGATATATTTTGCAGTTGAAAATATATTTATGCTCAGAGTGCGCAGGGAAAAGCTTTCAGATAACGGGGATATAAGGATAATTCATCTTTCCGATCTGCATAAAAGAACATTCGGTAAGGATAATAAGCGACTGCTTGAAAAAACGGAAAAGGAGAATCCCGATTTAATAATTTTCAGCGGTGACGCTATAACAAGAGATTGTCGTGATTTTTCTGAATTAGAAAGGTTTCTGTGCCGCCTTGTAAAAATTGCTCCCGTATTTTTTGCATACGGAAATCATGAGCTTGATTTGCCCGATGAGTACAGAAAAAAGTTTGATGATGTGCTGAGAAAATGCGGTGTCCATTTTGCTGATAACGATACTGAAATTATTGAAATTAAGGAAAGAAAACTCTCTGTAACTTATGCAAGCCTTAAAAGAACAATCTACAAGAAAAACGGAAGCTATCGCAATCTTGATGATTATATTGTTGATGAGCTTACAGATAATCTGGGAAATCCGAATAAAAACTGTACTTCAATTCTTATTGCTCATAATCCCTTTTTTGCAGATGCTTATGAAAAATGGGGGGCTGATTTTGTATTCAGCGGACATATTCACGGAGGGGCGGTAAGGATTCCGTTTCTTAATATCGGAGTGCTTTCTCCTGAGAGAAAATTCTTCCCGAAAAACGCAAAAGGCGTGTACAAAATAGGTAAAATGAGCCTGCTTGTTTCGGGGGGGCTTGGCAAGCTTCGATTATTCAATCCGCCTGAAATTGTACTTTATATAATTTGAGGTGCTAAGATATAAATAAATATGTCATTATTCATAAATAAAAGTGTTGACACTTGACAAAATCGTCAATTTCAAGTATAATTATGATATTAGAAATGTTTATTGAATATGATATAGAAAAGAAACAATGGCGTTTCGGTTGTAAAAAAATATATTTTACAGTCCGAGATGCCTCTATTGTTTTAAGGAGGAAATCATAATGTCAGAACAGAACAGAACTGTATCGGAGTTTTTTGGCTGTAATGTTTTCAGCGATACCGTAATGAGAGAAAGACTCCCTAAAAATGTCTACAAATCAGTGCTTAAAACAAAGCAGCTTGGCATTGCTCTTGACAGCGAGGTTGCTGATGTAGTTGCAAATGCTATGAAGGACTGGGCTGTTGAAAAAGGTGCAACTCATTACACACACTGGTTCCAGCCTATGACAGGTGTAACTGCTGAAAAGCATGACGCTTTTATCTCTCCGACATCAGATGGGGGTGCTATCCTCGAATTTTCAGGCAAAGAGCTTATCAAGGGCGAGCCTGACGCTTCTTCTTTCCCATCAGGCGGACTTCGTGCTACTTTTGAAGCAAGAGGATATACAGCATGGGACCCTACTTCATGTGCATTTATAAAAGATAATTCACTCTACATACCAACTGCATTCTGTTCATATACAGGAGAAATCCTCGATAAGAAAACTCCGCTTCTTCGTTCTATGGACGTTGTAAGCGATCAGGCATTAAGAATTCTTCGCCTTTTCGGCAACGAGAGAGCAACCCGTGTTACAACTACTGTCGGTGCTGAACAGGAATATTTCCTCATAGATAAAAAATACTACGATATGCGTGAAGACCTTGTGATAACAGGAAGAACTCTTTTCGGTGCAAAGCCGCCAAAAGGACAGGAGCTTGAAGATCACTATTTCGGAAACATCAAGCAGAGAGTTTCAGATTATATGAAAGAGCTTGACGAAGAACTCTGGAAGCTTGGCATTTACTCAAAGACAAAGCATAACGAGGCTGCTCCTTCACAGCACGAGCTTGCACCTATCTTTACAACAGCAAATATTGCGGCTGACCACAATCAGCTTACAATGGAAATGATGAAGAAGATTGCTTTAAAGCATGGTCTTGTTTGTCTGCTTCATGAAAAGCCTTTCGAAGGTGTAAACGGCTCAGGTAAACACAATAACTGGTCTATCTGCTCAAATGACGGACAGAATCTTCTCGATCCGGGTGATACTCCACAGCATAATCTCCAGTTCCTTACATTCCTCTGTGCTATTATCAAGGGTGTTCACGAATATGCTCCGCTTTTAAGACTTTCAGCGGCTTCTGCAGGAAATGACCATCGTCTTGGCGCAAACGAAGCACCACCTGCTGTTGTATCAATCTTTATCGGTAATGAGCTTCAGGCTGTTATTGACGCACTTGAAAACGGAACAAAATTCTCATCAAGTCCTGATTGTGAATTTGAAATCGGCGTTGATGCTCTTCCTAACTTCCCTAAGGATACAACAGACAGAAACAGAACATCACCATTTGCATTTACAGGTAATAAATTTGAATTCAGAATGCTTGGTTCTGCTGATTCGATTTCATGTACAAATACAATTATAAATACAATTGTTGCTCATGAGCTTTGTCAGTTTGCAGATGAACTTGAAAAAGCCGATAACT
Source organism: Ruminococcus sp. (assembly GCA_017523285.1). GTDB lineage: Bacteria > Bacillota > Clostridia > Oscillospirales > Ruminococcaceae > Ruminococcus. The sequence goes on from JAFWWU010000089.1 coordinate 25,238, forward strand.
TTGAAAAGGCACTCAAGGCTCTTCTCATTAAGACAATCAAGAATCACAAACAGATTGTATTCAACGGAAACGGCTATGCTGATGAATGGCTTGAAGAGGCTGTAAATGTAAGAAAGCTTCCGAATCTTGTTTCAACAGTTGATGCTCTTCCTGAATATACCCGTCCTGAATTTGTTTCTATGTTCGAGAAATTCAAGGTATATACAGCTACTGAAATCAATTCAAGAACTGAAATTCTCCTTGAAAACTACAGTAAGGTAATCAATATTGAAGCTCTTACAATGATTGATATGTGCAGAAAGAAGATTATTCCTGCTGTTATCAGCTACACAAAGAGCTTATGTGATGCGGTTATTTCAAAGAATGCTATCGGAATTGACGCAAAGCTTGAAAAGAAGATGGCACAGAAGCTTAATGAGCTTACAGAAAATATTGCCGCTGGTGTGGATATTCTTGACAATAAGGTTATTCTTGCACAGTCAAAGCCTGAGGGCGTTGAAATGGCAAAATGTTACAGAAACGAAGTTTTTGCACAGATGCAGAAGCTCAGAGTGCTTGTTGATGAAGCTGAAACTATGGTTTCTTCTGAAGCATGGCCATTCCCATCATATTCAACACTTCTTTACAGTATATAATAATTATTATTACGGGCGGATTTATATCCGCCCTGAGTTTTTATATAAAGATTTTTCGATTTATCTTGAAAAAATGAGAGCTATATGTTATAATAATATACAATCAAAGAATAAAATTAGAATTGGAGGAATAATTGATGAAGAATGTTGATAAAGGATTTGAACTTATATATTTTAATTTAAGCCATAGAAGAAAATTTATCCGAACAATATGGATTACAGTCTTTGGACTTATATTCGTTCCGTTAATAAGTTGTATTTTACGAGATGTGAAAACTCCGATTTTTAGTGTGTTTACTTGGCTTATTATCTTTGAATTACTGATTATTGTTGTCGGAGCCATACAAGCGATATATGAATACAGAAAATGGCAGGCAGAAACAGAAAATCAAGAATAAAAAAATAAAGCAATATGATATTTATGGCTCACTTTGGTGAGCCTTTGTTTTACATCTTGACTTAATATTGAAAAAAATATAAAAATGTGGTATAATACAAATAAATTGAAATATTACGGGAGAATAGTATGGCGAAATTATACTGGAAAGGGAGTACACTCCTTGCGCCTGTTCCTGCGGCACTTGTAACGTGCGGAACAATGGAAAAATCAAACATAATCACAATCGGCTGGACTGGAATTGTAAATACCCGCCCTCCGATGACATATATATCTGTGCGCCCCGAAAGATATTCCCACGATATAATAATGGAATCAGGGGAGTTTGCGATAAATCTTACAACCTCGGCAATGTGCCGCAAAACAGATTTCTGCGGTGCAAAAACAGGGAGAAAAATCGATAAATTCAGAGAATGCGGCTTTCATAAAGCGCCTGCGGACAAAATTTCCGTTCCGCTTATAGAAGAATGCCCCGTATCGCTTGAATGTAAAGTTACAGAATCAAAGCTTCTCGGCTCGCATACAATGTTCCTTGCTGAAATCGTAGGAATTGCTATTGATGAAAAATATATCGACAGCAAGGGAAAACTAAATCTCCAGCAATGCGGACTTGCCGCATACGCTCACGGAGAATATTTTGCTCTTGGAAGAAAACTTGGTGATTTCGGATATTCTGTCCGAAAAAAGAAGAAAAAGCCAATGCCGCCTAAGAAGTGAAATCCTCGATGAGCGAATTAAGCTCTGCTTCGGTTTCGACTGCTATGCCGTTTGTCAGAGCTTCTATATCAGCCTCGGCAAGCAGATTAAGATTAAAATCAAGAACTTTATAGGGCGACTGATAATCCCCACGGAATACAGCAAGAGTATTATTATATTTTTTCAGAACATACGGAGTTTGCTCGACTTCCTCGACAACAGGCGGAGTTTTTGCTCTTGTCTTTACGGCTCGCAGACTTTGTGCGGCTGTGCATATTACAATAAATCCCGAAATTGTTGCTGACGTAAGCAGAGTGAAAAATATCTTCTTATCAATCATAAATAAACCACTTCCTTAAAAATGCTGTTTTTATTATTGACAGGAAATAAATATCTATACAAAATGACTATATTTGAAAAAAGGTATTAACATTTTTATAGATTTGTGTTATAATGTAATTTGTATAATCAGAATTATTCTTCAGAAAGGAATTATAGATACAGAGGCTCTATAATAACGGTTTAATACGGTTATGAATGAAAATAACAGAAGCTCATCGGGTAATTCTCCCGACAGAAATCCGCAGAAAAGAAATACGGCTGCACGTTCTTCGATGCCTCCCGCAATAAATGGGAAAGCAGGAAATTCAGCTCAGCCGCATAAAAAGAAAAAACGCAAAAAAAATAAGGTTTTAATGGTTATAAAGAAATTCTTTTCAATTATCCTTACAACTATTATGTCGCTTTTCCTTATTATGATTATTACGGGAACTATCGTTGCTACCGCTCTTACAGTTTACGTTCTTGACTTTATGGAGGAAACAACAGGCGTTACTTTCCAGGAGCTTGAACAGAGCTATGATACCGTTTTCTATGCTACCGATAAGGAAACAGGCGAGTATGTTAATCTTCAGACAATCAAAACAGGCGGAACATAGCGTATACCTGTTTCGATTGATAAAATTCCTCAGCATGTACGTGACACATTTGTGTATACTGAGGACGAGCGTTTCTATACTCATGAGGGTGTTGACTATAAGCGTACATTCTCAGCGTTCCTTAATATGTTCATCCACATCTATGATACCGATCAGGGTGGTTCAACAATTACACAGCAGCTTGTAAAGAATCTTACAGGTGATGACGAAAAATCTCCGTCAAGAAAAATCCGAGAGATTTTCAAGGCTATGGAGCTTGAAAAACGATATTCCAAGGATGAAATCTTAGAGCAGTATCTCAACTTTATCGGTTTCGGCGGACCTATAAACGGTATTCAGCTTGCGTCTATCAGATATTTCGGAAAGGATGTAAGTGAGCTTACAACTGCAGAGGCGGCTTGTCTTGCGGCAATACCGAAAAATCCTAATAAATATTATCCGTTTGCTCATAAAACTGATCCTGATACAGGAGAGGTTATCTTAGACGGTAAGGCAAATAACCGTGAACGTCAGCAGTATGTTCTCTGGCAGGTTTACAAAAACGGTGCCATTACCTATGACGAATATCAGCAGTGCCTTAATGAAAAGCTTCTCTTTACAGATACAGAAGAATATCTTGCACTTCATCCTGAGGATGCAGTAAAGGATCTTGAAAAAGAAAACGACACATATCCGTGGCCTGTCGAAGTTGCTATCAGAGAAGTTCGTGACTATCTCTGTGAGCTTTATAATATTGATGCTTCCGAGGCTATCAAGAGAATAAATAAAGGCGGCTATAAGATTTATCTTACTGTTGACCTTGAAATGCAGGATTATATAGATGAGAAATTCTCAGACATCAATAACCTTATGGATGGCAAAAAGGTTATGAGAAAAATTGACCTTAACGATGACGGAGAGCTTGATGAGGATTATCCGCAGGCAGGCTTTATCGCTATGAACTATGAGGGTGAAATCCTTGCTCTTGGTGGTGCTATTGGAAAAAAAGAGGGCAAACTCGTATACAGCTACGTTTATAACGAACCAAGACAGATAGGTTCAACAATGAAGCCTATTTCAACATATGGTCTTGCACTTTTAAATGATACTATTCATTGGGGCTCTGTATATCAGGATAAAGCTCCTATTATGAACGAAGGAAAACCATGGCCTACAAACTATTCAACTGACGGACATTTCAGTGTAAGCGGAAATGCAATCAACATATATTACGCAATTCAGAAATCATATAATACTGTTCCTGCCAAACTTTGTCTGGATCTTACTCCTAATGCCGTATTCAAGTTTGCAACAGAAAATCTCGGTCTTGAGCTTGTACCGCAGGATGAGGCATATTCACCATTGTCGGTTGGTGCGCTTCATGAAGGTATATCTGTAAGAAACCTTGTAAATGCATATCTCCCTTACGGTAATGACGGAACATATTATAAGGCACATATCGTAAGCCGTGTTGAACAGGGTGACCATACTCTTGTTTATGAGAATAATGGTGATCCGCATGAAGCTGTTGACAGTCAGACAGCATGGGTTATGAACAGACTTCTCAAAAACGTTGTAGATAACGGTACAGGTACTAAGGCTAAGCTTAAAAATATTGAATTAGCAGGTAAAACAGGTACTACAAACGACTGGCGTGAGCTTACATTCGTAGGTCTTACACCTGATTTCGTAAGTGGTGTGCTTATTGGTTACAGAAAGCCGGGTAAGCTTCCGAGTTCAATCAACTCAGGTCAGGTATGGAAGAAGATAATCGGTGAATATATTGAAACTCATAATACACAATCTAAATTCACTCCTGATCCGAATGTTATTTCAGGCGCTATGTGTACAGCCTCAGGCAAAATGGCAAGTTCATCATGTCCTAAGGGCATAGTAGGCTACTGGAAGGCTTCGAATTGTCCTGTATGTACAGGCGGACACGTTGTAGCACCACCTGAGGGTGAAGAAGGAGCAGAGGGTGAAAATCCTGGCGGCGAAGGAGGCAACAATAACGAAGGCGGCGGCGGAGAAGCTCAGCAGCCACAGCAGCCTGTATCGCCACCACCTGCTGAAAATAACGGCGGCGGAGGAGAGGCTCCTGCAGCTCCTGCCGCATAAGGAGAAAATCTTGAATAATAATTACAGAATATGCTGTCCGTGTCATTTCGGACTTGAAAGTGTATTGAAATATGAAATCAATAAAATCGGCGGTACAGATTTAAATGTAACCGATGGAAAAATCACATTCAGCGGTGATATGAATACAATTGCAAGAGCCAATCTCTGTCTTTCAACGGCAGAGAGGGTTCTGATTGAGCTTGCCGAATTTGAAGCACACAGCTTTGAAGATTTGTTTCAGGGCGTAAAGGCAATTGAATTTGAGCAGTTTATCGGTGAGAAGAATGCATTCCCTGTAAAGGGGTATTCACTTAATTCTGATTTGCATAGTGTTCCTGATTGTCAGTCGATTATCAAAAAGGCTGTTGTAGAGCGTTTGAAATCAAAGTATGGCGTAAGCTGGTTTGATGAGAGTGCCGCTGTAATACAGATTCAGTTCAGTATACTGAAAAATAAGGTGAATATTTACCTTGATACAAGCGGTATCGGACTTCACAAGAGAGGTTATCGCCGCAATTCAAATGATGCTCCGATAAAGGAAACACTTGCCGCAGGAATAATTGATCTTGCAAGAGTACGTTCTGATTCTATCGTATGTGATCCATTCTGCGGAAGCGGAACAATCCTTATAGAATCGGCTTTGAAGGCGTTAAAAATCGCTCCCGGTATCAACAGACGTTTTGCGGCTGAAAAGTGGGAGTGCTTTAATGAGCAGATATGGCGTGACGAGAGAACAAGAGCAATCGACCTTGTAGACCGTGAAGCTAAATTCGAAGGAATAGGCTTTGATATAGATGATGCGGCAGTTGCTCTTACACTTGATAACTCTAAAAAAGCAGGAATAAAATCAAGAATTAAAATTGAACAGGCAGACATAACGAAGTTCAGACAGCCACAGGGCTCAATAGTAATATGCAATCCACCGTATGGCGAAAGAATGTTAGAGCTTCGTGAAGCTGAAGAAATATATCGTAAAATGGGCAAGGTGCTTATGACAGGCGGAGGGAATTCAAGCTATATAATTTCACCGCATGAAGAATTCCAGAGCTTTTTCGGAAAAAATGCGAAAAAACGCAGAAAGCTCTATAACGGAATGATGAAGTGTCAGCTCTATATGTATTTCTGATATGAAACTTTTTAAGGGCGGATATTTCCGCCCTTATTGTATATATTTTAGGTGGTGAATTTATGAAATATATATTGCTTGCATTAATGATATTTTCGCTTATGTTTTCGGCATACGGCTGTAGAGAAATGGAAGAAAGCTCTGAAACTTCTTCATCAGTCTATGCGGTAAAACAGGATTATAAAATCATTACTCAGCAGGAAGCAAAGCGAATGATTGATACAGAAAAGGATATTATTATTCTTGATGTACGCAGACAGGATGAATATGATACAGAGCATATTCCGAATGCTGTGCTTATTCCAAATGAAAGCATAATCGATACAAGACCAGCTGAACTTGACGACCTTAATCAGAAGATACTCATTTATTGCCGAAGCGGTAACAGAAGCAAACAGGCGGCTCAGAAGCTTGCTGATATGGGTTACACGAATATTTATGAATTCGGCGGTATTATCACATGGGAATACGATACTGTAAAACCGTCTGCGCTTAAATCTCCTGAGGATATCTCTCTGCGGGATACTGACGGCAACGGAAAAAACTATCTTTTCACATATAACGGCGAAGATTACAAAGCTTTATATACTAATGATAAATGGAAGATAATTAATTCATACAAGATTACAGATACAGACGACATTGAGATAATATGTGAAGCTCTGAAAAATGTTCATCCTATTCATAATGCTGATTATTCAGGGTATCGCACAGCTGAGGATATGGCTTATGAATGGCAGCAGCATAATCTTGCATATCCGCTTATTCCGAGTGATTCAGCATGGAAAGAGAGCGCAAGAGATGTTGATATAAATCCGCAGGATCAAGGAAAAAGTCTTTATGAACTTTTTTACGACAGGATAAAATGAAAAATGATGATATTTAAGAAGACACCACTTGACAATTACAGAATAATGTAATAAAATATAATATGGATTAGAAGAATAATAAACATTTTTCGGAATGAAAGGAAACTTTATGGAAAGCATAAGAAAGTTCTATTCAGGTCTTAACAGATCAACCAAAATTACGCTTGTTTCATGCGGAAGCTTTCTGCTTCTGACAATACTCATATTGCTCATATTTGTATTATTTCCGATAACTCCGTCTGAAAGATTAATCAGCGGTCTTGGCAGAGGCGGCGCAATCTCAGACAGTAATAATGATAACAATAACAACGATAATAATGAAGGTGCAGTTCCTCTTATAACTACCGCAGAAAATAATAATGACTCAGAAATCAAGGGAACAACTGCTGTACAGCTTGATGATTATGTATTCTCTGAAAATATGGCAACATATACAAATAGCGGAACATTTTACAGCTACATATATTCGGGTGAAGGAATAAGAACAGGTACTCCGGGACAAAATGACTTTACAACAGTTACAACAATCAACCCTGAGCCTACAACAGAGCCTACAACCGATAATCCCGATGAGCCGCAGGAAACAACAGGAGTTACAACTGATGAGCCTGCACAGACTACTGACGTAAACGGAACAACTCAGAGTGTAGTCGGAACTACAACTGCAAAGTCTGAAACAAAACCTGTAACACAGGCACCAACAGAAGCGCCAACCGCAGCTCCACCGAAGCAGACGGAAGCACCGGCAGTTCCTCCGGAAGAAGAAACAGAATAAGAAGTATAACCGTGCCGCAATTTCAATTCGGTGCGGTTTTTTGTTATGTTTGTATCCATACAACAAAATATTATCAAAATTACAAAAAAATAGCTATACAATAGTGTCAGATCGTGTTATAATGTGAAAAAGGAGTTGATAATATGAAACAATTCAATGGATATAAAAGAGGCATAAATCTCGGCGGCTGGCTCTCACAGTGCGAGTATACAACAGAACATTATAATAGTTTTATTTCAGAATCTGATATTGAAAGAATTGCAGGCTGGAAGCTTGACCATATCAGGCTTCCTTTCGATTATCAGCTTCTGAGAGATGATAATGATAATATATTGGAAGAAAACTACACATATATTGATAATTGTATAAAATGGTGTGAAAAGTATAATCTTAATTTAATTCTTGACCTTCATAAAACAGCTGGTTTTTCATTTGATGAAAATGTTAATACATTCTTTGAAAACTCTGAGCTCCAGGAAAGATTTTACTCTCTCTGGATTGATATAGCTAAAAGATACAGTAAATACGATTTTATAGCATTTGAACTGCTTAACGAGGTTGTTGAAATTGAAGTTGCAGACAAATGGAACGAAATTGCAGAAAAAACTGTAAAATGCATCAGAGAATATGCACCTGATACAAAAATAATAATCGGCGGCGTTCAGAATAACAGTGCTTTATGGGTGCATAAACTTTCTATGCCGTATGATGAAAATATTGTGTATACATTCCATTTCTATGAGCCGCTTATTTTCACACATCAGAGCGCATATTGGATTGATACAATGTCTGAGGATTTCAAGATTGAGTATCCTTGCTCTTATGACGAGTACCTCAAAGCATCGTATAAATATCTTCCTAAGAATAACTCAGATTTTCTTGAAGCGGTTAAGGTTCCGAATATTGATGCTGACTTTTTCAGGACTTCATTTGCTGACGCAATAAGAGTTGCTACAGAAAGAAATGTTCCTCTTTATTGCGGAGAATACGGAGTTATTGACAGAGCGCTTGATGATTCGGCATTAAGATGGTTCAAGGATATTTCAGGTGTATTCAATGAATACAATATCGGCAGAGCCGCATGGACGTATAAATCAAAGGATTTCGGAATAACAGATGAACATTATTCTGCTATTCTTGATGATATTATCCCTCTTTTATAAAAAATCAACCACCCCGTGCATTAAAGGTCGGTAGCCATAGAGAAGTTTTCAACTCAAATGGTTTTAGACAATCGGTGGCTAATGTAAAAACAAACAGAGCAGTATCGCTTAATTGCGATACTGCTCTTTGCATTAATGCCTTAAGGCAGTTGAGCGAAGCGAAACAGAAAACCACCCGCTATGCGGGTGGGTAACAAAAGCTATGCTACAAAAAGTTCACCTTTCTGGTACAATAAGATTGTTCAGGTCTATTGTAAGAAAGGTGAGGCAAATATATGGCAAACCAAAAGAATAGTTTAGCACATCAGATCTCTGTTTTCAATGATTTCGGAAACGTCCTCAAGGGGATGATTCTTCATCTGCTCGAACCTCTTACCGTAGAGGGGAATGACTTTCTCCACTTCAATCTGCATCGGCTTATAGTTATGAGCCTTGTGATTGAGAAGAGCATTGAATGTGATTTTCTTCATGGGCATCATCTCGCTTTCTTTTTAATAGTATAGTCGGAAACAAAAAATGCCGAACCAATCGAGAGTAGTGACTCCCAATCAATTCGGCATAAGAACCAAGAAACCGCCAGAAACTTTGTGAAAGATATTTTGCACTAAAACGAGCAGAATTCGGAATTTCTCTCCAGATCTGCTCCGAGTTCTCTTGAAAATGAAAAAACGCCCGTTCAAATCCTCTTTTGAGGCTGAAAAGGCAAAATGTCATCTACGGTTTTACACTAAAAATTTTCGACGCCAGATACGCAAAAAAGCCCGAATAATCGGGCTTTTTTGGCGTGTGATCTTTTTCGTCACATATAGATGGTGCGCTGAGAGGGACTCGAACCCCCGACCTACTGGTTCGTAGCCAGTCACTCTATCCAGCTGAGCTATCAACGCACTGTTTTACAACATTAATATTTTACCACATACAAAATGAAAAGTCAATAAGAATTGAAATGATTTATATAAATTCGTCTGATAGCATAAAAAAATATTTTACTGGTGATATTTTACATTAATATTCACAATTTTAATTTTGGTGCTTGACTTTTTTTCGCTTATCTGATATAATTATTTATGTTGTGAGACATTAGCTCAGTTGGCAGAGCATACGCCTTTTAAGCGTAGGGTCGAGGGTTCAAATCCCTCATGTCTCACCATTTTTTGTTTTTAAGGAACTTTTATTTCTGAAACCACGCATCAGCGTGGCTTTTTTATTATCATGAAAAATATTTCCAAAAAATCTGTAACCTTTTAACTTCTTGTGCGTCAATTAAACAGAAGGGAAGTGAAAACTTGAACGACTTAAACGAAATATATGAGCTTTATGTAAATGATGTCTTTCGTTATCTCCTGAAATTAACGGGAAACGAAAATGAAGCTGAAGAGCTGACGCAGGAAACATTTTTGCACGCAATCCGTAAAATTGATACTTTTCGTGGAGAAACATCTATAAAGGCGTGGCTGATTGTTATTGCAAAAAACTGCTATTACAGTGCAATGCGTTCTCCATGGAAATATCCTGCCGAGCTTGACGATAATATTCAATCTGAAAAGGCAGAGGATAATCTCTCGGATTGCTTTGTTGACCGTGAAAACGTAAGGCAGATTCATCGTATACTTCATAATATGCAAGAGCCGTACAAAGAGGTTTTCACGCTTCGGGTATTCGGCGAGCTTCCGTTTAAAGAAATTGCGGAATTATTCAAAAAAACGGAAAGCTGGGCAAAGGTTACATTCTACCGAGCCAAAAATCAGATTTTAGACGCTATAAACAAGGAGGATTTAAAATGAAAAATTCATGTGATGTAATTCAGGATTTATTTGTTCCGTATCTCGATGATACATGTAGTGAAGAAAGCCGCAGGCTTCTCAATGAGCATCTTGAAAGCTGTGAAAAATGTAAAAAAGCATTTGAAAGCTATCAGCAGCCATTGCTTGAAATTGATATGCAGAGCAATATCAAATCAAAAAAGCCGTTTAAAAAAATTAAACGCAGAGTAAAAACTCTCATTGCTGTTATTGTTTTGCTTCTGATTATAATTCTGCCTGTTGCGGTATATCAGATTTACGGACGCACTCATAGCTTTTATGAAGCTGACAGATTGTTTTTAGGGCTTGATGACAGTGATTTTATCAATGCTGCTCAAGGTCAACAAATAAATAGTTTATCAAGACAAATGTATCGTTCTATGTATTATACCCTGCAAAGCCGTAATGGAACAGCTAAAGAAGATATGACCTATGATGAACTTGTAGAAGAAAGAAATGCTCTTTCAAGTGTAAAATGTGATTTTGAAAAAACTGAGATTATTCATGAGGATTATGATGGCGTTGAAGATATAACTATGATTATTCCTTTGATTTTACCCGACAATAGTGTTCCGACAGTTGTAAAGCTGTATGGAAGACGTATCGGATGTGGTAAATATTGTTTTACTGAGTTTATGTTATATCCGAAAAATTTACAAGAAGAAAACTATGATATTATGCTTAGTCAGGTTGGTACAGCACTTGATACCTTGGATATGTGGCCGTTTTCTGTATCTCGGAACTGGGTTGTAAAGTCATGGAAAAAATATGAGCCTGTTGAAATTACAGAGTCTGAACCTGATAACACTTCTAAGGATACTGGCAAGAAAATCCCGACAGGTGTTTATGAATATACAGAATCAAGCGGTGTAAAACAAGTTATTACAGTATATGATAATGGAAAATTAATGTTTGAGCTTGAGAATTATAAATCTGATAACAGTAGTTTTCCGCATTATGTGCCATCAATGCTCAATCATATTCATCTTACCGCAAATCCTTGTCAATATTTTATAGTTGAAGATGATGGCAAATTACAGCTTATGATCCGATATGAAAAAAGTGGTTTAAAAGGTGGTTCAATCACGTTTGAAGAAAACGGGGATATAACATATAAAAAACGAACATATGTAAAACAGCAATAAATAATTCAAACCGCCTGTGCAGCCGCAGGCGGTTATTTATATACATTCAATTGAGAACAACCTCATCACCGCTATGAATAGGATTAAGCTTATCCTGCATAATTCTTTTCATAATATCATAGGCAACCGAGCCTGTGCAATGCCCCGTATAGAAAACGGTATCCATTCCTGCAAGCTCTTTTGCTGTCAGAGCTATTGTATCAAGGTCGCTCTGAGTGTAATCTCCGTATTTCTTTGTGAGATGAAATCCGCTTATAACATAATCAGGGAGTGATGAAAAAATTTCACGATATCTGTCAAGGATATTGAGCATACCATTATGAGCACAGCCCGAAAGCAGTATTTTTTTGCCATTCTGAGTAATAACAAGACATTGCTCGTGTGAAAAATCGTCGGGAGCTTTGCCGTTTTCCGTATCCATTAAAAGATTGTCATTTCCCGTCGGATAGAATCTGCGTCCTTTTATATTACCGAAAAGAAAAAGCTCATCGTCAATTTTATAATCTCCGCTTATGTATCGGATATTCGGTAAATCGGCAATAGCTGTATCAGAGCCGATATTGCGTTCACCGCTGTAATGTGGAGCGAGAGCGTTATCACGCATAAATATATCGGCAGTTCTGTTTATTTTTGAGAAAGGAATAATCCCTCCCGAATGGTCGTAATGACCGTGACTTAAAATCACAGTGTCAGCTGTTTTGAGGTCAATTCCGAGAATATCAGAGTTTTTGATAAATGCATCTGAAGCTCCTGTATCAAGGAGAAGTCTGTGCTTTTCTGTTTCAATCCATATAGATAGTCCATGCTCTGCAATACATTCGCAGTTGCTTCTGCAGGTATCTTCGATTACAGTGATTATTTTCATAAGAGTTTTTACCTTTCATTATGATACATATTTACAGAAATTATATCATTCAATGCTGATTTTGTCAAATATAACATTGCATTTTCGTGATAAAAATGTTATAATAATTCCTGTTGCGGTTGATACATTTCAATCAGACATTATGATTATTAACGGAGATTTATTTATGAGTATATTGAATGTTGAGCATGTTACGCACGGATTCGGCGCAAGACAGATAATGAACGATGTTTCATTCAGATTATTAAGCGGAGAGCATGTTGGTCTTGTAGGTGCAAACGGAGAGGGAAAATCCACATTTCTTAATATAATTACAGGAAAACTCATGCCTGACGAGGGTACAGTTGAATGGTGTCGTCATATCACAACGGGTTATCTCGACCAGTACAGCACACTTGAAAAGGGAAAGACTATCCGTGATGTTCTGAGAGAAGCTTTTGTTCACCTTTCTGAGCTTGAAAATGAAATGATACAGCTTTACGATAAAATGTCAGACTGCTCTGAGGAAGAAATGAACGACCTTATGGAGGAAGTAGGGGAGATACAGAGTATTCTTGATTACAGTGGATATTATACGATAGATTCTAAAATTTCGGAATATGCAAACGGTCTTGGACTTAACGAAATCGGTCTTGACAGAGAGGTTACCGAATTATCGGGCGGACAGCGTGCAAAAGTTCTTCTTGCAAAGGTGCTTCTTGAAAATCCGATGATACTTATTCTTGACGAGCCTACAAACTTCCTTGATGAAAACCACATTGCATGGCTTACAAATTTCCTTCAGAATTATGAAAACGCATTTATTCTTGTATCGCATGATATTCCGTTTATGAACAGCGTTATAAATGTCGTATATCACGTTGAAAATGCGGTTATGACACGTTATACGGGCGATTATGATAACTTTGTAAGAATGTATGAGCTGAAAAAGCGTCAGATTGAACAGGCATACGAAAAACAGCAGAAAGAAATTGCAGACCTTGAAGATTTTATTGCAAGAAACAAGGCAAGAGTTGCAACTACAAATATGGCGAAATCACGTCAGAAAAAGCTTGATAAAATGGATAAGATTACGCTTATGCGTGAAAAGCCGAAGCCTGTTTTCTCATTCAGAAAGGCAAGAACTCCGGGCAGAGTTGTCATTGACTGCAAGGATATGGTTCTCGGATATGATGAGCCGCTTACAAAGCCTGTTTCAATTCAGGTGGAAAACGGACAGAAAATCGCAATAAGAGGTGTAAACGGCATAGGAAAATCCACACTTCTGAAAACGCTTCTGAAAATAATTCCACCTATTTCGGGTACGGTTGAGCATGATCAGTTCGTTGAATACGGATATTTTGAACAGGAAGAGGAAAGCACATCACAGACTGCTCTTGACGTTATATGGAATGAATATCCTGCAATGACTAATGCGGAAGCTCGTGCGGCTCTTGCACAATGTGGACTCACGACAGACCATATCACATCTCAGATGAAGGTGCTTTCAGGCGGTGAAAATGCAAAGGTAAGAATTTGCAGAATAATGCTAAAGGAAGTAAATCTTCTTGTTCTTGACGAGCCTACAAACCACCTTGACGTTGACGCAAAGGATTCGCTGAAAAAGGCAATAAACGATTATAAGGGTACAGTTATTATTGTAAGCCACGAGCCTGAATTCTATATGGATGTTGCTGATACTGTATGGAATATTGAGGAATGGTCAACGAAGATAATTTAAGCTGTTATATTTCTTATAAAATCCTTTAATTAGCACATAGTAGGGGCGGATATTATCCGCCCCTACGCATTATCGTTTTTGTAAATTGTAATAAAACCGCCTATGATTGCTCATAGGCGGTTGGTTTTTATTACGTATATTATGTTTAATATAACGATTATTAGGTATATTATTTTTTTTCTTGTACAGATTTTTTTATTTCAAGGTCGTTGCTTTTTATTGTTAAATCAATCTCTTCCATAAAATTATTCTTTTCTGTAACTTTTTCTTCAAGAAAATTTTCATCATCTGTATCAAGATTATCCATTGGTCCTGATACTTTTTTTGCTTTTAATTCTTCATAATATTCTTTATATCTGTCAATTTTGCTTTCTTCTTTATGCTGTTCGATAAGCTCATTGAATTGTGGGAAACCCTTGACCTTTGAAAGCGCATTATAATTATCATTTATAAAAATACTTACGATTAGCAGAGGAATCATTGTTGTTGAAAGTGTATTATAGCTGAGAACATAATTGGTAAAATAAGCGCTTAGTCCATCACCCGGACTTTTAACTGTTTCGTCAAGGAGTGTGCCTCCGACAGATAATATTAAAAATGTTATACCATGAAGTATTGCGCCTATAAGACATCCCGAATTTTCTTTGTCGGTTAAACCTTTCATAAAGCTGAAGTAGAAACAAGCGACCTTACCGATTAAATCAATAAACAGAAATGTAGGATTAGGTGACATTATCATAAAATACAAATCCATAAATACTGTAAGAATAATGACAAATAAATAGGCTGTTCCTACAACCTGATAGTATCTGTTGCAGTTTTTTAATGCGGTTTTGCAGGAAAAATAATCATTTTCATCGTATTTGAATATTTTGAACATAAATTAGACTCCTATCACATTTTTTGATATATCTGAATAATATGTAATTACAGGGTATTGACTTCCGCTATATTCATTACTACTCCTTTTTCGGAGGAATCTATAATACCATATGACGGGCTGAATGAATCTCTTGGACATGATGCGCTTCCGGGATTCATAATGTACATTCCGTCCTGATATGAATTATAACGCTGGTGAGTATGTCCGTAAAGGACTATATCACATTCATTTGCTTTTGCACATTCTTTAAGGTCGTCAAGGGAATACTTTACTCCTTGCCTGTGACCATGAACAGCAAATATCTTATGACCGTCAGCATGAGTTATAATAAAAGGACTTCCGTTCATAGATCCTAAATCACAGTTACCGTCTATAATCATAAATCTGTTTTCTATTTCGGGATATGTCATTAAAATACGGTCAATTTCTCTTCTTCCGTCACCGAGATGAATGAATATATCAGCAGTATTGATATGTGCGGAAACAATTTTCTCAAGAGCCCTGTAATTGCCGTGAGTATCTGATATTACTATAATTCGCATTAAATCATCTCCATTGTTCTATATACAAATAATATATCATATATATAACTAAAAGTCAAATACAGATACAGGCAAAACGGATTTTTATTTTTGCAAAAATCCTGAACATAACGTTACGGAGGATCTATCTATGAAAAGAGAAAATATTGATTCAAAAAGCATCGAGGGACTTCTCGGAGTAGTCAGCAAAAAGCTCGGAATGCCGCCTGAAAAGCTTAAAAGCGAGCTTGAAGCAGGTAAATTCGACAGTGCTCTTTCAGCTATGAGTCAGAGTGACGCCGCAAAATTTCAGCAGGCTGTAAAAAATCCGAAGCTTGTGGAAAAGCTTATGAGTACACCGCAGGCTCAGGCACTTTACAATAAACTCTCAGGAAACAAATAGAATTAAGCGAGGTAACGGATATGGACGATGTGTCTGCGAAAATAAGCGAGCTTCTTTCTGACGAAGAAAGTATGAAACAGATTTCTGAGCTTGCACAGATGTTTATGTCCGATGCCTCAGAAAATTCAGAAAGCACAGACTGCGATAACAGTAATTCAGTCAATCTGTTTGAAAATTTTGATTTCAGTAAAATATCAAAGCTTACAGAGTTATACGGAGCATTTTCGGAAAACGATAAAAATACTGAGCTTTTGCTTGCTTTAAAGCCGCATCTGAATGAAAATAGACAGAATAAGGTTGACAAAGCAATAAAAATTCTGAAGCTTATTGCTGTATGGAATATTTTGAAGGATAGCGGACTTTTAAAGGATTTTCTCTGATTTGGCTGTATGAAAGGATATGAAAATTATGTCATACAACAAATGGCAGTTTAATTCTATGCGTCAGGACGCTATAAGACGTTCAAATGAAATGTATCAAAAATCGGCTGTCAGCTCTGACAGAGCAATCCAAGAAGATAATAATACAAAAGAGAATAATTTTCATCAGAATAAAGCTAATCCCGAAATAAAGGAATCGGCTGGATTTAATTCCGCATCTTCTTATAATTTTAATCTGAATAATCCGTTGGCTATTTTATCTTCAAAAGGTCTTGACGCTGAAAAAATTATTATTATTGCTCTTATATATCTGCTTATAAAGGAAAAAGCAGATATGAAAATAGTTGCCGCACTTATTTATCTTTTATTATGAAAGAGTGAAAGCGAATGATATTCAAAATATGTGTTTCATTTATTATTCTTATTACGATTATTTATTATCTGAAAAGAAAAAGGAAGATTCTCTCTTTTCTTATCGGGAGTATTACGGGAGTTTCTGCACTTTTTCTACTAAATAAATTCGGTGAATACATAAATTACATACCGCCTCTTAATCTTTTTAATATTATCGCAAGCGGGATACTCGGAATACCCTATGTCGTTACTTTATTTGTAATTAATCTTATTTCTTAAGGCAAGATATGTTTCATTGCTGAAAATAACAAATTATTCCAACAGGTATTGAAATAATAATAACAATATGCTATAATAATATTATTCTCCATAAATAATAAAATAGAATGAGAGGTATAATATTATGGATAATTTTAATTTTTACAGCCCTACTGAATTTATATTCGGTAAGGAAAGAGAAAACGAATGTGGTGATTATGTAAAAAAATACGGTGGAAAGAAGGTTCTTATCCACTATGGAGGCGGCTCTGTAATCCGTTCAGGTCTGCTTGACAGAGTTAAAACTTCTCTCGATAAGGCAGGCGTGGAATACGTTGAACTTGGCGGTGTTCAGCCTAATCCCCGTGATACTAAGATTTATGAGGGTATTGAAATCTGTCGTAAAGAAAATGTTGATTTTATTCTTTCCGTTGGCGGAGGTTCTTGCATAGATTCGTCTAAGGGAATTGCTATCGGTGCACTTTATGACGGAGATTTCTGGGATTTCTACGGCACAGGCAAGACTGTTGAAAAGGCTCTTCCTATTGGTACTGTTCTTACAATTGCGGCGGCAGGCAGTGAAGGCTCAGGCGCATCTGTTGTAACAAAAGAAGAGGGAATGCTTAAACGTGATGTAGGTTCTGATTTGTTAAGACCGAGATTTTCTATTCTCAACCCTGCACTTACATGCACTCTTCCTGCATATCAGACTGCTTGCGGTACTACTGATATTATGGCTCATGTGTTTGAAAGATACTTTACAAATACAAAAGAAGTTGAAATCACAGACAGACTCTGCGAGGCTGTTCTGCTTACTATGATTAAAGAAACTCCGAGAGTTATCGAAAATCCTGATAACTATGAAGCAAGAGCAAATATTATGTGGGCAGGAACTGTTGCACATAACGATATTGTCGGTGTCGGAAGAAGTCAGGACTGGAACAGTCACGGAATTGAGCATGAGCTTTCCGGACTTTATGACTGTGCTCATGGTGCAGGACTTGCAGTTATTATGCCTGCATGGATGGAATACGTTATGAATCATAATGTTATGAGATTTGCTCAGATGGCAACAAGATTATGGGGTATTCCTATGAATTTTGAAAAACCAGAAGTTACTGCAAAGGCTGGTATCTGTGCTTTCAGAAGATTCTTACATGATATCGGAATGCCGATTAATTTTGAAGAGCTTGGTGCTAAGGAAGAGGATATTCCTGTTCTTGTTGAAAAGCTTGGTATCGGAAACGGCAAGAGAGGTGGATTTGTTGAGCTTGATGCTAAGGCTGTAACTGAAATCTACACAATTGCGGCTCATGCAAAAATCTGAATATAATGCTATACTAATCCCGTGCAGAATAGATTTTCTGCACGGGATTTCTGTTTTATTCAAATGATTCAATTATATCGATAATGATACTGAATTGTATTATAGAATCCGTTTTGTTGAGTAACGCTTATATCATATGTAAATTTTGCTTGCAATTCACTCTTTAATATGGTATAATATTTGTTGAGTTTTAAGACTTGTGAAAGGAATTGAAATTATGTCTAACGATGCTAAAAAACAGAAACAATTTGAAATACCACGTCCTGAATTTCCGAAAAGAGCAGTAGTAACAGGCGGAATGCCATACGGCAACAAGGAACTTCATTTCGGACATGTAGGCGGAATGCTCGTGTTTGCCGATACTTATGCACGTTTTCTCCGTGACAGAATAGGCAAGGAAAACGTAATTTTCGTAAGCGGAACTGACTGCTATGGCTCACCTATTGCAGAGGGCTGGAGAAAAAAGGTTGCCGACGGCGAATTTGAAGGCTCACTTGAAGATTTTGTAACACGCAACCACGAAAAGCAGAAAGCAACACTTGAAAAATACGCTGTTTCACCAAACCTGTTTGCAGCATCAGGTTTAGGACGTTCAAAGGAAATACACGCAGAATATACATTGGAATTCCTGCAGTCATTATATGATAAAGGTCAGCTTGATAAAATATCTACAATGCAGTTTTTTGATGAAAAGGCAGGCGTATTTTTAAACGGCAGACAGGTTGTAGGTAAATGTCCTGTTGAGGGATGTAATTCCGAAAAGGGATACGCAGATGAATGTGATCTCGGACATCAGTATATGCCTGAAAATCTTATAAATCCTGTAAGTACACTCACAGGTGAAACTCCTGTAATGAAGCCTGTTGTCAACTGGTATTTCAAGCTTCGTGATTATGAGAAACTTCTTCAGGACTGGGTCGCTGAAATGCAGAAGGATAAGGCTGTAAGACCAGTTGTATGGAAAACAATTTCAGAATTCCTTAAACCGCCTGTAATCTATATAAAGCGTGAATTTGAGGAAAAATATTTTGAGCTTAAGGATAAAATGCCGGAGCATAATTACCTTGAAGAGCCTAAAAAGCCTTCATTTACAATAGAATTTACAAAGCTTTCAGACTGTGATGATGCTTGCCGCGTACTCACAGAAAATGGAATACGCTATCGTACAGGTAAAACCCTCGTTCCGTTCCGCCTTACAGGTAACATCGAATGGGGTGTACCTGCGCCGCAGTTTGAGGAAGATTCCGAAAAGCTCACAGTATGGGTATGGCCTGAATCACTCTGGGCACCTATTTCATTCACACAGACATATCTCGAACAGTCAGGACATAATAAGGAAGAATGGAAGGATTACTGGTGCAGTAAGGAATCAAAGGTTTACCAGTTTATCGGACAGGATAATATTTATTTCTACGGTATTGCAGAGCCTGCAATGTGGCTTGCACAGCAGTCATCACAAGAAAAGACAGCGGATGTTCCTGATGGAGAATTACAGCTCCCGACAATCGTTGCAAATCACCATATACTTTTCCTTGATAAAAAGGCTTCAAGCTCAGGTAATGTAAAACCGCCTATGGCTGATGATCTTCTCAATTTCTATACTCCTGAGCAGCTCCGTATGCACTGGCTTGGTCTCGGTCTCGGACAGCGTTCTGTAAGCTTTATGCCAAAGCCATTCAATCCTGACGCAAAGCCTGAAGATTCAGATCCTGTTGTAAAGGATGGTCTGCTCCTTTCAAACGTATACAATCGTATGATAAGAACAGCGTTCTATACAACTCAGAAAGAGCTTGATGGTATACTTCCTGATGTAATGCCTGAGAAAAAGGTTCTTGCGGATGCAAAGAAAGCTGTTCTTGAATATGAGCGTCATATGTCAAAATTTGCGTTCCACCAGTGTACTTATGTTCTTGACAGCTATATCAGAAATGCAAGCAAGTATATGGCAAAGGCTCTTCATGAAGAAAATCAGAGCAAGGAAGAATTACAGCAGGCTCTCTCAAATCTTTTCTATATGATAAGAATTGCAGGAATACTTCTTCATCCTATGGCACCATTCGGAACTGAAAAGCTTCAGGAATACTTACAGGTAGATGATCGTATCTGGTCATGGGAAACAATTTTTGAGCCGATTTCATTCTTTACAGAAAAGAATCACAAGCTTAAATTCCTCCCGCCAAGAACTGACTTCTTTACACGTCATGAAAGCCAGTTTGCAGCGGCGGATGAAAACTGATAAAATGACTATAAATCACGTTTCTGTAAAAACGGAAACGTGATTTAAGGCAATACTGCACAGAGCTTGTGCAAAAGATGCAAAGTCAGATTTTTCGTCAGATTGTATAGAAATCTTGCAGGCATACTATCGTATGTCAAGAGATTTCTGTGCAAGATCACGGAAAATCCGCAAGCAGATTTTGTGCAAAGTATTTATACGGGCTTTGTGCAGTGTTGCCTTAATTATTTTCATAATTATATATAAAATCTTTAAGATTATTTTAAGAGTAATGATATACAATGATGATATAATGCATGAGATACGGCACTATATAAAAAAGGAGAGAAAAGGAATGAATAAAAAACACGCTCTTAGAACAGCCGCAGGTATAATGAGTCTTGCACTTATAATGAATTCAATGGGTATAACTAAAGGCTCTGAGGTTCATGCGGCGGCAAAATCAAACGTGACTATCAACGAAATATGCCCTAAAAACAGCATATATACCGCTCTCGACGGTAATTGCTACGACTGGATTGAGCTTTATAACCCGACAGGAAGCTCGGTTGATTTAAGCGGCTGGGGACTTACAGACAAGCAGGCAACTCCATATCAGTTTACATTCGCATCAGGAACAACAATCGGTGCAAATCAGCGTCTTGTTGTATTCTGTGATTCAAAGGCGGCAGAAACAAATACATCTTACGCGCCGTTCGGACTCTCAACAGGCGGAGAAACTCTCATTCTCACAGATAAGAACGGAACAACAGTTGATACTGTTACATTTGGCTCTATGGCAGATGATACAGCTTATGGTCAGTATCCTGACGGAAGCGGAGAATTTTATGTGTTAAATGGCACACCGTCAAATCAGAATGCAGCACCCGAAGGCTCAAATGCAGTACAGACACCTGAATTTTCAGCAGAAAGCGGATTTTATAATAATTCATTCCAGCTTTCTATCTCGGCACCGCAGGGAACAACAGTATATTATACACTTGACGGAAGCAATCCTACAACTGAATCAGAAAAATATGTTTCACCAATTACTGTTAACGATATGACATCAAATCCTAATGTATACAGTGCAAGAACTGATATCAGTGCAAGCGAAGTGGAAGCGCCGACAGAAAATGTTGATAAAGCGGCAATAGTTCGTGCTATTGCAGTGGATTCTCAGGGCAGAACAAGTGGAATCATAACAAAAACATATTTTATCGGTACAACAAACACATCATATTACAAGGATATGAAGGTAGTATCTCTTGTAACTGATCCTGATAATCTTTTTGATTATGAAAAAGGAATTTATGTAAAGGGAAAAGTGTACGACGATAATTATTCAAATACAGGCGGTGCTGCAGGACCAGGTGGCTGGGGCGGCGGCTGGGGCGGTGGCTTCGGCGCATTTCAGCCATGGGCAATGGAAGCAAACTATACTCAGAAAGGCAGAGAATGGGAGCGTGAAGCAAGCTTTGAGCTTTTCGAAAATGGTGAGTCTGTACTTTCACAGAATGTCGGAATAAGAATAAAAGGTGCTGCTTCAAGATCTACTCCTCAGAAAAGCTTTAATATCTATGCAAGAAATGAATATGGCAAGGATGTTCTTGAATATGATTTCTTTGATGGAACAGCAACAAAAGCTAAGAATGGTAAAAAAATCGATAAATTTGATTCAATCACAATCAGAAACGGCGGAAATGATAATTCAGCGGCATTTTTCAGAGATTCAATCAATCAGCAGCTTGTAGCTGACAGAGATTTTGCAATGCAGGCTTCAAGTGAATGTCTTGTATTTATTGATGGTGAATATTGGGGTATATATCAGATTACTGAAAAGGTAAGCGATGATTTTATAAAATCTCATTATGGAATTGATAAATCAGATGTTGCTATAATCAAGAATTCAGAGCTTGAAGAGGGAACAGATCAGGACCTTAACGACTGGAATAATATTATAAGCAAGTGTGCGAATTCTGATATGACAAACACAGCAAATTATGAAGAATTCTGCAATAAAGTAGATGTACAGAGCTTCATTGATTATTTCTCGGCACAGATTTACTGGTGCAACGGTGACTGGCCGCATAATAACCTTGCTGTATGGCGTTCAAACGTAGTAGACGCTTCAAATGAATATTCAGACGGAAAATGGCGTATGTTCTTGTTTGATACAGAATATTCAACAGGTCTTTACGGCGGAACTGAAACAGCTGTTTCTACTGATGTATTCAGCAGAATGAGCTCGGGATTCAATGCAAGTGAAATCGGAAGAGCAGTTGCTTCACTCCTTAAAAACCCCGAATTCAAAAAGCAGTTTGCACTCAGCTTTATGGATATTGCAAATAATAACTTCTCACAGGAAAACACAAAATCAATAATAGATAAATTCAAGAATACCTATGGTCAGTATATTCTTGATAACTACAAGCGTTTCTATTCTGTAAGTCTTGGGGATGCAAAGGGCGAACAGAAACTCAGAACAGAATATGATACAATTACTTCATTCTTCAATAACAGATTAAGCTATGCTTCAGACAGTATGAAGAGAGCACTCAGCCTTACAGGACAGCTTGGAACTCTTAATGTAAATAACGAAACAGGCGGTCAGATTACAGTAAATACAGCGAAAATCAAGAAAGATCAGAAACAATGGACAGGTAAGTATTTCTCAGATTATGAGGTAACTGTAAAAGCTGAGCCTGATGAGGGATGCAGATTCTATCGTTGGGAAGTAAGCGGAGCAAATCTTTCTGAAAGCGAGCTTACAAATCCTGAAATAAGCTTTGTTGTAAACGGAAGCGTAACAGTAACACCGATATATGAAATCGGAGCATCATCAAATAATAAAGGTGATTGCAATAATGACGGCAAGGTTGATATTGCAGATGCAGTATTACTCCAGCAGTATATTATCGGTAAAACCAACAATGTCAGCAACAGCGATGTGGATTCAGACGGAACAACAGACGTATTTGACCTCACAGCACTCAAAAGAAATATAGTTAAATAATATTTATGGGCGGATTGTAATAATCCGCCCTTTGACATCTTATGATAAATATAATATAATAAACCATAAAGTGTTATATTTTAATTCTTATTAGAGCGGCGATAATATATGTATCTTGATGATATAATAATCAATACAGAGATTGATATTCCCGAATCTGTTGTAAAATACAGACAGTAATATGCTGATTTTGCTTTATCATGTTACTACTGGACAATATTTAAGTGATAAAGCCATAAAGCTATAATTAAAACAGAAATACAATATAAATAATATTATGTGATAAATTGTTTGTTATTGTTAAAAAAACAGAATATTCTGCCCTATATTCGTAATAATAATCAATAGACATATACTGTCTGTAATGTTATAATATATGTACTATTTCAAATATGGAGGAAACAAAAAATGAAAAAGGCAATTACTTTAATTTTAGCAGCTATGATGATTACAGGTCTTGTATCATGTGATAAAAAGGATAAGGATTCATCAAGCGCAAAGGAAAATACTTCATCATCAGTATCAGACAGCACAGCAGGCGAAGAAAGCTCAAAGACTGATGAGGAAAGCTCAGTAGCAGAAGAAAGCTCAAAGGCTGAGGAAAACTCCGAAGCATCAGATTCATCACAGGCTGGTACAGAAGAATCAGCTGACAGCCCTCTTGCAATTCTCAATACAATCTGGGCAACATATGAAGAAGCTGAAAAGTTCCCTGTTGCAGGCGGTGACTTCTCAGAAGAAAACGCAAATATGGAAGGTCCCGGCAGATACAGCATTGCTGACGCAGAAGCTCTTGACTCAGCACTCGGATTCCCTGCTGCTTCAATCGCTAAACTCGAAGATGCAGCTTCAATTGTTCACATGATGAACGCTAATACATTCACGTGTGGTGCATATCGTGTAAAGGCAGGCGAAGACCTTAAGGTAATAGCTGATGAAATAAAGGCAAATATTACTGCAAGACAGTGGATGTGCGGTATCCCTGAAAAGTATGTAATCATTGCACTTGATAAGGATATAATCTGTGCATTCGGTGCAGCTGATATAGTTGATGTGTTTGCAGGAAAAGTTAAGACATCATTCGCTTCAGCAGAAACACTTGTAGAAGATAACATCGCATAATTATTAATGGAGAAACAGAGATGCTTTTTTCCGCTATAACTTTTTTATATTTCTATCTGCCTGTAACGGTATTGATATATTTTATTGCTCCCAAGCCCGCTAAAAATGCAGTGCTCCTGCTTGGGAGCTTATTTTTTTATGGATGGGGCGAACCAAAATATCTCATCCTTATGGTTATATCCATTATACAAGGATACGTTCTCGGACTTCTCATCGATAAAAGCAAAAGGGATAAAAAAGAAAAACTTTCAAAGCTGTATATAAGTCTTTCGGTAGTTTTAAGTCTTGGAACACTCGGTTACTTCAAATATGCTGATTTCTTCATTGAAAACTTCAACAGAGTGACAGGACTTTCAATGGGACTTCTGAAAATAGCACTTCCGATAGGAATAAGCTTCTATACATTCCAGATTCTAAGCTATACAATAGATGTTTACAGAAGAAATGTTGATGTACAGAAGAATATAATAGATTTTGGTGCTTATGTTGCAATGTTTCCGCAGCTTATTGCAGGACCTATTGTTCGTTATGCAGATATTGCCGTACAGCTTAAAAACCGTACTCACAGCATAGCAAAATCTGCCGAGGGTATACGAAGATTTATAATCGGACTTTCAAAAAAAGTTTTGCTTGCAAATATACTTGGTGAGCTTGCAGAGGCTTATCGTACAGCTGAGGATAAATCTGTATTATTCGTGTGGCTTTATGCAATAGCATATACGCTTCATATATACTTTGATTTTTCGGGTTATAGTGATATGGCAATAGGACTCGGAAAAATATTCGGGTTTGATTTCCCTGAAAACTTCAATTATCCTTATATATCAAAAAGTGTAACTGAATTCTGGAGAAGATGGCACATGTCACTCGGAACATGGTTCAGAGATTATCTTTATATTCCGCTTGGCGGCAACAGAGTTTCAAAGCCAAGATGGATGATAAACATACTCATTGTATGGCTTGCAACAGGATTCTGGCATGGTGCGGCATGGAATTTCATAATATGGGGATTATATTTTGCGATACTTCTCATGCTTGAAAAACTGTTTCTGCTTAAAATTACGGAAAAGCTTAAAGGAATTAATCACATTTATGTATTGCTTCTTGTAATTATAAGCTTTGTAATATTTGATTCGCTTACAATGAACAGAGCAACTAACGTAATCGGAGAGATGTTCTTTATGAAAGGTCTGCCGCTTACAACACAGGAAAGCGTATATCTTTTAAGAAGCTATGCCGTTATAATAATTACAGGAATAATAGGTGCAACTCCGATTCCGAAGAAGCTTGTTCTGAAATTAAGAGAAATCAAAGCAGGTGCAATAGTAACAGATGTTGCAGAGCCGTTTCTGCTTGTATCGCTTCTTGCAGTCGTAACCGCATTTCTTGTAGACGGTTCATTCAATCCGTTCTTATATTTTAGGTTTTAAGGAGGGAAGAGTATGCTGACAAAAGTAAAAAATATTATTACAGTAGTTCTTATTTCAGGCTTTATTCTTACTTTCCTTATTGTATTTCTTGTAACTGACGCTAAAGAAAGCTCAATAAGTGAGCGAAGAAAGCTTGCACAGTTTCCGAAGCTTAACAAAGAAACCGTTCTCAATACTGAATTTATGTCAGAGTTTGAAAGCTACACACTTGATCAGTTTCCACTCAGAGATAGATTCCGTACACTTAAAGCAACTGTCCTTTATAATGTAATGCAGATGAAGGATAACAATGATATTTATGTAGTAGATGGCTATGCTTCAAAGCTTGATTATCCGCTTAATGTTGATTCACTTGATTATGCTTCAAGAAGAATAGGCTATGTTTACGATAAGTATTTAAAGGATACGGAAGCAAAGGTTTATATGTCAATTATTCCCGACAAGAATTATTTTCTTGCAGAGAAAAACGGATATCCCGCACTTGATTACAACAAGCTTGTAGAGGTAATGCAGGAAAAGAATCAGTATGCTTCATATATTGATATATTCCCGACTCTTGAATTAAAAGACTACTACAAAACAGATACCCATTGGCGACAGGAGAGAATTAATCTTACTGCGGCAAAGCTTGCAGAGGGTATGAATATAAAATTCGTACCTAATCGTGCAATGATAGAAGTAAGTGAGCCTTTTTATGGAGTATATTACGGACAAGCCGCACTTCCTATGGAGCCTGAAAAACTCTATTATGTAGAAAGCAGTTCATTTGCTGATTGTAAAGTGTTCGATTATGAAACAAATAGTGAAATGTCTGTATACGATATGGAAAAGCTTAAATCACCTGATTTATATGAAATCTATTTATCAGGTTCAAAATCGCTTATTACTATCGAAAATCCTTTTGCTGTAACAGACAGAGAGCTTATAATTTTCCGAGATTCATTCGGAAGCAGTATTGCACCGTATTTCATTGACAGTTACAGCAAAATAACAATCATTGATATAAGATATATTCACCCCGACGTACTCGGAAATTTTGTGAAGTTCAATAATCAGGATGTGCTGTTCCTTTACAGTACTCTCGTACTCAATAATAGTGTAACATTTAAATAATAAAAGAATACAAAAAAGCTATCGGATTTGAAACCGATAGCTTTTTGTTATAGCATATATTAATGACCGATAAATGCCTGCTGATCATTTACATTATAAATGCAGGTATATGGTAGAATTTCAGGGATAGTTTCATCATTCCATCCAAGAGGCATACGAATCCAGCTCATCATATCTTCGGGTACATCTTTTGTAGCTATACCGCTAAAGTAAACATGATATGTGCAATTAGCGTCAACTCCGTAAGAGTCGGTATATTCTACTCTGCTAATGCCTTCTAAGAATTCCTCATCGAAAACAGTATCATTGAGAATTTCAACATTATCGAATTTAACCTCGTATACATAATCATTGATTTTCTTGACAAGATTTAATTTTCCTTTGAAATTGCAGTAATAGTATATTACATTAGCATCGTCAGGGGTTTCGTTGTTTTCAAGATCGTATTCAGTATCGTGGTATTCGCCCTCAAATAATCCGGAACTTCCGTCAAATCTGAGATTTGTTTCCCAACCGCCTACACCGCTTGCAAATGAGAAATTCATTGGCAGCAATTCAAAGAATTCATCTTCTGAAAGAGTTTTGCTCTCGATTTTTTCAGCAGGAATTTCTGTTGGTTCTTCTGTAATAGCTTCTGTCGGAGCTTCTGTTGTGATTTCTTCAATATCGTTAACAGAGCTTTCATCTATCTTACTGTCTGCTTTATCTGTTTTGTTTTCTTTATTTTCAGCAGCAGTAGTTTCAGCAATGCTTGATGAATCAGAAATTGAGCTTGATGCAGGCTTTTCTTTTTTGTTTACATTTTTTTCGCATGCAGTAACAGAAACAAAACAAGCTAAAGCAGATATAAAAGCAATTATTTTTTTACTTTTCATATATGTTTACCCCCTTAAAAAGCAGCAGAAATCTGCTGCTTTTTAATTATAAATTATTCAAATGTAAGTTCGCTGTCTGAGAAGTCAAAGTCTTCGCTGAATTCAAAATCTTCTGTATCGAAATCATATTCGAAGTCGTAATCCTCGTCACTCCAGTCGAAGTCTTCGTCGTCCCAATCATAGTCAGAATCGAAGTCTTCATCATCCCAGTCGTAATCGTAGTCGTATTCATCATCCCAGTTATAGTCGTCGTCGTAATAATCATCATATGAGCCGAGATCATCAAGTGAGCCTGCAAGTTCATCTGCAATGAGATCACAGTATTCTTCACTTAAACCGATTTTCTTTAAAACATCAACAACAAATTCAGAAAGCTTTTCTTCTGTAATGTATTCTGAAAGGTCAGGTGTATCGTTTACATCAATCATAAATGCGTCATCTGTATCAGGAATATCAAGCTTCTTAGCGTCATTTACTGAGTATTCGAGTTCGATTGTGCCGAAGTCTGTGCCGTCAAAATTAATGTCATAGCCAATTTTCTGTGATTTTCCGTCTGAACTGAGTTTTACAGTAATAGGATCTATATCAGGAACAACAAGTGTAATATCACCGCTTAAATAGCTTTTTTCCTTGTTTTCAACCTTGAATTTATCAAATTCTACTGCAACTGTATTATCTTCATCATCTTCTACAACAACTTCAATTTCGCCTGTGTAAGCGTCATTCTTATCAACAGTAGCGTCAAGAGTTGCATTGAAGATTTCTTCTTCGTCAACTGTAAGTGAAGCAATACCGCAAACCTTATCCTTTTCCTTACCGATAATGAATTCGCCGTTTACTTCTGTACCGTCATTGTCCATATCAATCTTATAGCCACGTACTGTGCCCTTAGCGTCAACGTAAGTGATCATTTCACCCTTGATATCCATTTCCTTGAATGAATCCTTATATTCCTTGATAGACTCAACAGCCGTATCCATTGTTTCTTCGTATTCATCTTCGTCAACGAGTTCAAGTCTGTCGCAAACTATCTTCTTGATTGTCTTATCCTTAGAAACTTCCTTTACATAGTTGCTGCATACATCATAGAGGAAGCCGCCGTCGATTTCAACTGTAAGAGTTGTATATTCTGTTTTGATATCGCCGATTTTAACTTCTTCCTTCTTTTCAAGTTCAACTTCTTCAACAGACTTGAACCAGATATCAGTATACTTAGTCATCATTTCTTCAAGTTCTTTAGCTGAAACGATTGATTCAAGATCCTTGGATTTTTCAATAATTGTGTTGTAAATTTCCATTTCTTCTGAATCCATTTCAGTTTCAAGAGCTTCTGATAAATCCATACCTATGAACTGCTCATTGAGTTCAGGAATGCGGTAGAACATCTGCATAGGATCCATGCATGAAACTGTTTCGAAAGAAACGAGCTTTTCATCGTTCCAATTGAGGAAAACATTTGCAAGAGCATTGTTTCCGTCTGAAGATGAGCTTGCACCGATAGCGATTGTCTTAACGTTATTGATAACATCGATAATAACGTCAGCATCTTCCATTGAAGAGTCAATACCCATCTCATCAATGAGCATTTCCTTAGCGTCATCGCTTACCTTATAAGTAAGAGTATAATCAGCAGCCATATTCTTCTTTGACTTGCCTGCAAGGCTGTCAGCGAGCTGCTTGTATGTTTCAGAAGTTTTCTTAGCTATTTCCTTAGAAGTATCTTCGTGAACCCATGTGTAATATTCAGCAGGTGAGAGGGTAGCAAGCTTAACCTGATTCTTAACGAAATCAGAAGTATTGTAAGCGATAGCACCGCCGCCTGCACCGAGAGCAACAACACCAGCAGTTACGCCTGCGATAATTGGTGCTTTCTTTCTTTTAGTAACTGTTTCAACACCTGAAACGAAATCGCCGTTAGGTGTGTATCCATTCATTTCTGACATAATAAAATCCTCCTAATAATATTTAATGTGAAATAAAATGTATATGAAACCGTCAAAATCCGACGGAATCTAACAAAAAATAATACTTTTAATTATAATATCACAGTTTTTTTTGCAATGTCAATTAAAATACAGCTTTTTAAATATTTGTATATATTTTGTAATCCTTTTGAAAAAGTTTTTGAATAATTTTTAATAAAAGAATAATAATATAGTTATGTTCCGACGGTTCAGATATGTTCCGCAGAGCAAAACAGGAAATTTTCAATTTACTGATTACTATGAAAAAGGAGTAAAGAAAATGGAAAACAAGAATAAGAATTCAAGCATCAAGTGTTCTGTAAGCCAGTGCCAGCATAATATGGTAACTGAAAACTACTGCAGTTTAAACTGCATTTCAGTAGGAACTCACGAGGCAAATCCTACAGTTCCTGAATGTACAGACTGCAACTCATTTGTAAAGAGAACAGGCTGCTGCGGCTGATAGCTTCCCCCGACAGAAGTCGGGTACATAAATGTTTTGTCGGAAATTTTAAAAAAATCTAAAAATATACTTGAAAAACAGAATGAAATAGTATATAATTAATATATAATCTATTCTCTAAGGGAGGCTGTATAATATGCTTGATAAGACAATGACATTTTCTGTGAACGAAGATAAGGAAGCTGAACTTAAAAAGAACCTTACTTTAGTATATGATGCTCTTACACAAAAGGGCTATAATCCTATCAATCAGATAGTAGGATATATTCTGTCGGAAGACCCGACTTACATAACAACCTTTAATAATGCAAGAAGCATTATCCGTCACATTGATCGTGATGAGCTTCTTCAGGTTCTTGTACGCTCATACCTTAACCAGTAAAATGTGTTGAAATTTACAATATTTTCGTTTATGCATCCGCACAAGGATGATATCTGAATAAATATTGATTTCATTGACGGCAGTTAATTCTGCCGTCTTTTTAATTATCCGAACAGCACTATTATAATAGCGTCTATAATTGCGTCAGCAATACTTCTTCCTGTAGTATACTGAAACAGCTTGATTATACTTGTGATAATGCACCATACGGAAATCATACAAAGCAAACAGCCGATAATTCCGTTCGGAGCCTGAAAAATAAAGACAAACAGAACAAAATACAGTAAAGAAACGATAAACATCAATGTATAGAGAATAATTCTTTTTGTATTATTTTTCATAAAATATCACCTCATTTTTACTGTAATAATCAGAACTCATTATCATATACTACATTTGCGGCAGAAACCGCAGGAAAAGATAAGGAAAAAGAATAATGAAAAAGATTGCCTTGACTTTAGCAATGACAGCAGCAATAATGCTGTCGGGAAATATTCCAGTTTCAGCGGCAGATACCGCTAAAATCGGTTACGGTCAGGGTGTGTCGGCAGATGAGAAAAATCGTCCGACTGATGCGGTTCAATTCAATTCAAGGTACAGCGGAATTGATGCCTACGCTTTAACCGAAGATGAAAACCGTATTATTCTGACCTTTGACCAGGGATATGAAAACGGATATACAAGTAAAATACTTGATACGCTTAAAGAAAAGAACGTAACAGCGATATTCTTTCTAACAGGCGATTACGCCAAAAAGGAGAAAGAACTTGTAAACCGAATGATAAGCGAGGGACATATTCTCGGAAATCATGGAATGAAGCATGCAAGCCTTCCGACGCTGAGTGACAGCGAAGCGGAAGAGGAAATAATGTCGCTTCATCAGTATATGATAGATGAATATGATTATGAAATGCAGTATTTCAGATGCCCTTGCGGTGAATATTCGGAAAAATCGCTTGAAAAGCTTCATGAGCTTGGTTACAAAACTCTTTTCTGGAGCTATGCTTACGTCGATTGGAAAACAGACGCTCAGCCTACAGCCGAAGAAGGCTATGAAAAGCTTACGAAGTCTGCTCACGGAGGAGAAATCCTCCTTCTCCATTCAGTATCGTCAACAAATGCTCAGATACTCGGAGATGTAATCGACAGTTTCAGAAATCAGGGTTATAAAGTATAAGCTGTGATCTGATTTGCAGAGGATTTTTTAAATTCTCTGCAAATTTTTTTCTGCCTCGGTGAAATATCGTATTCTTTCGATATTTTCAGCAACAATCGGACGTATATTATCACATATATTTTCAAGAAGCTTGTCCACCAGTACCCATTTATAATCAATGTGTTCGTTGCTGAGTATGATTGAATCGGTAGGCGAGGTGCAGAAATAAGAAATAATTACAAGCTGTCTGGATTCATCAGGGAAATATGTACCGATATAAGCTGTATCATAAACTCTTACATCGAGCCCTGTTTCTTCGCTTATTTCACGTTTGAGTGCATTTTCGGGAGTTTCACCGAATTCTACCTTGCCGCCGGGAAATTCCCAGTCGCCGGGACCGCTTATATCATCAAGTGAGCGTTTTACGAGAAGAATTCTCCCCCTGTGAACGACTATTCCCTTAGCGGCAGGAACAAATCTTTTTTCCATAGCGATTTACCTTAGTTAGAAGCAGTATCGTCAAGGCCAACGTCAATGAGTAAATCGGAATCGCCTGTAACCTTAGGCAATGTACCATTCCACTTCTGAATTTTCTCATACTGGAGTACGATAGAAGAGAGCGAATCCTGTAAAAGCTTGTTAGCGTCAGCCTGAGCCTGAGCCTTTGTCTTTATAGCGTCAGCCTCTGCATTTGCGGCGATAATTTTCTTTTCAGCCTCAGCGTTTGCAATAACGATAGCCTGTTCCTGTTCTGTTTTTGTCTTGATGAGGTTTTGTTCAGCAACCTGCTTGGCTTCGATAGCTTCATTGAATTCCTGTGAGAAATCAAAGTTTACGATATTGAATTTTTCAATATAGATACCATATTCATTAAGCTTTGCATCAAGAATTGATTTGATTTCATCACCGACAGCCGCACGCTTTGTAATAAGCTCCTCAGCTGTATATTTAGCAGTAGCTGATTTCATACCTTCCTGAACGATTGGCATAATAAGAACAGTTTTATAATCAGTACCTACATTCTTGTAAATCTCTGCACTTGCTTCATTGCTGATTTTATAGTTTACGGAAATAACGCTGCTGATTGACTGGAGGTCCTTTGAAACAGCAGAAGAGCTTGTTTCGTAAACCTGAATTTTATTAGACATGGTTTCTACATTCTGTACGAAAGGTGCTTTAAGATGAAAGCCCTCCTGAAGAACATTATCCGAAACCTTACCGAGAGTCATAACAACACCTGAATGACCTGCTGGAATAATTGTAAATGAATTAAGAGCGATGAAAAGTGCGGCAACACCAGCAACAGCGAATTTTATCATTGTTCCCGGCTTCTTACCAAAGCTTCCATCGTTGTTCATACGTTCAAATTTGACTTCTTGTGCCATAAATAATTCTCCTTATAAATGATTGTCAGTTTGTAGTGTCTGTTATTCAGCTTCAA
This sequence comes from Ruminococcus sp., assembly GCA_017523285.1. Lineage (GTDB taxonomy): Bacteria > Bacillota > Clostridia > Oscillospirales > Ruminococcaceae > Ruminococcus. The sequence goes on from JAFWWU010000089.1 coordinate 58,769, forward strand.
AAAGAGCTGCAAGCTTTGCTTCCATACAATTCTTGATAAAACCGCTTCTGTAAGCAAGTACCATAACCATAAGAGCTTTTTTTAGCTTATCCTCATGTGAAATGATTGTCTTTGCAAACTGAGCGACACATTCATCTATAATAGATGAAAGCTGTTTGTCTGAATAGGCATCGTTTTCGTCTGCGAGGAAAATGATTTTGCATAAAAGATTGTAAAGTGCGATATCAGGGATAATATCATCCGAAGTATCCTCAACGTCACCGTTTATGTAAATCATAATATTGGCAATATCCTCAAGCTTCATTACACCACGCATCATATTGATTAATAGTATTCGTGTAACCTGCTTATCGAAATACTTTTTGCCTTTTGTTGAAGAAACCCAGCCACGTTTTATCCAGTTCTGAATTGTAGAGGCTTCAAGTCCTGTGATTTTTGATAATTGAGAAAGAGAAATACCGCCTGTTGCTTCTATAATAGGTGATATGACAGAATATGCAGCATCTTTAGCCTGTTCTGTATATGTAATAGAAGTACCCGGAATTTTCTTTTCCATGTCACCAGCTCCTTTCTGACTATGTTATGATTATATCACAAGTTCATATGAACTTCAAATGTCGCTTCGTGACATTTTATGGTGTTTCGGGGACTTTCTAAGGAGTTTTTTGAAAATATCTCTTTAAATCTCATTATTTTAATGTTTTTCACATTATTTCATTATTTATTATATTTTTAATCAGGATTAAGTAATGAAAACAAACAGGCGGACATTATATCCGCCTGTATAAATTATAATGCAACAAAATCAGAGCTTGCATATCCGTATTTGCCATTATAGCTTACAACATACCAGTCATTGTATCTGCCATATACGTTTACAACAGCACCATTCGGGATAACACCTATAATTTTTCCAGCCATAGACGGAAATGCTCTAAGATTGAGATTAGAGCCGTCTGTAATAACAGTTCCCATTTTAACTGCGGTAGGCTCAATAAATGGAATACCGAAATAATCACATAGCGACTGAACGAGATTTTTTGCGATAGGATTGACATTTTCACGAATCCAGCGTTCATCATATATATTATCATGATATCCAAGCTCGCAGAGAACAGAAACAGCATTTGTGCGTGTAACCTCTCCAAGACTTGTTGTGGGTAATGCTCTTGATTTATCGGGCAGAGGATAAATATTCATCATATTATTTGCAATAATAGTTGCAAGAGCCTCGCTGTATTTATTATAAGGATAATAATAAATATCAACACCTCTCAGCTTACCTGCAAGATTTTCGGGAGAAGCATTTGAGTGTAACGCAAGATGTACATCATACATTCCTGAATTTGAATCAGATATAGCACCCGTAACATTTCTCGAAGGGTCGTTTCTGTCAAATTGAATACCGCTTGAACGCAGATATGGCTCCATTCTGTCAGCAATAAGATTCATATAAAGTTCTTCATTTCCCTGTGTAACGTAAGAATTCCATTCCTGAGTGGATGGACTTAAAAATACCTTAGGCATACAATCTTCCTTTCGTATAATGAGTTGATAGTTTTATATTAATATTGTATGCCTGAGGATAAAAAAGCTCTACTGCTGTTCTGCAATAAAAATTGATAGTCTGTTCTGAATCATTTCAGCGGCTTGCTTTGCAGTACATTTATCATGGAAGTATTTATCTGCTTCTTCATAAATAATTTCTATATAATCATATGGAATAATCTTTTCTTTTTTTGCAATATCAAGAAGATGATAAACGCCCTCAATCTCCTTATCTGTAACATTACCGATTTCTATCCATTTATCTCCTGTATGGAAGTATTCTCCTGTATAATCGGTATCATCACGTATAAGAGGCTGTTTTGCAAGTTCAGCGGCATTTTTCATTGACTCTTTTGTTACTCCGAATGTAATATTATTTTCAGCATAAGTATAATCCATAAGTCTTTTAATAAATTCCCATGCAAGCTCTTTGTTTTTTGAATCTGCATTTATTCTCAGTGATTCGTTGAAACGAATCTGAGTTCCTGTTCCGTCATTGCTTGGATAACCGACAAAGGTGATTTCTTCATTATCAAAATAGCCTGCGGTTGTTTCAAGATAGCTCTGAAAACTTGAAAAATAACAATTATGCAATAGAGCCTGGTCATTTCTGTAAGCCATCGATATTTTAACATAATCTTCAATTTGTTCTTCTAAGGTAGGTTCTTCATATTCATATTCATACAAATCTGCATTATCGGAAGAATTATAGCAGTATTCAAGAATATTTATAAAATCTTCATTATCAAAGTCACAAGTGCCGCTTTCAAAATCAAAAAAGCTTTTGAAGTAGTCAAAATGACTTAAAATGGATTGACGGTCATAAATATCAGAATCCATTAAACCTGAGTAAGTATACGGAACTGTATTTTTTAATCTTGTAACTGTATCTATATATTCAGCGTATGTCCAGCTTTCTTTTTCACCGACATGCTTTGTTTTACCTACATTTGTAACGATTGCAAATTCCAAAGGCAGAGAATAAAGCTTTTCGTCATTTTCAGCATACTCCAAAATCTTTGGAATAAAAGCGTCACGGTTTAATTCGGGGTCATTATCTATAAAATTATATAAATCTTCAAAAGCACCCATGTTTTCTATTGGAGAATATTCATCCAGTATAAAAACATCGGGAGCTATCCCCTCAATGAAATCCTGATTGATTGCATCAAAATTTCCTTCCGGATTTTCTTGGGTTGAGTATTCTCCGTATTCCTTTACTTCAATACGGTAATCGCCGAATTCATCATTTATCTGTTCTATGAGCTGTCCAATATAAGAATAAGAACTTACACTATAAGGTGCACCGATTGTCAGAACAGGAATGCTTTCTACCTCTTCTTTTGTTCTTGGAGTATGCGTAATTTTCTCCGCTTTAAGCATGGCATAATCCGAAACAACTAAGGTACACAGCTCATTTTCATCAAAAAATGCATACTGTATTTCATGAGATGCTATATTCGACGCCTTTACACTGAAAAGAGTTTTAAGTGAATTATCTTTTTGGTTTACACCTATAATCGAATTATTTGTAACGAAATAAAATGAATATTCACCGCTTCCCTCAAAAATATGGTGAACGGTTTCACCTACATTGTATGCAATATCAGATTCCTTGACAGAGCAGTTTTCAAAATCAACCTCGCAGAAATTAACCATTTTTCTATCACTGTCGGTTACAGCACAAATAAGCGTGCCGTCTGCATTTTTGCCGTAACCTGTAAATAACTGTTCGTCATTTTCTTTGAATTCGCCGTAAACGGTACCGTCAGCGGAGAACGAATATTCAGCGCCGTCTATATTGCATATAAAGTTCTGTCCGTCAGCCGAGCTATGAAGATATGTGACCTCAACCTTTCCGCCTGATGTAAGAGAGTAAAGCTCTTCAAGGTCAGTTGAGGAAACGAGATTTCCCTGAGTATCATATTTGTAAAGCATAAGGCTGTATTCAACGACAGATTCATAAAGCTCAGCGTCATAATCCTCAGCGTAGATGTCAGGGGCTGGCAAATCGCCGTAATCGTCCTCGTTTACAAGAGTATAGATAAACCCGTCATAAGAAACGTCAACGCAGTAGCTTGCGCCGATTGAAAAATCGGGAATCTCAAGCTCTTTCACATTTTCAAGTTTTTCATCAGTCAGATAAAAGGCAGGGGTTTTTGTTTCTGAGCTTCCAAGCAGGAAAAATCCGTCCTTGTATTTCTCACAGCTAAAAAGCATATTAAGCCCATCGGTGATTTCCGATTTGCTTCTCTGATAATAGACATCTGAGAGCTGAACTGCTGTATATGGGTCGGCTTCTGTTGAGATTTTTTCTTTTTGTTTTTTCTCCTTACATCCGAAAGCTGACAGCGTAAGCGAAACAGCGATTAATGCAGATAATATTTTTTTGATTTTTTTCATAAAAACATCTCCTTTATTGTAAATTGTGATACCATAAATTAATATCTATATAATAGTGATTTTATAAAGCAAAAAAGACGAAAAAATACTGCACAAAGTTTGCTTTTCTCTTTTGTGCAGATTGATATTTCATTTTGTTATTATAATTTGATTACTGAATGAATATAATTTAGCAGTATGCAAATATTAATGAGGTGATGAAATGGCACGACGAAGAAGACGCAGAAAAATGATAAAAAAGCTTATACTCTGCATCAGTTCACCGATAGTAACGGCATTTCTTGTGAAAACAGCACCAAAAGCGGCGGATTATCTCGATAAGGCGGATAAGCTTATGCTTTCAGGAAAGGAAAATGTTATAAAACAGAATACAACTGACATTTTACAATACAATAATATAGAATACACCGAAGATTTTGAGGATATGATTAATTCCGATTATATAGTTTCCAGCGGATATGGTTATCTTGAAGAAACTGACGATAACGCTCTTGCCGTTTATGAAACAATATCCGATAATCCGGGGGCTAAGCCTTATCCTACTGAATGGACAAAGGGTGCGGCTATAATGCGTACAACATACGGGAAATTCACAGGCAAGACCTTTTTCAAGCTTGAAAAAGCAGGGCAGGTGAATAATCAGACGTCTGTACTTTCAGCTACTTTATCAAATGAGAGCAAGAAATTGCCCGAGTTTAAAATAAGCTTCAACAGTAATGAGCCACAGGTGCTTATATATCATACTCATACAACAGAAAGCTTTGAGCCGTATGTCAGGGATTACAGCGACCCTACATTCAATTATCGTACAACAGATGAAACAAAAAATATCGTAATGGTGGGCGGAGCAATTGCCCAGCAGCTTGAAAATGCAGGAATAGGTGTAATTCACGACACAACAATACACGATTATCCCTCATATAATGGTTCGTATGACAGAAGCAGAGAAACAATAAAACGAATACTTGAGCAATATCCCTCGATAAAGATAATTCTCGATGTTCATCGTGATGCGATTTCATCGGCAGAGGCAACATATCAGCCGATAGTTGAAATTGATGGAAAAGAGGCGGCTCAGGTAATGATAATCTCAGGCTGTGATGACGGGACAATGAATATGCCGAATTATATGCAGAATTTCCGACTTGCATCATTGCTTCAGCAGCAGATTGAAAGCGATTACAGCGGACTTACAAGACCAATACTCTTTGATTACAGAAAATATAATCAGAATATGTCAACAGGAGCGCTTCTTTTTGAAATAGGCTCACACGGAAACACGCTTGAACAGGTGCATTATTCGGGTGAGCTTGTCGGAAAGTCGATAGCCAAAGCACTTATGACCATTAAGGAGTAAAAATGAAAAATAAAAAAACTGCCTTAATGGCAGTAATAATGTATATATTGATAACTTCGGGGATATGGGGTGTTCTCAACGTATATTCCACATCCTATAATAAACTTTCTCCTGAAAAAATAAAACCTGTAAGCTTAAAAATAAGCTCGCAGGAGGCTGAATTGGATATTCTTGAAAAAAGTTATAATATAGATATAAGTAAATTACATTCTGAAAGCAAGATATATTATGTAATGTATCTTCTTTCATGTGATGAAGCAAGATGGACGAGCCTTCTGCTTTCATCAATGATAGATTAATTCGGAATCCTCGCTTATAACGTGGCTTTCCTCAAAATACCAGCGATTAAGCTCGCCCTTATATATAAGCTCTGCATTAGGAAGAAATCTGAAATCATCGGGAGTATAAAGGCATGGCGATTTACTCAGTTCAAGACCCAGCTTGTAGAATGTATGAGCCACAAACTGTGAGCAGAGAAAACGATTCTTTCTTGTCCAGCTGATTTTAAGGAAAATAGCTATAAGTCCGAGAATATTATATGAATATGCATTTCTGAAAGTTGAAAAATGCTCCATAATGCGATAAAAATCACGCTTCTGTTCCTGTGTTACATTTATTCTGTAAATCTCGCATGGAATATTATCGTAAAGTCCGAGCGTACCTTCGCCTATAACCTCTTTATTGAAAGTGGCAGGAAGCGGAGTGCGTGGATAGTTTCGGCAGAAGCTGTACATTTCCGATAATCCTATATCGCCTGAAAGAGAAACGTGGTTATAAGGCTTTCTTGTAAAGAATTTTATTGCTTTTGCAACATTTGTGCCTGTCTGAGCAACAATCACATATATATAATCCTGCAAAAATATCCCTCCAAAATAAGCAATATATTTTATTATATCACAACCTCTTGCAAATTTCAAGACTTTTTGATATAATTATATTGTCGTTTTTTCTGTTTATGATTTTTTGCGCCCGTAGCTCAGCGGATAGAGCAGCGGCCTCCGACGCCGTGTGCACAGGTTCGATTCCTGCCGGGCGCACCATAAAATTTTAAAGGGATAAAACAAATTAATATCCGTAATATATTTACGGACAAGCAAGGAGGATTTTAATGAAAGACAAAACAGAATTCAAGCCTTATATTCCTGCGTCAAAGGTAACGCCTGAGCTTACAGTTACATCTATTGTAATCGGTGTTATTCTTGCAGTAGTATTCGGTGCGGCAAATGCTTATCTCGGACTTCGAGTAGGTATGACGGTTTCAGCATCAATCCCTGCGGCAGTAATTGCAATGGGTGTAATCAGAATTATATTAAGAAGAAACTCAATTCTTGAAAGTAATATAGTTCAGACAATCGGTTCAGCAGGTGAATCACTCGCAGCAGGTGCGATTTTTACAATTCCTGCACTTTTCCTCTGGGCGTCAGAGGACGTAATGGACAAGCCAAGTATTATTGAAATTACACTTATTTCACTTATCGGTGGTCTTCTTGGTGTATTCTTTATGGTTCCGCTTCGTAATGCCCTTATAGTTAGGGAGCACGGAACACTTCCTTATCCTGAAGGTAAGGCTTGCGCCGAAGTTCTTCTTGCAGGTGAAGACGGCGGTTCAAGCGCTTCAACTGTATTCAAGGGTATGGGATTTGCGGCAATAATCAAATTTATTGTTGACGGCTTAAAGGCTGTTCCAGGTGAAGTATCATTCAGAGTAAAGAATTTTGCAGGCGAAATCGGTGTTCAGGTATATCCTGCTGTAATGAGTGTCGGTTATATTTGCGGATTCCGTATTTCATCATTCCTTTTCTCAGGAAGTTTACTCAGCTGGTGCGTATTGATTCCTCTTATCGTAATGTTCGGTCAGGATGCAGTAATTTATCCATCTGACGGACAGACAATCGGAGAGATTTATGCGGCTGAGGGTGCAAGCGGTATCTGGGGTTCATATATCCGTTATATCGGAGCAGGTGCACTTGCGGCAGGCGGTATCATAAGCCTTATAAAATCACTTCCGCTTATCGTAAAGACATTCAGAGATGCTGTAAAGAGTATCGGCGGCAGTGGCAATATTGCTCAGGACAGAACATCTGCTGAGCTTAATATGAAAATTGTTCTTGGTTCAATTGCAGTTCTTACACTTGCAGTATGGCTTATTCCTGCAATTCCTGTAAGTCTTATCGGTGCAATTATCATTGTTGTATTCGGTTTCTTTTTTGCAACTGTATCATCAAGAATGGTAGGCCTTGTAGGTAGCAGTAACAACCCTGTATCAGGTATGGCAATTGCTACACTTCTTATTGCAACTCTGATACTTAAATTCACAGGTGCATCAGGTGCATCAGGTATGTCAGCAGCAATTGCAATCGGCTCGATTATCTGTATTGTAGCAGCTATTTCAGGCGATACATCACAGGACCTTAAAACAGGTTATATTCTCGGTTCAACACCTAAGAAACAGCAGATAGCTGAGCTTATAGGTGTAGTAGCTTCAGCACTTGCAATCGGTATAACACTTTATCTTCTTGATGATGCATGGGGATTTGGTTCAAAGGAACTTGCAGCTCCACAGGCAACACTTATGAAGATGATTATCGAAGGCGTAATGAATGCAGAGCTTCCTTGGAATCTTGTATTCGTTGGAGCATTTATTGCAGTTATTGTAGAGCTTCTCGGTATTCCTGTTCTTCCTTTTGCAATTGGTGTATATCTCCCGATTCAGCTTAATGCTTGTATCCTTGTTGGCGGTATTATCCGTTTCTTCGTTGATAAGGCAAAGGGCGATGAATCTGAGAAGAAAAACAAGGTTAATAATGGTATCCTCTTCTGCTCAGGTATGATAGCAGGTGAGGGACTTGTCGGAATTCTTCTTGCAATTCTTGCGATTGTGGGAGTAAATAAGGCTCTTGTAATTTCCGATAACCTTAATTTACCTGCTGCTGTATCTAATGCAGGCACAATAGTAGTATTGCTTATAGCTATATTTGCAATCCTTAAAAGCTCTGTATGGAAGAAATCAAAAAAGGACTGATTTTTAAATGAAAAATAAAAAACAGCCCGATGAAAATTTTCTTGAACGCTGCCCTGTTTATCCCGAGGGCATGAAATGGACGACAGATGAAAACGGCATAGTAACAATTGACATTGAAAATAAAGGTGCAATGAACCGAATTATGCAGAAGCTTATAAAAAAGCCGAAGGTATCACATATACATCTTGATGAAATCGGAAGCTTTTTGTGGCTGCTTGTTGACGGTGAAAAAAAGCTTGCCGATATGGGCGAGCCGCTTGAAGAAAGATTCGGTGATGAGGCAAAGCCTACCTTTGAACGTTTGTCTACATTTTTCAAGCTTCTTGAACAATATAGATTCATAAATTGGAAAAATACAGACTGATATAAACAGCTGACGGAAAAAATCCGTCGGCTGTTTTTTATACTACATCAGTTTTCCATATTCCATGATTACTGCAATAAGCATAGACACTCAGCGGCTTCTCATCAATGAGAGAAAATGTCGCAACAGGTTTACCCTCAGGATCAAGACACTTACGCTGACCGCCTCTGTCAGTCTGAAGATAAATCCATGGAATATTATGCTCCTTTGTCATCGGATGAAGAATATTACCGACAGAAACTCTTACTCTTTCGCCGTCATAATTTACAACAGGAATATGTTTTTCGTGATTTGCATCACATGATTCAGGTGCAAGATGCTTCATATCCGTACCACAGCATTTGATAGGTACTCCTGTATCATGAATCATACCAACAACATTTCCGCATTTTTCACAAATATAAAATCTGCTTTCACTCATAATAAAACCTCCGTTTGAGGCGGAATTTTTTTGCCTCAATTATATTATGGATAAATATATGGAGTTTTATTCCTGTTACATTAAAAAAGTACAGGCTTTAACACCTGTACTTTACAATTTATTTTAGTTTTCTGAGAATTTCCTTGAGATAATTCCATGTACGTTCAACCGAAGCAATATTCATACGCTCCGCAGGAGTGTGAATATCATGAATATCAGGGCCGAATGAAATAATATCAGCGTTATCTATCTTCTTTGAGAAAATACCGCATTCAAGTCCCGCATGAATAGCTGAAACAATCGGAGCTTTTCCGTAAAGCTCTGTGAATGTATCGATTGCAAGTTGTCTGAGAGGTGAGTTTTCACGATATTCCCACGCAGGATATTCAGAATCAAATACACATTCAGCATTGTAATCAGCTGTGAATACTTCAAGCTTTTTCATAAGCTCGTGCATTCTTTCAGAGTTATTGCCTCTTATAAGCAGATGTGCAGATAATTTATTATTATCAAGTGAAACAGCACCCATATTGAGCGAGGTTTCAACAAGGTCAGGAATATTAGGGCTGAAATTCTGTACGCCGTTAGGTACTTCTGTAATGAAGCGAATAATTCTATCTGTTGAATCAAGGTCATAGAAACTGAAATCATCAGCAACAGATTTTACAGCGAATACTGCATTCGGTTCATCAGCAGAATATTTGCTTTCAAAATCAGCCTTGAATGAAGCGATAATTTCACTAAGCTGTGAAAGACATTCGCTTTCTGTACCGATTATAACAGAAGCATTTTTCGGAATAACATTGAATTTTCCGCCGCCTTGTATATCGGAAATTCTGAATGTGATATCATTTTCCTTGATTTTTTTAAGAAGCTCACATACAAGTACAAAAGCATTATGACGTTTTTTATCAATATCAACGCCTGAATGACCGCCGAGAAGTCCGTCAACAGATATTTCATAAGAAAATTCGCATTTATCTGTCGGCGCAGTAAGTGGAACTGTATTATGTGCGGTAATTCCGCCTGCACAGCTTACTGTTAGAGTGCCCTCTTCCTCCATATCAATGTTGATGATTTTTTTTGCTTTTACAAGTGAGGCGTTGAATAATTCAGCACCAAACATACCTGTTTCCTCGTCACGGGTAATTACAGCTTCAATAGGAGGGTGAGGAATATCGTCTGAATCGAGAAGTGCGAATATATAAGCAAGTGCAATTCCGTCATCGCCGCCGAGAGTTGTTCCCTCAGCCCAAAGCCATTCTCCGTCTGTAGAAAGTGAAAGACCGTCAACAGCCATATCCTAGTACATTGCGGAGTTTTTTCGCAAACCATATCCATATGCCCCTGAATGATAACAGGCTCGCTGTTTTCATAACCTTGTGTACCGTCAGCGTAGATTATAACATTGTCGCCCTCATCCATTACAGCTTTAAGATTTCTTTCAGCCGCAAAATCAAGACAATATTCTGCTATCTGAGCAGTATTGCCCGAACCGTGTGGAATCTGTGATATTTCATTGAAAAATCTGAAAACCTTTTCGGGTTTAAGAGAATTTATATTGTTCATTTAAGCCTCCTGAAAAGAGCTTTGATGCTCTTAATGATTATATGATAATTTTATCACAGATATGGGGGAAAGTCAAACGAAAATCGTTGCAACTTTTTGTTAAATATGATATAATGTGGATAATATTCAGGCTTAGTAAATAGTATCAAACTGAAAGGATAATTGTTATGTTTATGAATGATGAAAAACCAAAAGATTTACAAGAATGCTTTGAAAGAATGAAAAAAGCATGTGAAACACTTGAAAATGAATACGGATATTCAAAATATGCAAAGTTCAATCCACCCTTAACAGAAAAAGAAATACAGGATTTAGAAGAATATGAAAGTCGTCTTGGCTTTAAATTGCCCGAAGCGTACAGAGAATTTCTGAAATTTTCCAATGGTGCGATTATAGATGAATTGAAAATATATGAGCTTGACATGATTGGAATGCCTGACGATTATGTTCCTGATGATTTTCTTCCAATTACTTCTATTGAAGGTGTTCCTGAAAGAATGGCTATTTCAATGGAAGACGGAAACATTTATATGTTTTGGGAAGGCATAAAGGAAGATTGCGATTTTGAGTATGAGATAATGAGCTTACTTGAAAAATGCGAAGATGAAGTAAATGATTGTAAATATGAGAAAGAAAGAGAAGAACGCAGAAAAGCAGGGATTACTGAGGAACAGGAAAATGCAGCATTAGAAGCTTTAATCGAAGAAAAATATAGAAAAATGCAAGAGAAACTAAAAAAACAAAACGGAGGACAATAATGAGCAATTTAAAATCCTATAATTCTAAATTTGAAGAGAAAATTCAAAAAACACTTGAGCTTATAAATAATGACCCATCAACCGAAAATAAAAATATTTTACAAAACTAATTAAAAAATAATTTTGATTCAAATAAAGCTACTATATTCGAAATGTTTTCAAGTGATATATTAACTTTAGAACAGCAGAAGATTTTATTTGATTCAATTGAAGTTAAACAAAAATGCCAATTATATAATACAATATCTCTTGATGTCGGATTATTGAATATTATTAATTCCAAAGCCTGAACACAGCTTTTATTGGCAGTTTATCCAAATATTATATAGTTTTATTGACTATCTGCACAAAAGAAGTTATAATGATTTAGTTGGTATATGCAGTAATATTTTTATTTCAATATTATTTATACATATATTTAATGACAAATATATTAAAGGAAGGTTAAAACAATAATATGAAAAAAATAACAGCATTTTTACTTGCCTTAACACTTGTAACAGGTTTAGCGGCTTGTGAAAAAGACAAAGAAAAATCAGAAAGTAAAAATTCATCAGTAGAAAGCTCAGAAAGTCAGGCAGAAACAACTGCCGCTGAAGCAGAAAAGGAAACAGAAGCAACAACAGAAGCTCCTACCGAAGAAGCTACAAAGGCTGATACAGATGATACAGCTGTTGATAAGCTACAGGGTGAATACCATGTAGCAGGTGAAACAGTGGAATTTGACCTCAACTCCGATGGCAAAAAAGAAAAGATTACATACACAATCGTAGCGGAAGACGAATGGACTGATAATGCAACACTTACTGTAAATGATCAGACCTATGAAATGCCTTTTGCAGTCGATAAATATCTTATCTGTGATATTGACCCGACAGATAAATATTTTGAAATCGGTGTATCATCATACGGTCCAAGTGCTGATTATATGACAGATTTCTTACATTATTATAATGGTAAGCTTGTTTCTGTCGGCGCTGTGGCGGATATCCCAGATAATATGTCCAAATGGTTCAGAATTAATGGTGACGGAACAGTCAATGCAGAAAAGCAGCTGCACATTTTCCAGTCATGGGCTGCATGTGCAACATATAAGCTTGATACTGTTAAGGGTAAGCTCATCGAAATAAAGGATATGTATTATCCATACGGAACAGAGCTTAAAGATGATTTTGATACTTTATATGAGAAAATTTATTCAGAACGTCCTGCATCATATACAACAAAAGCAATAAATCTTTATTCAGAACCAAACAAAAACAGCAAAACAGTTGCATTTGCGGCACAGGAGTATATTGCTTCTGCAACAGATGATAAAAACTGGGTATATCTCATAGGAAAAGACGGCTCAAAGGGATGGCTCTATTGTGATGACAGAAGCATCTATGATGAAAACGGTGATATGGTAGAGTATGTAGACGGCAATGGATTTATTGATGCTGTTACAGGCGAAAGTCTTGGCGATATTTTCAAGGAAATATTTGTTTACGGTTAATAATATATAATAAAACAGCTTCTATGTTTTTTCATAGAAGCTGTTAGTTTTTTATTCAGTAATACATCTGCTTTCGATATAGAATCTCTTATCAGCAGCATGACCCATTGAGAAAGTTTTTCTCGGTAATGCCCCGTCCTTGATAACAGTAGGGAAGAGCTGATTTTTATTCATATCAGGGAGAATAAATCCGATACCATTATGCTTGTCAGCAAGCTTCTTAACAGAATCAATACCGTGAATATAGTCGATTTCTCCGCCATTTTCCTTAAGATATGAATCAAGGAAGCTCTGGAGTGAGCCGACTGTAAGGTTAGAGCTTGTCTTGCCGATATAAACAGTTTTTTCTTCTCCGTTACAGTAGTAAACAAATGACTGCTCCTGTGGAGTATCTGTAAGCTCAAGTTCAGCAGTCATAGCTGAAATAAGCTTATCAATATCTGTATTCTTTACAATTCTGTGGATAGCTTCAAATTCAAGAGCCTTGCTATGAAGATTTACAATTTCAGCAAGTGCATATCTTGCAGGATGATTTGAAAAATCAACATCAGGATTTGATTTTTTGAGGTTTTCATAGAATGTTTTTGCAGTTGCAAGTGAGTGGTTTCCGTCACCCATAGCAAAAAGAAGAACAGGAGTATCACTCAGGTTATATTTCTTGTTGAAAGCTTCCTTATCGCCGAGAGCTTCAAGTGCGTTGAGAATATCCTGCTGAGCAGCCTTATCAATGAGATAACCGCTTATACTGCCGCCGCCTTGCATAAGCTGGAAATCATAAAGCTTCTTCATATTTGATTTATTTTCAGCAAGAGGTTCAATAACAGTATTTTTCTCATCATCAATAAGAATCATAATATGTGGAAGTTCAAGCGGAGCATTTTCTCTTACCTTGATTCTTGGTGGAATACGCTCAATAACAGTAGCTTCAGTAGCTCTTACCTGTGATGTGCTGCCCTTTTCAAATGAGTATTCTTCAAGGTCAATACCACCGATAATACCTGCACGGACAATGCCGTTGCTCTGAATACGTTCAACATAAATCATAGCGTCTTTGTATTCATCAAACATATCATCAGCAATGTATTTTTTCATTTCAGCGTGGATTTTATCAATACGCTGTGCAACGTCAGGCTCTTCAAGATAAAGCTCAGGAAGTATAAGTTTTAATGTTGAAGGACAATCGCCTACTTCCTTGTAAACCTCATCCCAGTATTCAGGTTCACTTGTGTACTGGTCACAAGCAACAACAGTCCATTTGTTCATGTCTGTATTCTTTGGAAGAAGAATATCAGCGCTGGTAAAAGCAGTTTTCATTTTAAACTCTCCTTAAATCTATTAATTTCAATATTAAGCCTTGAAACAGGCAAACCGACAACATTGAAGTAATCGCCGTTTATTTTTTCAATCAGAAGTGAGCCTTTTCCCTGTATTCCGTATCCGCCTGCCTTGTCGAAAGGCTCACCCGTTGCAATATATGAAGATATATCGTCATTTGAAAGATTAAGAAATGTAACATCGGTAACAACCGAGAATGATACAGATTTTTCTCCGCACATTATAGTACAGCCTGTTACAACCTGATGAATACGTCCCGAAAGCATTTTCATAAATTCTGTACATTGTTCTGCTGATGCAGGCTTGCCGAGAATTTTATTATCTATGATAACGGTTGTATCACATCCGATAACAATATCATCGGGGAATTTTTCCGATATATCCGAAGCTTTTATACGTGCAAGATATTCAGAGGCTTCAAGCGGAGAAATATCATCGGGGAGTATTTCTTCTGCGTCTGATTTTTCTACAATAAAATCATCGGTTATAAGTGAAAGGAGTTCCTTTCTTCTCGGTGATGCGGATGCAAGTATTATTTTCACAGTTAAGCTCCAATCCAAAGGATTATTTTGATTTAATCTTAAAGCCTGAATTCTTGATTGACTGAGCTATTGATTTAGCATCATTCTGTTTTTTTGCAGGCTTGTTGAATTTCTTCTTTGCAGTTTTTTCAACAGGCGGCTCATTTTCAGAACGCATTGTAAGTGAAATTCTCTTACGCTTAGCGTCAACTTCAAGAACTCTTACCTTTACGATTTCTCCGACCTTTATAGCGTCAAGAGGATGCTTTATAAACTTGTTTGTAATCTGAGAAATGTGTACAAGTCCATCCTCATGAACTCCGATATCTACAAAAGCACCGAAGTCGATAACGTTTCTTACAGTACCTACAAGCTCCATACCAGGCTTTAAGTCGCTGATTTCCATAACATCTCCGCTTCTGAGAAGTGGCGGCGGAAGCTCATCACGAAGGTCACGTCCGGGCTTCTTGAATTCACTAACGATGTCCTGTAATGTAGGAATACCGATATTAAGGCGTTCACTGATTTTTTCATAGCCGATAGATTCAGTCTTTTCTGAAATTCCGACAGCACCGCCATTTGAAATATCAGCAAGAGTAAATCCACATTCTTTAAGAAGTGAAGCGGCAGCTTCATAGCTTTCAGGGTGAACAGCAGTATTATCAAGTGGATTCTTTCCGTCACGGACTCTTAAAAAGCCTGCACACTGCTCAAAGGCTTTTTTGCCGAGCTTAGGAACTTTAAGAAGCTCTTTTCTGTCTGTGAATTTTCCGTTTTCTTCACGATATGTAACAATGTTTTTAGCAACAGAAGCATTGATGCCAGCAACGTAAGAAAGAAGAGAATGTGAAGCTGTATTAAGGTCAACACCAACTGAGTTTACACATTCCTCAACAACGCCTGAGAGTGCCTCATTAAGTCTTGCAGGAGGCATATCGTGCTGATACTGTCCTACACCGATAGCCTTAGGCTCGATTTTAACAAGTTCAGCAAGCGGGTCTTGTAAACGCCTTGCAATTGAAACAGCACTTCTGAGTGAAACGTCAAATTCAGGGAATTCCTCAGCGGCAAGCTTTGAAGCTGAATATACAGAAGCACCTGCCTCACTTACAACACCGTATGTAACCTTTTCGGGTATTTCCTTTAAAAGCTCAGCAACAAATGCTTCACTTTCTCTTGAAGCTGTGCCGTTACCGATTGAAATATTAGTTACATTATGTTTCTTTATAAGTGAATGAAGCTTTGCTTTTGCTTCTTCGATTTTATTCTGCGGAGGTGTAGGATAAATAACTGTTGTATCAAGCACCTTTCCTGTGCTGTCAACAACCGCAATCTTACAGCCTGTTCTGTATGCTGGGTCAAGACCGAGCATAATGCTGTTTTTAAGCGGTGGCTGGAGAAGAAGCTGACGCAGATTTGAAGCGAAAACCTTTATTGCCTGTTCTGCCGCATTTGCAGTAAGCTCAGAACGGATTTCACGCTCGATTGATGGGAAAATAAGACGCTTATAGCTGTCAACAGCGGCAGTTCTGATATATTCTGCACATGGGCTCTCAGCTGTGATATATTTTGTGATTATGAAACCTGTTCCGCTTGTTTCATCAAGATTAATACTGACTTTAAGGAAGTTTTCCTTTTCGCCTCTGTCAAGAGCAAGTATACGATGATGAACAATTTTGCCAACAGGCTCAGAGTAATCGTAATAATTTGAATATACGCTTTCTGCTTCCTCATCAACAGCCTTTGAGCCGATAGTACCGCTTCTGAAAACAGCTTCACGAAGCTTTTTTCTTATATTAGCGTCATCTGACATGTTTTCAGCGATAATATCCATAGCACCCTGTAAAGCAGTCTGGGAATCGTTTATATTCTTTTCTTCATTTATATACTTAAGACTTTCTTCTTCAGGATTTGCAGAAGCTGACTGCTCCATAATATAATCAGCAAGAGGCTCAAGACCGTTTTCTCTTGCAATGCTTGCTCTTGTACGTCTTTTGGGCTTGAACGGACGATAAATATCCTCAACCTCAACAAGAGTTTTAGCATTATCAATTGCGGCACGGATTTCATCTGTCATTTTTTCCTGTTCGGTAATTGAAGACGAAACCTCTTCCTTTCTTTTTTCGAGGTTACGCAGATATGAAAGGCGATCATAGATTTCACGAAGAATCTGGTCGTCAAGTGAGCCTGTAAGCTCCTTTCTGTATCGCGCGATAAAAGGTATAGTCTTATCGTCATCGATTAAAGCAACTGTATTGTCAATTTGTTCCTGTCGCAAGCCGAATTCCTGGGCAAGCGTTCTGTTAATATCCATAATATACCTACCTTAATAAAAATATAAAATAATTATAACATATTTTTCAGAATAATTCAAGTACAAATAAAAAACGAACGGAGAAGTGAAATCCGTTCGTCTTTATTGCTTAATTAGTATGGACTGTTCTGAAGCTCTGCAAGAGCAACCGCTTCTTCAAGAGTCTTGCCTGCAAAATCCTGAGCCGCAAAAAGTCTGCCTGACTTTTTATCATCAATAAATGCACCTACAAGAATTCCCGGGATAGTGCTTTCAGGTGAATTAGGAGCGTTAGGGCCGCCTAAATCAGTTCTGCACCAGCCTGGGTCAGCAAGGTTGATTGTAACATCAGTGCCCTGTATCTTAGAACCTAAATCAATAGTGATTTTATCAAGGGCAGCCTTACTTGCCGAATAGCCTGCCTGTTCAGGTTCAAGTCTGATACCGCTTGTTGTGTTTACAATTCTACCAAAGCCGTTTTCAATCATTTTTGGCATAAAATGATAGCAAATCACAGCAGGAGCAACTGTGTTGATCAAATAACTTTCTGTGTAATCGTTTACAGGTGTTTTGAAGTAATCTGTTCTGTATCCGATCTGATAGCCTGCATTGTTGAGTACGATTTCAACATTAACACCAAGCTTATCGATTTCAGCAAGCATATTTTCAACTGAGCTTATGTCTGAAAGCTCAGCTTCAACTACATAAGCCTTAACGCCGAGTGCAGTTACCTCGTTTAAGATTGCGTCGCAATTTGCCTTTTTGCGACTGTGAAGAATAAGATTACAGCCCTGCTGTGCCATAAATACAGCGCTGAGATAGCCTATTCCTCTGCTTGCACCTGTAATGAATGCCCATTTTCCTCTCATGTTAACCATTTTTTCTTTCCTCCTCTGGAAATGATTTTTTATATCTGGCAAGTGATACCTGCCATTTTTATCATATCATTTATAAATGAATATTGCAATACAAAAATTGTGGAATTTATGTTATTTTCCAAGATTTCTTATATAATGGAAAAGATACTGCTGAGC
>JAFWWU010000090.1 GCA_017523285.1 Ruminococcus sp.
GATTTTCCATAATCGCCTGAGCAAGTCCCAACCTCTGACGCATACCCAGTGAATACTTTCTGACATGACGTTTCAGCTCAGGATCAAGCCCTACATGACGCATAGCCTCCTTCACCTGCTCTTTGGCGATTTTCTTATTCAGGTCTGCAAGAAGTTTCAGATTCTTGTAGCCTGAATAATACGGGATAAATCCCGGAGTCTCGATGATAATCCCTACATTTTCAGGAAAGTCACAATCCTTACCGATTTGCTTTTCGTCTACATAAACCTCACCCTCGGTAGGCTTCACAAAACCACAGATACATTTCATAAGCATGGTCTTTCCGCTTCCATTTCGACCGATAAGCCCGTGTATTTTTCCTTTTTCAAAATAATGATTTATATTTTTCAGTATTTCGTGTTCTTTTATTGTAAGGGATAAATATTCAATCTTTATCATTGCTCTTCTCCTATTCTCAGTCGTTTCAAACTGCTCAAGCAGATTATAACAAGTACAATAAGTATTGCTGAAATATAAAAAATTGAACCTGCAAGAGAAAAATCGACCTTTGAAAAAATTGAATTAAAGTGGAGACCGAATTCAAGGTGTGCAGGAGGAAATAACCATTTTAGTTGTCCTCCAAAATATATAGCAGTTCCGCCTATAACAGTAAGTGAGCATACTGATAGCAAGGCCGCCGTTTTCCTGACCATAATTGTGCCATATATCAGAATGATTCCGGTAATCGCAAGATACATCCACATCATAAAAAATGTATACAATAGTACATCAGAAGCTTTTCCGTGAGCAATAGTCGAAGCATCAAGAAACAATTGCGCGTTGCCATTGTAATTTTCTGGAAAAAGCATTCTCATCTGTGTCATATACATACTCCATTCATTACTATATGTAAGCTGATTTTTCATACACAGCATACTACTTGCCAGAATAATGAATACTATTAAAAAAGATGAAACAAACACAAATAGTAGTTCACAAAAAAACCATTGTTTTTTACTGGTTCGTATCATCTGGAAATATTGTGTACTGCAGCAGGGAAATTCACTTAAAAGTATTATATACATCATTGGAATTAAAACAATGTTAGCATGTCTTGTGCAAAGAAGAATAAATGGCTCACCGAAGTGAAGATTTAACCCTGTGTCAGAGGATAGATTTTTTACCGGAGAAAGTATACTTTCATAAAATATTACAAGCAAAAATAACAGTAAGAGCATTTTGCTCCTGTGCAGAAGATATGAACTTTCTGCTCTGAAAATAAGTATACTCTTTTTCATATTTTTTCTCCTATAATGAGTTTTTGTAACTTTGCAAACAGTAGGTATAGCAAAAGCATCTCAAATAAAAGCAGTATTCCAAAACAAGCAAACGGGAGTCCAAGCAGGAATTTCCAATAGCTGTATTGAAACATACAATTTGCAGGATTTATCACCTGAATTAATTTCAAAAAGAATAATGAAGAGCGATTTTCATCAGCATATAACCATCCTGAATAGATTATATCAAGCTTCAAAAAGATATATTGCATCATCATCGGGAATGTAATGCTTAGAAATCGATCGTGAACAAGCTGAGAGAAAATTACTGTCAACAGAGGAAAAATGCCACAAACAAGACAGCAGTTAATTGTCTTTTTTAATATGTACAAGAAACGTTCTCCATGATTACTTCCGTAAACTTCAATAAAGTAGTTTCCGCTGGTTGATTTTAGCTTCGGGAAAAGAGTCCACAGCATCCCTGAATAAAGAAGTATCCCTATAAGCGCGATAAGTACGCCGCTGAAATAGACAGTTGAAAACAAACTGTTTATATAATTTCTGCGGCTTATACGTGAAAGAGTTGTAATACGAAGGTTATTTGTATTCAATTCATATACTTTCAGAGCAGGAAATGCAGTTATCACTGAAACCGCTACTGTAAACCATCGTGATGAATCATAATTTATAAATAGACTATAGGCTGATATTTCCCCCGAAACATAAGCCTTTTTATATAATTCACGTTCTGAAAGCAGTTCAAGTACAGAATATCGTTCATCGCCCAACACAGCAGAATCTCCGAAAGCACAAACGCAAAAGAAAAGCAACGCCGCAATATAGAGTGCAGGAGAATATAAAAGCTCCGGCCACAATACTTTTGTATAATTAAGAGACTTACTCATATCTCATGTATACCCTTCCGTCGACTGCTGAAACATCTATGCATATTGATGAATATTCTTGTACGCCTACATTTGTTATATGAAATTGCCACATAGGCTCTGCCTTGATGCCTGTATATATCCAACGTGTGTTTTCGTCTGTAAGTTCTGTTGTGCAGTAAAGCAGCTCAGCCTTGCTGACTTTAAAAACATGTTCCTGACTAAGAGCTTCAGAAACTATTTCGCAGGCTCTTTCATAATCAATATTTATCTCAGCCTTCTTCTGAGAAACAGGTGCATCCTGATTCATTGGGCAAGTCCATAACCAGTCAATTGAATCTTCAGAAAGCATCAGCAATTTTATAGTATTAGAAACAGGTGCACTTTCAGGAGAAACAGCAGAAGATGAATCAAGAGGTACTCCATCGTATGATAAATTGAAAGTAAAATAATATCCGTACTTTTCTTCATCAAATTTATAGACATCGACAAATAAAGGAGAATATTCATATTCAGCAGAACATATTGGTGAAAGTTTTCCGCTGTTTAGGTATGATAAAGCGTACAGTAGTGCCGTATCAACAGATACCTGTTTATCATTAAGCCTATAGCTATCTGTAATGCGAGAACCTGTTTGTAATTCATAGTTTTTTTCTACAGAACCATTATATGAAGGTCTCCAACTCCACACCTCATCATATTCTATTCCAAGGATGTTTTTTACATTTTTGCGGTTATAAAGTTCGACTTTACCATGAATAGTAGTATCT
The DNA here is from genome assembly GCA_017523285.1 of Ruminococcus sp. GTDB lineage: Bacteria > Bacillota > Clostridia > Oscillospirales > Ruminococcaceae > Ruminococcus. Next base: position 2,912 of record JAFWWU010000090.1, read on the forward strand.
ATGTAAAGATTATCACCGATATATCGCATATATGCGGCGTCATTATACATTTCTGAGGTTATATCAGGGAAAGCAATGTCCTTTGGCGGAGCTGAATTATCAGCTTGGAAAATATTACAGAAAACATTATTTTCATCAATAGTATCTCCGTTGTAAGCTTTTGCTATAGCATTCAAAATATTGATAGTATCAGCGTTCAAAGGGTGATATTCAAATATCATAGTTTTCCATTCACCCGATTTTGGAATGTTTTCAGCAATTTTAATATTGCTCAAATCAAGATTATTGTATTCTATAACAGAGTTATTATCGGCTTTAAAAATATTCTTACCAAAATCATTGTTTTTTCCAATGTGTAATACTGTACCAACAATCAAAACAACTGTCGCCGCAATTACTGCTGTCGAAGTCACTTTCCTCCAGACATGCTTTTTGTTCATAACTTCAACCCCACTCACTATTAATTTTGATTCTGAAGCTTCTTTAGCTTTTTTAGCACGTTCTTGTGCTTCTATCAGATATTTTCCATTTACTTCTCCCAAAGCATCGAATAAATCTGAACTTTTCATAACCACCCCTCCTTTTTAAGTTTTTTTCTAAGTTGTTTTCTTGTTCTCAATAAAGACATTTTCACCTTGCTTACTGATATTTCGTATTCATTTGCAATTTCATTAATAGAACGCATAGCTATATATCTTTGTACAAAAATAGTTCTGGCATCGTAAGAAAGCGTATCAAGAAAAAGCTCTATAGATTTTACAAGTACCCTTACATCGACGCTCTTTTCGACATCATCATAACCACGTACACAATCAGATAATTCGTCTAACATAAGTGTAATCTGTCCTCCGCCGCGTTTTATTCTTTCATTATGTTTCCATTTATTAAAAGCAAGATTACGTGTAATTGTTACGAGGAAAGCTGCAAGATTTTCAGGGTGCTGCGGCGGTATTGTGTTCCACACCTTCATTAATGCATCATTTACACATTCTTCTGTATCTTGAGTATCATTAAGAATCTTATTAGCAGTTTGATAACAAACGGCTCCATATTTTTTTGTCGTTTCAGTTAATGCTTGTGCAATACGCAAATTATAAAGCTGAATAATCTGTTCATCATCCATCAAATACACCTCCCATTATTTATACTGACAACTTTTACCTATGCAAGGTCACATTTTTTGCAAAAAAATTCTTCTTATTGTGTTTTCTTAATTATATCATAGGAGAATTCTTTTTTCTATTGTACTTTTTCATACTGAACTTGTAACGTTCTATAATTTTAAACGCATTGATTTATTAAAAAATGTAGAATCTTGTAAAAGCAGTTCGTTTTTTGTATTTCTCAGCGGTAATATATTAGAGTATATTTTTCTCAATTGTAAGGCGATGTACATAAAAGTGTGCATCGCTTTTTTATATTCGGGTGCCGGTAACTCTAAAAAGGGTGCCGGTAAAACTGTTTTGGGTGACGGTAGAATTGCTTCGGGTGACAGTAAACTTATGAAAATAAAAGTCGGTGCGTAACGAAATGAACTCGTTGAACGTGCCGACCTTTTTCTTCTGCCAATGAATACGCTATCAAAGCGTGACGACAGTGACGACAAAAACGATGTGTCTTCTCCTTCTTTTGTTGACCCTGTGAGAAACGTCCAAACAGCGTGAAAACAATCGTGCCGACAAGAGAAAACTTGACTACAATATTCCTGTTGCCCCTGTCGGCACTGTAAGCGATTTGTGCCACGCATTCTTGCGCAGGGTATAATTACACTACTAAATCAATTGAGAGCGAAATGAGCCTGATATTTGCAGAGTATGAGCGCATTAAAATCGGAGATAAAAAGCATTTCTATTCTGATAAAAACATACTGGTTTGAAAGAGTTTTTTTGAAAAGCAAGCATCGCATGTGGCTATCCACATGCACAGAATCGGGAGAACCCGAACCCCTTACGGCGAGCCGCCGCTCCCAATTGTGCCTCCATAAAGTTTTTA
>JAFWWU010000091.1 GCA_017523285.1 Ruminococcus sp.
CCAATAATAAAACCATACTGAAATGGAGGTTTCTATGGCATATAATAAGGTAGTAATTTCAGGGATTAACACCTCAACTCTTGAAGTGTTAAAGGAAGAGGAAAAAATCAGACTTCTCAAGGAATATCAGACTACGGGCAGTAAAGCCGCCAAAGACAGACTAATAAACGGAAATCTCAGGCTTGTTCTGAGTGTGATTCAGAAGTATGCAGGCAGAGGAGAGGATATAGACGACCTGTTTCAGATTGGTGTTGTGGGACTTATAAAAGCAATCAACAACTTTGATTTATCAAAAGAGGTGCGTTTTTCAACCTATTGCGTACCTATGATAAGCGGAGAATTAAGACGCTATCTCAGAGATTACGGACAAATCAAGGTGAGTCGTTCTCTGCGTGACCTTGCCTATAAAGCGATACAGGCAAAGGAAAAGCTTATGACGGAAAAACAAGTTGAGCCGACAATGGACGAAATTGCAAAGGAAATCGGTGCAAAAAGAGCTGATGTTGTTATTGCTCTTGAAAGTATAAGCGAGCCTGTTTCTCTCTATGAGCCTGTTTATTCCGAATCGGGCGATACGCTCTATATAATGGACCAGATAGGTGATAAAAATGATGTTGAAAGCTGGCTTGATGTTCTTTCAATCCGTGACGCAATAAAAGAGCTTGGAGAAAGAGAAAAAAATATTCTCTATCTGCGCTTCCTGCAAGGCAAAACACAGGTAGAGGTTGCAAACGAAATAGGTATATCACAGGCACAGGTATCAAGACTTGAAAAAAACGTAATCAACCGCATAAAAGGAAATGTGTAATTGTAAAAATCAGGAGCAGTGCTTTTCATACTGCTCCGTTTTTATCAGCTGACTTTATACATTTTTTTCTTAATACTTTTCTTATGCTCATACATTCGTATATCAGCAAGCTTATATACGGTTTCTACGTTGTTTTCTTCTACATCATTGCTTGTGGCATATCCGTAAGCAATTGAAATATGCATATCATCGGTATTGAGGTTTGCTTCATCAAGAATATTCTTGAATGAAATAATAAGCGTATCTATTTTATGTTTGTCATTTATCGGCAGGATAACTATGAATTCATCACCGCCCATTCTTCCTACAATACCTGTCTGATTAAATGCTCTTGATATAAGATTTGCTGCTTTTTTAATAAGAATATCGCCCTTTGAATGACCGTATGTATCATTTATCTGCTTGAGATTATTTACGTCAAGAGAAATAATTGTGTATTTTTCAGATTTAGCCGACTGTAGCTTATCCATATATTCAGAGCAGAAGCGACGATTGTTTATCTGAGTCAGGTCGTCAGTGTATGCACGTTTGATAAGAAGCTCCTTTTCCTGCTGTTCCATCTTTTTGAGTGTAACATCATGATACAAATCAAGGATGAGAACGGAAATGAATGTTATAATTCCGATTGCCGAAACTCCCGTTAAATCAAGAAGTCTATATCCTGTATATCTGTGGAAGATATAAGCAAACAGGTCATATACTACGCTTATAAGGAAGAAGATAATAGCTGCGTTGTATACAATCTTATTCTTTTTATCATATTTTGAAGATTTATGAAGTACATAAGAGAAGAAGATGATATGCAGAATGAAAAAGATATAATGCATTGTAATCATCTCATATATGTGTGCAATATTTACTGCATGAAGAGTGATTATTCCTATTGTCATTAAAAGCTGTGAAATAACAAGAATATTATATATATTCTTTATTACTTTGTTATTTTGTTGTTTTATATACAGGCTCATATAAGCAAGTATAAGCAGAGGTGCTATAAGAAGCGAAACATTTTCAATGAGTGCAATAGTATGAAGCTGTACCGAGAATATTTCAAGAATATTATTATAGCTTATCGTCCATAATCCCATACAGACAGAAAAAAGCGAAAGAAGAAGTATATCCATATAGGAAGATGTATTTGTTATAACGAAAATGAGCAGTATTGCCACAATTATTCCGAAAACTATGAGGAAAGAGCCAAGCAGGAATGGTATACGGTTTTCAATTATAACAAATCGGTAAGCATCCTTCCAGTCGCTTATCCATATATTATCAAGGGTTGAAAATATATTGTTTTCCGTTACTTCAAATGTGACCTTTAGTTCTTTATCAGAATAATTATCAGGCAGAGTAATTATCTGATAGCCGTTCCCGACAGGACGATTATCGGCATAGCGTTTTGCTCCGTATTCAAAGAACTCTTCATCGTCAAGATATGCCCTTACTACGCATTGATGAATGGGAATGTATATTGCAGGTGAATCAATATCAAGCTCTGTGGGAAGATATGTTTTCATTTCAATATAGTCGCCATCGGATACAGTTTGAAAATGCAGAGAGTCAAGCTTTGCATTCTGATAGTAAGTATCATTTATTGAAACATCCCAACTTGAAAGAATGTATTTATCTGAGATGCTGTCAAGCTTGTTTCCTGTAACGTAATTAAGCAGATATAAAACAAGCGCAAGACTGAATGCGGCATATACAAACCAGATTATTTTCAGATTTTTCTTATTGAGTAGTTTTTTCAGTTTTTTTATCATAACACATACACCTTTTAAGTAGTATTTTTGCGATTGTTGAAATATTAAGTAAATTATAACATACTTTTATAATAAATGCAATAATAATTTGTTAAATTTTATTGATTTTCAGAAATTATATGCGTTATTACTTTTGCAAAAAGTTCAAATATCAAAACAAAAGGCAATACCGCACAAATACTGTTCGGTATTGCCTTAATAATTCTATTTTGTTATTGCTTCTGTCCAGTATTCCTGATTATAGATATCTGTGAAACGGTAAGTGATTTTCAGCTCGCCGTTTCCTGTGCTGACATTGCTTATTTCCATATCGTCGGTAACAGTCATTTGTTCTCCAAGATAATAACTATCGCTGTATTTACCGTCGTATGTGTAGTAATCGCATATGAAATCAAGCTTATCACCGATTTCAAGCTCAATCAGGCTTTTTGCAACTGTATCTGTTTCGTTTCCGACATAATCAGTTGTTGCACCTGCTATATATCCGTATGGATTTGCAGAATCGAAAGTAAGAATGAGGTTTACACGTTCATCGTTAAGCTTTGCAGGAACATAGCCTGAAATCGAATATGTATCATCTTCGAATCTGGTTGTATCTGTATGATAATATGCAACAGGCTGACCGTTTATGGCAACCCATGTATCATCTGTATCTGCGATGAGATTATCATCATCATCAAAAGTGAATACATTGTCAAGCCCCATATCAACATAGCCTTTGCCGTCATCATAGAAAAGGTTTTTATCAAGGCTGTGAACAAGCTGCCACTGAGTTTCAGGGAGTGACATTGTGTATTCGCCTTTATCATTTTTCTCCCATATAAGATTTGTGGCGTCAAAGTAATTTGCTGAGATATATTCCGCTGTTTCATCTGATGAGAGTGCGTTTTCATTCATATATGCAGTGTTTGAGCTGTCAAGACCTTCGATAGTTCTGTCGGAACTGCCGCCGATGAAACTGCCGATAAGCTGTCCTATCATATCAGAGCTTCCTGAGCCTGATGAGCCTCCGAGCAGACTTCCCATAAGAGAGCCGAGCGGAGATGATGTACCGCCTGTTGCAACCTGTCCGCTTGTTTCAAGACTTGCAAACTGCTTGATACATTTGCTGTAATCGGAATCCATACCGATTTTATTGTATGTATTGCAGGCTGTATCTACATTGGAAGTGCGGCGGTAAGGGAAGTAAATTGAAACGCCGTATGCATTTGTAATATTTGAGGATGTGCGGTTATATTTAACAGCACTCTGTATTGCGTTGCTGAGAGCTTTTCCTTCGTTTGTATTCATATTAAGAGCAAGGTGTGCAAGGTCAACCTGGTCAATTTTTGAGTTTACAGCAAATTCCCTTGTTGTGTATCTTGCATCTGAAACTGATTTATAGTCCTTATTTGTAAGCTTTGTACTTACAGACTGTGCGAAAGAGTTAAGCTTATCAGGGATTGTATTTGAGAATTCCGCAAGGTCGATAACAGATAAAGTTGTTTTCTGTCCCTTGCACTTTTTAGTACAGGTTGAAACGAAATCATCTACAATCTTTTTGCCGATTTCAACAGTTGAAAGAGATGTGTTTTTACCGAGTGATGTAAGCCAATCAGTGTAGTACCAACCGATACCCGGTTCCGTTTCTTCCGAAGCAATGAGGTAATCTGCGTGCTTATCAAGCATTAAAGCTGTTTCAGCTGTTGCCATAAGGCAAGCGTCAAAGCCGATAAAATCAAATTTTACATTTGCTTTTGTAAGTGCCTGATCAATTTCGGCAAGATCCATAGAGCCGCTTGATGCTTTTTTCTCGTCATAACCGAATCCGCTTACAGAGCCGCCGCCGTGATCCCAGAAAATAAGCTCGTTTCTGTTTGCAGGGAAATTTGTTTTACAGTAATTGATAAATGAGGTTAATGTATTCGGGTCAGTCATTGAAGCTGTACCCTGATTATCTTCAAGACGGATAAGCTTGCCGTCTTTAACCTGATAAATCTGATTGTTCTTGTTGCTTATATCGCTTATCTTCCATTTTTTACAGCCGCCTGTATACAGAATGAGATTTACATTATCTCCGAATGAAGCCGCCGCCATTTCCTGAATATCGGATGAAGCCATGCCGTTTTTTGATTCAAGGTCTGTACCGCATATATATACCATAATTGTAACGGTATCGTTGTTGCTTCCGATAATATTTGTGTATTTTGAGCGTGAGCCTGCCGCTACGCTTGTGTTTACTGATGTTGCATCATCAGATACATATCCGCCTGATGAGCCGCCACTGTTCGGTAGAATGCTCTGTGGATTAACGGCAGGAGCATTTCCGCCTTTTATGGCATTGAATATAGCAAAGCCTATAATAAGCAGAGTCGGAATACTGATACCTCCGCCGATTGCGGCTCTTTTGCCGACCTTGCCTGATTTCTTTCCTGAATATCCGTTCTGAGAGCCGACAGGTCCGCTTCCGAGACCGCTGCCTCTTCTGTGAACGCCTTTACTTCCCGATGTTACTCTTTTTTCTCTGCCGAGTGGTCTTTTTCTATCCATTATACAGTCCTCCCGTAATCATAATAAACCACTTTATATTTTACCTAAATTTGCGTTTTTTGTCAAGGCATTGAGGATAAAGCGAGGTTAAAACAAGCACAATTATTTAAAGTGAATTTTTACAAAAAAATTCAACTTTTATGCTTGATTTTTTGATATTTATATGTTATAATATGAACATAAACATTGCAATATAAGTATAAAAATATTATATCACTATTTTTTAAGGAGTTGTAACAATATATGAGATTTATTAATATTTCACAGCTTAATAAAACTATTAAAAATGATGCAGCCGCATTTATTGAAAAAACAAACAGAGATTATACAAAAAAAGTAGGAGCAGTCGCTTCGAGTATTGCCGATAATATCAAGGAAAAGCCTCTTGTGCTTCTTTCGGGGCCGTCAGGCTCAGGCAAAACTACAACAGCATACAGAATTAAAGATGCACTCGGTGAAATCGGTATCAATTCGCATATAGTTTCAATGGATAATTACTTTATTACCAACAGTAAATTAGATGAAAAAAGCGTGCCGAGAGATGAAGAGGGAAATATAGACCTTGAATCACCATACCGTGTTGATATTCCTCTTTTTCAGGAACAGATGAAGCTTATGTCTGAGGGGCAGAAAGTAGATATACCTGTTTTTGATTTTGTAACACAGGAACATTCTTCATATATTCCTCTTACACGAAAAAAAGACGAAATTATTATTATTGAGGGCATACACGCATTGAACCCTGAGGTTACAGGCAGTACAGGCGAAAAAGCAAGCTGTGTTTATGTCAGCGTAAGAACAAGACTGAAAACCGATAACGGCGATATACTTCATCCGTCACAGGTACGACTTATGAGAAGACTTATCAGGGACAGATTATTCAGGGGAAGAAGCTTTGATGACATATTTGCAATGTTTACAAGTGTTCAGCGAGGTGAAAATCTATACATAATGCCGCATAAATACAGAGCTGATTATGATGTCGATACTTTTATTGACTATGAGGCATCGGTTTATAAGAGCATAATCTATGATGAGCTTAAAGCATATAAGGAAACAGCTTTTCCTGACCTCAGAAAAATGACTCTCAGATATCTTAAAGAGCTTGAGCCGATTTCAGCCGAGCTTATTCCTGATAATTCACTTATCAAGGAATTTATAGGATAAAAATTAAAGACAATGCTGTTATGAAAACGGCATTGTCTTTTTTGCAATCATAGTAATCAGTTTGTTGGAGCTTCAGTAGCAGAGCTATCTGAAACTGAGGTGTCTGCTGTGCTGTCAGATGCAGCAGCTGCATCGGCAGCTGAGTTTTCAGATTCTGATTCGAGATTATCTGTATATTCGTAATCTGTTTTATTATTTGTATTGAAATAATCATCATCCATATTGGCTGAAACCATATATAAGACAAAACAGCCGATAAATGAAAGTGAAAATATAAGTATAAGTACACCTAAATTGAATTTCAGAAAAGGACCAGATTTCTTTTTATCAGAAATTTTATGAATTTTACGTTTTCCTGCCATAATATCCTCCGAAAGATTTTATTTGACTATTACATTATAACCTATCTTAAAAATAAATGCAAGTGATTTGAAGATTTTTACCGTTTCTTAATGATAAATATCTTGACATATTCTGTGCTGTCTGTTATAATTATAATCGATATCAGAGTTAAGCTGATGTTTTATATAATTTATTAATATCTTCAGGGCAGGGTGAAATTCCTGACCGGTGGTAAAGCCCACGAGCCGTTATGGTTGATTTGGTGAAATTCCAAAGCCGACAGTAAAGTCTGGATAAAGAAGATTTATGTGCGATAATTCTTTGAGCTGTCCTGTTTTATGCAGGATGGCTTTTTATTTTGCGGAGGTATATTGAGTTGAGTGAAATTAATACTGAATATATGCGGCTTGCGTTATCTCTTGCGGTTAAGGGAGCAGGATATGTAAGTCCTAATCCTATGGTTGGTGCTGTTATTGTAAAAAATGGCAGGATAATCGGGCAGGGCTATCATGAATGCTATGGTCAGCTTCATGCTGAGCGTAATGCACTTAAAAACTGTACGGAATCTCCTGAGGGTGCGGATATGTATGTTACGCTTGAACCATGCTGTCATTACGGAAAAAATCCTCCGTGTACAGAGGCTGTTATCGAAGCAGGCATAAAGAGAGTTTTTGTAGGCTCTGCCGACCCCAATCCGCTTGTTGCAGGTAAGGGAATAAAACAGCTTCGTGATAACGGAATAGAAGTTTTTGAAAATATACTGCGTGATGAATGTGATGCTATAAATGAAATATTTTTTCACTATATTACAACTAAAACTCCGTTTGTTATGATGAAATACGCAATGACAATTGACGGGAAAATTGCGTGCTATACAGGCGAATCAAAATGGATTACAGGTGATAAGGCAAGGCATAATACTCATATTGACAGACATAAATTCAAGGGAATTATGGTCGGAGTCGGTACGGTTATTGCTGATAATCCCAGTCTTACATGCCGTATTGAAAACGGAATAAATCCTGTAAGAATTATATGTGATTCAAATTTAAGAATACCTGTTGAGAGCAATATAGTTTCAACCGCAGATGAAATTCCTACTATTATTGCAACCTGTTGTGATGATAAAGATAAACAAAGAATACTGACTGACAAAGGCTGTAAAATAATACTTACAAAGCCGAAAAACAACAGAGTTGACTTGAATGAGCTTATGATACTCCTCGGCAAAGAGGGTATTGACAGTATTATTTTAGAGGGCGGAAGTGAGCTTAACTGGTCTGCACTTGAAAGCGGAATCGTTCAGAAGGTTCAGGCTTATATCGCACCTAAGATTTTCGGCGGCAATGGTGCAAAAAATGCAGTCGGAGGAATTGGTGTTGAATTGCCGTCAGATGCTTTTCAGCTCGAAAATACGTCAATAAAGCATTTCGGAAATGATATTTTAATTGAAGGCAGGGTGAAGAATGTTTACAGGAATAATTGAAGAAGTCGGAACAGTTGTTGATGTAAAACGAGGTGCGCAGTCGTATCTGAAAATAAAGGGCAATGCGATTTTTTCCGATATTCATAAAGGCGATAGTATTGCTGTAAACGGCGTTTGTCTTACTGTTACGGAATTTGGCGATAATGTTTTTACTGCCGATGTTATGAATGAAACGCTCAGCCGTTCATCACTTGGAAATCTGAGTGTGGGAGATAAAGTTAATCTTGAAAGAGCAATGGCGGCAAACGGCAGATTCGGCGGTCATATTGTATCGGGACATATAGACGGAACGGGAGTAATTACCGAAATAAAAAAAGACGGTATTGCATTATGGTATAAAATAAGTGCTTCGGATGAAATAATGCGGTACATTGTCGAAAAAGGCTCAATAGCAATTGACGGAATCAGTCTTACTGTTGCTAAGGTCGAAAAGAATAATTTCAGCGTGTCGATAATTCCGCATACTGCTTCTGAAACAATATTATCGTATAAAAAAGAGGGCGATATTGTAAATCTCGAAAACGATATTGTAGGAAAATATGTTGAAAAGCTTATTTTGACGAAAGTACCTACAGGAAAGAAGAGTAATATTACACTTGAATTTCTTGCTGAACATGGATTTTAACGGAGGTTATTGATGTTTGAGTATAATACAATAGAAGAAGCCATTGAGGAGCTTCGACAGGGCAGAATTATTCTCGTTACAGATGATGAAAATCGTGAAAATGAAGGAGATATGATCTGTGCCGCAGAATTTGCAACAACAGAAAACGTCAATTTTATGGCAATGTATGCAAAGGGACTTATCTGTATGCCTATGAGCAGAGAAATCTGTAAAAAGCTTAATTTTCCTCAGATGGTAGATTTTGATGAGAATACGGATAATCACTGCACTGCATTTACTGTTTCAATCGACCATATCGATACAACAACAGGAATATCTGCCGCCGAAAGAGGCTATACAGCAAGAATGGTTGTTGACGAGAATTCAAAGCCCGAAGACTTCAGACGTCCCGGACATATGTTTCCGCTGACAGCACGAAAAAATGGTACTCTTGAACGTGACGGTCATACCGAAGCTACTGTTGACCTTATGCGTCTTGCAGGGCTTAAAGAATGCGGCTTATGCTGTGAAATAATGCGTGATGACGGAACTATGATGAGAGCGGAGGAGCTTCAGGAAAAAGCTCAGGAATGGGGACTTAAATTCATTACCATAAAGGCTCTTAAAGAATACAGAAAGGCTCATGATATACTTGTTGAGCAGGTTGCAAATACAAAGCTTCCTACAAAATATGGCGAGTTCAGGGCGTATGGCTACATCAACAAGCTTAACGGAGAGCATCATGTTGCACTTGTAAAGGGTGATATCGGCGACGGTAACGATGTATTGTGCCGAGTTCATTCGGAATGTCTTACAGGTGACGCTTTCGGCTCTTTGAAGTGCGACTGCGGACAGCAGTTTGCAAATGCTATGATGCAGATTGAAAAAGAGGGCAGAGGTATACTTCTGTATATGCGTCAGGAGGGCAGAGGAATAGGCCTTATTAATAAGCTTAAAGCCTATGAGCTTCAGGATAAAGGTATGGATACGCTTGATGCTAACTTAGCACTTGGTTTCCCCGGAGATATGCGTGAATACTATATCGGTGCGCAGATACTTCGTGATTTAGGATGTAAAACACTCAGACTTCTTACAAATAATCCTGATAAGGTATACGGACTGAGTGGTTTTGGTATAGAAATAAAAGAACGTGTTCCTATTCAGATGGACGCTACTGATTATGATTTATTCTATCTTAAAACAAAGCGTGACAGAATGGGACACATACTTGATTATTAATAATTTGAGGGATTATTATGAGGAATTTTTCAATTATTGTTTTTATTGTTATGGCAGTATTTTCTGTTTTGTATTTCTACGATTTTGCTGTATTCAATAAACGTGTTAAAGCCACGGAAAATATAGTCAGACTTCGTGTCACTAACTTTAAAAACGAAATTGTTTGGTGTATATTGAGTGCTGTATGGATATTATTGTCAATATCACGTTATCGAACTGCTTGTGAATGGGGCGATAAATCGGAAGCAAAATGGAATATTTTATTGATTTTTACTTGGTGTGTTACACTTTTCTTGTATTTGTTCAAACTGATTTTTATAAGACATATTTATGTAACTGAAAATTCTGTAATTGTATTCAGCAGATTGAAAAGTACTTGTCGAAAAGAAAATTATCATTATAATATTATTAATGATGAGGATATCCTTGAATTGTATTATAAGAAGAATCTTGTATCCGAAAAGTACAGAATAATTGAAGATGAAGAACGCTTAATACTGATATTAAAAGAGAATTATGAGCAATATCGCTCATAGATATGTAAATTATTAAAAGGAGATTATACTTATGAAAACTTACGAAGGAAAACTGATTGCAAAGGATTTAAGAATAGGCATTGTTGTTTCACGTTTCAACGAGTTTATTACAAATAAGCTTCTCGGCGGTGCTATTGACGGTCTTACAAGACATGATGTAAACGAAAATGCAATTGATGTTGCGTGGGTTCCGGGAGCATTTGAAATTCCTCTTATTGCACAGAAAATGGCTAAAAGCGGTAAATATGACGCAGTAATCTGTCTTGGCGCAGTAATCAGAGGAAGTACAAGCCATTATGATTATGTGTGCAACGAGGTTTCAAAGGGTATTGCACAGGTTTCAATGAACAGCGATATTCCTGTAATGTTCGGAATTGTAACAACTGAAAATATCGAGCAGGCTATTGAACGTGCAGGCACAAAGGCAGGAAATAAGGGTTATGACTGCGCACTCGGTGCAATTGAAATGGTTAATCTTATCAGAGAAATTGAGGCATAATTGTGGCAAATCTGATATTTGATTATGACGGAACTCTTCATAACACAATGAAAATATATGAGCCGTCATTCAGAAAGGCTTATGCGTATCTTGTTTCGATAGGCAAGGCTGAAGAAAGAGTAATCGAAAGAAACGAAATCAGTTCATGGCTCGGTTACAGCGGAGAAGAAATGTGGAAGCGTTTTTTGCCTGAGCTTGAACAGGAATACAGAGAAAATGCAAGAAGAATCATCGGCAAGGAAATGGCAGAGAGTCTTGACAGCGGTGAGGCAGAGCTTTTTTGCGGTGCAAAGGAAGTTCTTACGAAGCTGAAAGAAAAAGGTCATACTTTATTGTTTCTGAGTAATTGCCGTGTGAGATATCAGGAAAGACATACTAAGAAATTCGGAATAGATAAGCTTTTTGATGTATTTTATCCTGCTGAAAAATTCGGATTTATTCCGAAATATGAAATTTTCAGACAGTTCAGGGATGATTTTGAAGGCGATTTTATTATGATCGGTGACCGCTTTCATGATATGGAGGTTGCTGAAAAGAATAATATTTTCTCAATCGGTTGTGCTTACGGATATGGTAATGCAGATGAGCTTAAAAATGCCGATGTTATTGTAAATGATGTAAGAGAAATTCCCGATGCGGTAAACAGAATAATTGCTTCAAAAGCATAAAGCAATGCCTCCTGTGATAATATCACAGGAGGCATATTTTTATGAATTGAACTGGCTTACATAAAGATTAGCATAAAATCCGTTTTGTTCAATAAGCTCATTGTGAGTGCCTTGCTCGATAATGTTTCCGTTTTTCATTACAAGGATAATGTCTGCATTCTTTATGGTTGAAAGTCTGTGAGCAATAATAAAGCTTGTTTTGCCTTTCATAAGCTTTTCAAATGAAAGCTGGATTTTCTGCTCTGTACGAAGGTCAATACTGCTTGTAGCTTCGTCAAGAATAAGCATAGGAGGATTCATAAGCATTACTCTTGCAATACAGATAAGCTGTTTTTGTCCTTGTGAAAGACCACTGTCCTCGCTGACAACAGTGTCATAGCCTTTTGGAAGTCTTTTTATGAAGCTGTGAGCGAAAACCGCTTTTGCGGCATTTTCGATTTCCTCGGCTGTTGCGTCAGGTTTTCCGTATGCGATGTTTTCAGCAATTGTTCCTGTGAAAATCCATGTTTCCTGCAATACCATACCGAATGTGCTTCTAAGGCTGTCACGGGTAATATCGGATGCGTTTTTTCCTGATATTATGATATTACCGCTATTTATATCATAGAATCTGAGAAGAAGATTAATTATAGTAGATTTACCGCATCCCGTAGGTCCGACAATAGCAACTTTCTGTCCGTTTTTTACGTCAAGACTGAAATTCTCAATAAGCTTTGTCTGTGGTGTGTATGAAAATGAAATATTATCAAAGCTTAAAGTACCGTTGCAATCTGTAAGGATTTCTTTGTCAGAATCATCTGAAACTTCTTCTTCATCAAGTACGGCAAAGACTCTTTCTGCGGAAGCAACAGCGTTCTGAAGTTCTGCTATAACTCCTGAAATTTCATTGAATGGTTTTGTGTATTGGTTTGAATATGCAAGGAAACTTGAAAGTCTGCCGACTGACATCACACCGACTATTTTTAATGCTCCGATTGCGCCTAATGCTCCTATACAGCCGATTGCCGCATAAATAAGACCATTTACAAATCGTGTTGTAGGATTTGTCATTGATGAATAGAAAGTGGCAAGTGCACCTGTTTTGCCGAACTGTGAATTGATAATTTCAAATCGTTTTTCGGCTCTTTCTTCATATACAAATGATTTTACTGTTTTCTGATTTCCTATAAGTTCTTCTGTAAGGCTTACCATTTCACCGCGAAGCTTTGACTGCTTGAGAAATGTATCTCTTGAAAGCTTTGTAATTCTTGATGCTACAATAAATGAAAGCGGAGTAAGAGCAATTACCACAAATGTAATTTTAACATTGATTGTAAGCATAAAAATAATTGTACCGATTATTGTGATAACACCGCTGAAAAGTTGGGCAAAGCCTTGGAGCAGACCGTCTGAAATAATTTCAATATCATTGATTACACGGCTTGTAAGCTGTCCTTTCTGATTTCCGTCGATGTATTTGAGTGGTACTCGTTCAAGCTTTGCAAAGACATCACAGCGAAGGTCTTTTACAGTGTTGAATGCAAGCTTGTTTGTGCTGAGGCTCATAAGCCACTGGAATAATGTACTGATAAGAACTGCACCTGCGAGAATTGCGGCAATTCTGAGCAGTTTTGTAAAATCAACATCGTCTTTTCCGATTGCGCAGTCTACTGCTTCACCAATGAAAACAGGAACTGATAATGAAAATGCTACTCCTATAAGAGCAAATATAACAGTAAGGAAAAAGTGAAGTCTGTAAGGTTTTGCATAGCTCATTACACGTTTAAGAGTGTTTATCATTCTTCATCATCCTCCTTCTGTGAAAGCTGTGAATTATAGATTTCATTGTAAATACGACATTTTTCAATAAGCTCATCGTGAGTACCGATGCTTGCGATTTCGCCGTCATCCATAACTATAATCATATCGGCTGATGTGAGCGAGGTTGCTCTCTGCGAAACCATAATAATAGTTGTATCAGGGAGATTTTCGCTTAAAGAACGTCTGAACGCAAGGTCGGTTGCGTAGTCAAGTGCACTTGTGCTGTCATCGAGGATTATGATTTCGGGATTTCCTACAAATGCTCTTGCAATTGAAAGACGTTGTTTTTGTCCGCCCGAAAGATTTTTTCCTCCCTGTGAGATATGGGTGTCAAGCTTTTCCGGAAACCTGTCAACAAATTCCCATGCCTGAGCAATTTTAAGTGCCTTTATGATTTCTTCATCTGTTGCGTTTTCATCAGCCCACTGCATATTTTCACGGACAGTTCCTGAGAATATACTTGTTTTCTGAGATACAACGCCTATTTTCTTTCTGAGCATATCCGTATCGTATTCTTTTACGTTTTTGCCGTATATAAATACTTCGCCTTCAGAAGCTTCGTAAAATCTTGGGATAAGATTAATGAGAGTCGATTTACCGCTTCCAGTACCGCCTATAATTCCAAGCATACTGCCTTTTTTTATCTTGAACGAAATATTGTCAAGGGAGTTTCCACCCGCACCGTTATAAGCAAATGAAACGTTTCTGAATTCGATTATATTTTCATTTTCGGCAAATTCTGTAATTTCACCTGATGCAATAGCAGAATTACATTCAAATACTTCCGTAATTCTGTTTGCTGAGGCAAATGCCTTTGTAAAGATAATTATGAGATTTGCAAGAACTACAAGTGTAAGAGAAATCTGTGTCATATAGTTTACAAATGCAGTAAGCTCGCCCTGTGTAAAGCTTCCCGTATTTATTCTCACTCCGCCAAACATAATACAGCTACAATTGCAAGATTCATAATCATAAAGCTTACAGGATTTAAAATTGCGGAGATTTTTCCCGATATCATCATATTTTCAGTGAGGTCGCCGCAGACCTTGTTGAAATCTTCAATTTCTTCTTCCTGACGTGAAAAAGCTCTGATAACACGAGTTCCTTCGAGATTTTCACGGGTAATGAGAGCAGCTTCGTCAAGCTTTGCCTGAGTCTTTTTATAAAGCGGAACAGTTTTGCTCATAACCTTGTATATTACGAATGCAACAATAGGAGTTACCACAAGAAAGACAAGCGAAAGCTTTAAATCGATAGTCATTGCCATAACTGTTGCACCTATAATAAGGAATGGTGCTCTTAC
>JAFWWU010000092.1 GCA_017523285.1 Ruminococcus sp.
GAGCTTATCATAGAGAGAATATCAGACAGGGAACACGCTGATATTTACAACAGGATGATAGCCGAACGAGAATCACAGATACAGGAACACAAAAAGAAAATAGATGAATGTCGGGAATATGATAAAATCAGCAAGGAGAAATGCAAAAACTATCACAAGGCTTCACAGGTTATTCAAGGAATAATCGATGAAGGGATAATAACCGACACGAACCTGAGAATGCTTGTACATCAGGTACGCATTCATCAGAATGAAGACAACTCACTGGACATCAGATTTAAAATGAACGGAAACTGGAATGGAGGTGTGGCAGTTTATGTCGAGCCTGAAATTGAAGATCAAATAATATGAGCATAACATTAAAAAGGCTTCCCGATTATTTCGAGAAGCCTTGTTTTTTGGTGCGGATAACAGGAGTTGAACCTGCACCGAGTTACCCCGACTGGCACCTGAGGGTAGCGTCATGTTAGTGGAATTAATTCTGTACAGAGTATTTTACTAGCTACTCACAACCTCTAAGCATTGTTAATTAATGTTTTA
This sequence comes from Ruminococcus sp., assembly GCA_017523285.1. Classification (GTDB taxonomy): domain Bacteria; phylum Bacillota; class Clostridia; order Oscillospirales; family Ruminococcaceae; genus Ruminococcus. The sequence goes on from JAFWWU010000092.1 coordinate 541, forward strand.
ATCGTTTTTACTAATAAATACCAAAATCTTCATTAAAAAATCTATAGCTTTAAATGGTTGCTTTGTAAAGTCTGTCCAATGTGCATACATGATTCTGCGATCACTTTAATAAAATATAATATATAAACATCTAACTATAAAAAGATATTAAGAATTTATTGTACTTCTCCGATTCGGATGTTATTATATTACCTAACAAACACACTACAAATCAGCAATACAATTGTTAAATTACCATACAATGAAAAGCAACTTACAGAAATCATCGCTTTAAACATACAATAGTTACAAGTATTATAGTTAACAATCGGCATGGAAAATTCTTTTATCTCTTCGCCATATCGACTGGTATTAACAATATCATTATATAAAGCTCTAAATTTACGCTCTTGTTGTAGAAAAAATGAATCCAAAACCCAAAATACAATTACAGGAACTATAGCTATATAAATATATTTAACCTCATCACAATTAGCGTAAAGTGCTAGCAATGCTGACACAAGTGTAATTGTCCATCCTTTTATTTGAAATGAATTTGTATTCATTCGTGTAATTATACTTTGTATCATTTTTAAATGTTCAAGCTTATTATTCATATGTATTTCCCTCTATTTTACTCACTTGCTTATACAATATATCAAGGGGATGCATATGCTTTATACAACTATTGTTCCATTCTCTTAAATCTGCTTCATTAATTTTATTCATGTGAGAAGTGTTTATTTTATATTTGATCATTAAATCACAGTGTTCTAAAATTATATCTGGATTATTGTAACCTCGTCTATTAGGTTCACGCTCACGAAGATATCTTGACATTTCTATTTCAGAATAAATCCATGGTGATAGCGTGCTTTTAAAATTTTCAATATTATCACATATTGGTAATGATTGAGGTGTATTCACAAAAAATAAGCACTCACAAGTATCCATCATCTTCATTAAAGCAACATTCAACATCATATGAACGTGGCTTGTTGAAACATTACGTTTTTCATAGCTATATGAATTACTATAAGTGCGACAATACATATTATCCAATTTTCTTAGCAAATCATTAGAATATCCCCAAGCACATGAATCCACAAAAGCATTCAATTTAAATTTCTCTTTTAACCAACCTGCAAATGCAATTACATATTGTTCGTCTTTATGTGAATGTGAAATAAATACATCTGCCTTAATTGAGGGAAACCAGTTTTGAGAAATCATATCTCCATCTATAACGTCATTCATAATAATAAATCTTTCTAATTCTTCTTCTAAATTTGTTTTATTTTGATTAAACATAGAATTACCTAAATCATAATAGTCATCAAACATAGCTTTATTTGTTATTTTCATGTCAAAACTTGCAAACATTTTGCATAACCTCCTGTTTAATTCAATCAGATATTAATCTACACAATCATTTCATCGGAAATATTAATGATACGCTCACAACGATTAGCGATATTCATATCAAATAGATTTACCAATATCGTTCAATGAAAAATCATTATTTTTTTTACATACAATATGAAGTTTGTATGGAGATTTTATTTTATGTGGACTTAACTTATATGAACCAATTATTATATCAAGCACTTCTTGTTGCGTGAGAGGTGTTTCATTAATACGAGTCAAGCCTGAACCTAGTATAGGAATACAAACATCTTTTTGGCCATAATATTTATCAATTTCTTCCCATAACAAAGATAAGCAATTCAAAAATTCCTTATGAGAAAAAAACATTCCTTTTCCGTCCGCATCAAGTTTAGCAAAAGCCAACAATAAATCATCACCGTTAGATATTAACTTGCCAGATTTGTATCTTTTCTTTCCCATGTATTGTGATACTTCATTTTTTGCTTCCAACTTTGACTTCTTTATGATTTTTTCTATATCAAGATTTGGATGTAATTTAAGATACTGTCCGCAAACAGATGTAGGTTTTATATCGCCTGGAGCATCTCCCACTTTAGTTGTGAAGCACTCATCAAAATTGATAACTTTTTTGCAATTTTTCATTTTGAAAATATCGCCATACTCAACTTTGATTTCATAATTATGACCTTTAATTATAATATTTTTTCGAAATAGAATAATTAACAAATGCAATATTACCACGATAACAAATACAACGAATAATGTTAATATTCGATTTAAAACGATTTTTCTTTGAAAGTATGTTTCAGGTACAAATGTGAAAATCAGTGTAGTTATACTTATAGCATACGTTCCGCTTTTGAAAAAAAATTCACTCATATCCTAATGCCTCTTTTATATACGAGTAATCTCCAACTTTATTACCATTGCTATCAATAATCCAAAAAGGCTGTGCTACTGATTCATATTCTTTCATATAAACTGGAAGCCAATGCACTTCATTTCTTAATGAATTATATACTACAATAATTTCTTTATTGCTTTTTTGGGCCTGTTCAAATTCATGGCGAATATATGAATATGTATTGATGTTTTCAACGTTTTTGTTATCAGCATCAGACGTATTATAAGCTTTACAAATCTTAGCTCCGTTTGCATTTTGCTTATACGGAGTACAACTACACTCATTCCAAGCTTTATTAGACCTTTGACAACTACTTCCTGCTGTACGTTCTTTAGTCTTATCACCAATAACAATAATCACTGCAGATGATGCATTAATCTGATTGTTAAACTCTTTTTTTAAATCACATGCACGGCAATCAGAATCACTAGAAATACTACCTGAAACTACTTTTGCCATATCAATAAAGTCCACCTTATGCAATTTGTCAGTTCCCCATTTGTTAAGAGTCTCGACTACATTACGATCACCACTATCCTCTGAATAGTCTGCACTAATATAAACTCGTTTACTCATAAATTTCCTCCTTATTAATTATATATTATTTGATTTATAATGAACCTATTATGTGCTAATAACAAAAAATATGCTTAATAATATTTTGCATTTATATTATTATAAAGCTCGCTTCCACTTTTACCAAGAATTAATTTAATAGTCTCCGCCATTGTAGCGACGAACTCTGAATTAGTTGGTGGATAATCAGCTTTTATATATGAACAACTAAATAATTCATGATATATATTCAATTCGTTTCCGCACCAAGCCGACTCTATTGACGTTTTAATTGCACTGTTAACACTTTTAGCGGTAATAGAATATTTCTGTGCTATTGAAGATAACACTTCCTTGAAATTATAATCTGCAATCGAAGAATTTAAGTATATATAAATAGCTTCATTTGCATAATTAAACCCTTTAAGTTTTGGAGTGAATCCTAAATATAATAAAGTTTCGGATATATATTGCATTAAAACATCTTTATTCTTTGAGAGTTGTTTATTCATGAATTGCTAAATCCTTTATTACCTATGATTTTTTAATGTATTTTCTAAATGCTGGGTTATATGCTCATAAAGCTGATACATTCTTACTTAAAATGTATCAGTTTTATAAATAAGAGGATAGAAATATTTTTTTAATTTCCTGTCTGAGTATTAGTATAGTATTCAAGGATCATTGAAACATCAGAAGGTGTACCAGTTTTCTCCAAGAACGGGCAAAGCGTAGAAAGTAAGCCCATTGGGGTAATCTCCTTTATTCGAAACAGTTAATGTAAGTTCAAGGTGTTTTGGAGATAGGTAATAAAAATCGTTTGATTTTTATCAGACTCCTTATTAGCGTAATTTTACTCTTACATTTTCAGGATAAAGAGAAGCGACATATTCTATAGTTGTTTCATTTTTATCGCATGGAAATGCAAGCGTAACTGTAACTGATTCGTTGGGTGCAATTTCTATTATTCCCGGAATTTTAGGGTTGAAATATTGATATAAATAAGGATTTGCACTTCCGCCACTTTCGTATCCATACATAATCCCGGATGCAATTGCGTTATAGCTTTTAATTTTATCTGATGTATTCTTTATCGTTAGATTGAACATGATGTCATTATCATCTGTCATTCCTTCAAGTTCATTATTATATATATTGTTGAGCTTTTCACCACTGTAAATTTTGTAATCCGATAAACTCATACTCATACCATAACATTCGAATTCCTCATTAACAGCGTATATATACCGTTCAGGAATACTATATAAAGTATTATTTACATATATTATTCTGAATGTAATAAGAAGAGCTGTAATTGCTGTTAGAATTATAATCACTATTGTTTTTGTTTTATGCTTCATTATTTGTAATCCTCCCATTTTCAATAGTGATTATTGTGTCTGATAGCTGTTCAAGCTCTGTTCTGTCATGACAAGCAATTATTATTAGTGAGCCTTTTGCTTTGATTCCACTTAGAATTTGACGCACCTTTTTTACTCCGCTTTCATCAATAGCATTTATTGGTTCATCAAGAATCACGATTTGTGGACTGCCCATAACAGCTGCAGCAATACCAAGCTTTTGCTTCATGCCAAGAGAATATTTTCTGTATGTACGTTTATCTTCAGGGTCAAGCCCAACGTCTAAGAGAATATTTTTTATTTCACTTTCGGAAACATTTCCTTGAATATCCGCAAGCATTTTGAGGTTTTTTAATCCGGTAAAATTGTTTAAAAATGAAGGGTTTTCTATTAAGACTCCTATACTTTCAGGAAATGTGATGTCCTTATGCAGAATTTTACCATTTATATCAATGCTTCCCGAATTGATTCTTATCAATCCGCATATTGCACGCATGAGCATGGTTTTTCCACATCCATTTTTTCCTTGAAAACCATATATTTTTCCGCCTGTCATTTTAAGCGAGATATCGGTAAGTATCGGAACACCTTTTATTGATTTTGAAACATTTTTTAATTCGATATACATTAATTTTCCCTCCTGCCACGCAAAATGTCATATCTGTCAAAGTATATTATACTGAATAAAAATGATATGATTATTATTGTACAAAGCAAAATTAAAGCCTTATCAGTATTTATATCTGAATAATTAAACTGCTCATTTCTCATGAGAAGTGAACAGTTCCCTATTGCCCATATTGAATTTGAATATATAGAAATTCCGCATACTCCAAGCACAAAAGCGAATCCATAAACTGATTGAAAAACAAGCGAAATCGCTGTCTGCATAAATGATAATGCTATTGAAGTGAAAAGTGGAAGCAGAAGTATCTTTATAAGCTTTATACCAGTAAATGTTTTTGATGCAGTAAGAAACGCAAATGACTGTGAAGTTTTTAGTTCCAGTGATACTGCAAAACCTGAGATTTTACAGAAAATTAGTATTGTCATTAATATCAGCAGATAATAGATTATGCATACTGTAACAATCCACAGATATTTTGATAGAACCCATTTTCTGCGTGAGCCACCTTTAATAAGTACAAATGCTCCATGATTATCATAAAGCTCCGATAGCGGATATTTTCCTATAATAAATGCAATTGAAAGCTGATTTATAAGCCATGAAAACGGAAATTTAAAATCCTCATTGTTATAAGGATCAAATGGCTTTTCACCTTTTAAGACATACATCAGAACGTCAATGAACTCGGCTTCTCTATCAGCATATCCGCTTTTTATTGCACTTTGAAATTCTGAATTGAATCCTATACAGGCGATTATTGTTATAATAATCGGTATTATAAATTTATTCTTATCATAAAGGATGCCGTTTTTTAAATCATACTTATAATACATCTTTTTTCGCCTCTTCTTTCAGAAAAAGATATATACACACTATAAGTATTATTGCTGTTTCTGCCGCAATGAAAGTAAATCGTATATTTTCATATGGCTGAAAAGGGATAAGAAAAACAGATGGATTATATGAATTAAGTTTCAAAGCTGATATTATATATGAAACAAAATAATAAAGTATAGTTCCGCTTGAGAGAGATACAAATGAAAAGCTTGTTATCATTCCTGCTGTCATAGATATAACTGCAATTAATCCAAAGAATACACTATCAATCAGAATGTAAATAAATGTATACAGTAAAGGATAATCTATGAAAAGTTCTTTAAACATACTGTTGCCCAATGCGGCAGGAAATTCTGCCGTTAACGCTTCGGGTGGAAGCAGTGGAAAAAACATCATAGTAATTACAAGGCTGAAACACAGTGTTATAAAAACAACAAAAAAACCGCTGAAAAACACAGTTATGAATTTTGCAGTAAAATAGTTGTTTTTTCTCTCTCTTGTAAGAAGATTTTTCAGATACCCGCTTTTTTTATCAATACAATAACTCGCAGAATATGGAATAGAGGCCAGTATAGGGAAAAGCATATATAATGTCTGGGATTGTTTGTGTAAATAATCGAGACCGATAAAACGATTAAAAACTGATTCGGGGTAATACAAACCTTGTTTTATCGAACCGTATTTTTCAATAAGCAATCTATTATTTTCCATTTCAACAAGTTGTTCCGAAAGAAGCCATATTGAAAAAAATACTCCGACTGCAATAGAGAAATAGAATGCTTTACTATGAAACAAGCGGTAAAACTCATGTCTAAGTGCACTGCTCATATAATCTCCTCCACTATGCTTTTTTAAATTCAAGTGCAAGGCTGTTTGAGCCGTCAACAATTTCAAATGATGTGAAGAACGCATCAAGATAAGCTTCTTCAATATTTTCAATTGCTGATTTTTCTACTATATAGCAGATTGTAATGGTTTCAGGCGTATTTGCTTTCACTGAAACAGTCGAGCCTTTATGTGGATTGCCAAAATCTACGCATTTATCAATAAATTTAGGCTCATAGCTGTAAAATTGATTTTCCGAAATGAAACTAAGATTAAACTGTGTCAAATACAATTCCTGAGAATTTTCAGCTGTAATCTCAATTGAGATCTCAGCAAATGCGTATTCAGGGTTTAATATTCCGTCAGCATCAAAATACTCATTATAATGAAATATTGTATCAACATGTTCTTTAAATCCTTCGACTTTTTTTATTTCGCCAATCTCATAAACTGATGAAATAAGCTTTACATCAGCAGAATCGGTTACTTTATTGTTCTCATCTACGTGAATAGGCAACGTTATTGTATCGTTGTTTTCTCTTGCTTCTTCTGCAATTTCAGATATATAGATGCTGTTTGCCTCTGCGATAGCAGATTCGTCATAGCTTACTTCAGAATGTGCTGTTTTATCTGATTTAACGCAGCTTGTCAGTGAAAATGATAACACAATTGATAATATTACTGTTTTTTTCATTTAATAATCTCCATTTAGTGTATAATTGAATTACATCGGTAAAAACTTACCGATGTAATTGTTGTAAAAATTCAATATTAGATCAAACGCTATCAGGACTCCATTTGCCTGATGCAGTAAAATATTGTGTGCCATTAGTCGTTGAATATGTTTTGAAGCCTAAATAAGCATAAACATTATGCTTGTTCCCATCAGAATCGTATCTAAGACTTTCGCCAACTAAGTTTGGTAAATATGTATAGCTATTAGAAACCCCTACTACTTTTGCAGAACCATATGTATAATCTGTTCCGCCTGAAGGAGTTGAGGAAGATGTATATGTACCATATACCCTTACAGTCATTTTACAACCGCTTGGATTCGTATTAGTAACTTTAATAGATGCTGGAGTATTGTCTTCTTTTAAACGTGTAGGAGTGTATCTGCTATATTGTGCAGCAATGGAATAATCTGTAAATGTTGAGTCTTGATATGAAGCACTAGCAGATATACCAACCATATTTACAGCAAGAGTTGTTACTGCCATAACAGCAGCAGTGATTTTCTTAAAAGTCATTTTCATAATAGAATACCATCCTTTTCATTTTTTAAATTGTTTTGGTTTTACTGTATTTTGTTATTGTCTCATAATTTGTGCCAGAATATACGTCAAAAGTAGTTTTTAATCGATAAGAACCGCTTGCCACAGAGTATCTGTAATTTATAACAGAACCAATATGGTTGTTTATTACGTTATACCAGCTGTAAATGGTTACCCATTCATTTGATGCATTTTTTCTTTGTAAATATTGATATACAACTATTTTATCAGTAATATTGTAATATCCTTCAATGTAACTGTCACAAGTTAAAGTAGAGCCGGATAAAAGTAAAGTTGATGTACAATTTGATGTATATGAATATGCAGGAGCAACAGGCTGAACAACCGCAGCAGTAGAACAATCAGTAACATTAAATGAACCTATAATTGTAAAAGCACAAAGTAATGAAATAATTCTCTTGTACATAATAATCACCCCCTAACTGTTATTAATCAAAGTGGACTATTTTATCCACCGTTATAATTAATAACAAATCAGAGAGTGAAATAGTGACTAAAAAACTTATTATTCTATCTTTTTCACAGATTCAGCAATATTAATTAGTGCATTTTTACTAATATTGGAGTTTATATATATTATATATGCACCATTATCAAAAATCAGATGATTATAATTATGATTGTCAAGAAAATAAACTGCTTCGTAATTATTAATATCTATTGTGGTAATTTCATAACCTTCAGTATTAACGTTTATATCATACGCATCTTTTGTGTATTGTGAAAAATTAATTAATATGTCATCTTTGATATAAGTAATATTACGTCGATATTCAGTATTATCTTCATAATAAATCTCATATTCCTTCAAATCATATGTTATTTCATAAATGTCCTTAATGGTTGAAGGTGCTATATCATCTTCAACAGGTTGAACTGATGAAAATTTTTCATATGTGCTTACAAAGAAATCGGCTACAGTATTTCGTAATGCATCTACACTTAAAACTGTTACAGATGATGCTAAAAGTACAATTACAACAATACAAGCTACACGTTTACCGACGGTGTTGATTATTTTATAATAAGGTTTATTTCTTCTCTTGATTAGCTTTTGTATTTTTCTTTCAAATTCTACTGAAAAAACATGTTTTTCGTTCCTTAAAAGAAGCTCATCATATTCAGGTATCATAGCTTTTTCAAGAGCTTTTTTTAAATTTTCATTTGCCATATTAATCTTCCTTTTCAAGTTCGGTTTTAAGAAGCTTTTTAGCTCTTTCCATTCTTTTACGAACATTTTCATATGAAATGTCCAGCATCGCAGATATCTCCTTTTGTGTATAACCATTATAATAATGCATATACAGAATATCTTTGTATATCGGCGGCAAATTTGAAATTTTTTCAGCTAATTCATTAAGATCAATGTTCTCAAAAAAATCAATATCGATAGATATATTATCATCAAGTTCTGCTGATTTTTCTGCTGAATGCTTATTATGATTATAAATATTTATTGAAGTATTCCTAATAACAATAACAATATAAGACCTTAATTTGTGACAAGGGATGGTTTTAACTTTATTGAAATTATAGGCAAGTGATAAAAATGCCTGATGAACAGCATCTTCTGAGTCAGCTTCATTGTTTAAAATACTATAAGCAATCGAATACATCTGTTGTTTATATCTATTGTAAATATCTTCAAATTGAATTTTGTCATCTTCTGTCTCAAGGGCAGATAAATATAAATATATCATTTCCGTCACCACCTGTATAAATATTATTCTCATTTTAACATAATTCGATATATTTTTCAATGACTGTGTGAAATTAATTCAATTCATAAAGATAAGACTCCAATTCGTTACGCACCAATTTATTTAAAAATGTAGAAGCTTGTAAAAATAGTTCGTTTTTTGTATTTCTCAGCGGTAATATATTTAGAGTATTTTTTCTAAGTTGTAAAAGCGTGTCAGTAGAGATTTCAATACAAAGTTACCGTCACGGATTTAAGTTACTGTCACGCATGATTTATATATCACGGGTGACGGTAGTGACAGTAAAATACTGTAGAGGGTGGTTATACATTCTACCGGCACCCGAAAATATTGAGAATGTCGAATCTGCGTTGTTTGAGTGTAATGACAGTAATGATTCGGGTGCCGGTAACTCTCAAAAGGGTGACGGTAAAACTGTTTTGGGTGACAGTAGAATGTCATCGGGTGACAGTAACTTATAAAAATAAAAGTCGGTGCGTAACGATTCGCTTCGTTACGCACCTATTTCATTTCCTAATAAGTTCAGTATATTCCTCAATCCCAATTTCTTCATCAAGTGCCTTCTGCCTCAGGTCAAGAGCATACTCCGCCCACTGCACACCTTATAAATTGTTTCAATATCAGGAAAAGATGCAGAAAAGTACCTGAGAAGTATTTCGCCAAGCGGAAATATTCTTCCGTCTGATAAATAAATCTTCCTGTTATAGTAATGTGCTTTTATTTCAAACATAAACTGCTCCTTAAAATTCACAAAAAGTTTACAATTAATAGAGGATAGATAGAACTTAGTAGATTTATTATACTACATCTA
>JAFWWU010000093.1 GCA_017523285.1 Ruminococcus sp.
CTTATATTTTCTTCATTTTTATATTATTTATGCATTGATAATGACCAAAATTTTTTTTCTGACATATAATATATCAGCGTTTAAAAATCTCATAAACGGTAATAATATTTCTGTAATCAATTTATTTATAAAAATCTCAAATTAGGAGTCAGATATTATGTCGGTAAAAAGAGGAGAAATTTATTACGCTGATTTAAGTCCTGTTGTAGGCTCTGAGCAGGGTGGAATCAGACCTGTACTTATTGTCCAGAATGATGTGGGAAACAAGCACAGTCCGACTGTTATTGCCGCCGCAATCACAAGTCAGCGTGATAAATCAAAGCTGCCTACACACATTGAAGTATCGGGCGAAAAATGCGGTTTATCAAAGGATAGTGTAGTTCTGCTTGAGCAGATAAGAACAATCGATAAAAAAAGGCTCAAGGACCGTATGGGTGAGCTTGATTTGAATTCAATGAACAGAGTGAATACAGCTCTTTCGATAAGCTTCGGCTTAGGTATACAGTAATGTTCCACATGGAACAAAAAAACCGACGAATTTGATTTCGTCGGTTTTATATTACTTATAAGATTACTTTGTTGGTACTGCGATAACGTCCTTACGCATATAAGGTCTGAGTGCCTCAGGAATTCTGATGCTTCCGTCTTCATTGAGATTATTTTCAAGGAAAGCGATGAGCATTCTTGGAGGAGCAACAACAGTATTATTGAGTGTGTGTGCGAAATACTTATCGCCATTATCACCTTTAACCCTGATACCAAGACGTCTTGCCTGTGCATCACCAAGATTAGAACAGCTGCCAACTTCAAAATACTTCTGCTGACGTGGTGACCATGCTTCAACGTCGATACTCTTTACTTTAAGGTCTGCAAGGTCGCCTGAGCAGCATTCAAGAGTTCTTACAGGAATATCGAGTGTGCGGAAGAATTCAACTGTATAGTTGTAAAGCTTGTGGAACCAATCCATTGATTCTTCTGGCTTACATACAACAATCATTTCCTGCTTTTCAAACTGGTGAATACGATATACACCACGTTCTTCAATTCCGTGTGCACCAACTTCCTTACGGAAACATGGAGAATAACTTGTAAGAGTCTGTGGAAGATCAGCTTCAGGAATAATTGTATCAATGAATTTACCAATCATTGAGTGTTCGCTTGTACCGATTAGGTAAAGGTCCTCACCTTCAATCTTATACATCATACCTTCCATTTCAGCAAAGCTCATAACACCTGTAACAACATCGCTTCTTATCATAAATGGAGGAATATAGTATGTAAATCCCTTGTCAATCATAAAATCTCTTGCGTAAGAGAGAATGCATGACTGGAGCTGTGCAATATCACCGCAGAGGTAATAGAAGCCGTTACCACTTGTTTTTCTTGCACTGTCAAGGTCAATACCCTTAACCTTTTCCATAATATCAACGTGATATGGAACTTCATAATCAGGAACAGCAGGTTCGCCGAACTTTTCAACTTCAACGTTTTCGCTGTCATCCTTACCAATCGGAACGCTGTCATCAATGATATTTGGGATAACAAGCATAATATCCTTGATATCAGCTTCAAGCTTAATTTCAAGAGCTTCCATTTCTTCAAGCTTCTTGCCGATTTCAGAAACCTCAGCCTTAATACGTTCAGCTTCATCCTTCTGACCTTTAGCCATATAGCCGCCGATTTCCTTACTCATTGTCTTACGCTTGTTTCTGAGGTCATCACATTCAACCTTAGTAGCTCTGTACTGCTTGTCAAGCTCAACTACCTTGTCAACAAGTTCAAGCTTTTCATCCTGAAACTTCTTCTTGATGTTTTCTTTTACAAGTTCAGGATTTGTTCTGATTATTTTCATATCCAGCATATTATTTATTCTCCTTTGAAATTATATATTATGATGTTCCACATGGAACAATTACTGCTGTGCAAGCTTATCAGCAAGGAATGCTAAATCCTCTTTATCATAGAATTCAAGGATAAGAGCGCCCTTGTTCTTGCCATATTCAACCTTTACCCTGCGGCCCAAGCTCTCCTTAAGAGATATTTCCATTTCGGTAAAGTAGTTATCTATTTTACTATCTGATGATGAAGATGTTTTGCTCTCTTCTGATTCTTTCTGTGCTGCACGTTCAACCTGTCTTACTGTAAGACCACCATTTGCCGCTTTTATAGCAGTTGCAATCATCATTTCTTCATTTTCAAATGATAATAATGCTTTTGCATGTCCTATTGAAATTTCTCCATTTTCAAGAAGTGATATAATTCTTTCAGGGAGTGCAAGAATTCTTACTGCATTTGCAATATATGAACGTGAACGACCAACTGTTTTTGCAACAGCATCCTGTGTCATATCAAATTTTTCTATAAGCTCTTTGTAGCCCATAGCTTCTTCAACAGGATTGAGGTTTTCTCTCTGAAGATTTTCTATAAGAGCAATCTGAGCAGATTCAAAATCTGAAAGTTCCTTGATAACAACAGGAATTTCATCAAGACCAAGACGTCTTGCGGCTCTCCAGCGACGTTCACCTGCAACAATCTGATAGCTTCCGTCATCCATAGGACGAACAAGAACAGGCTGTAATATACCGTGTTCCTTGATTGAATCGGCAAGATTATTTATAGCTTCATCATTGAATTTCTTTCGTGGCTGAGTTCTGTTTGGTTCAATTTCAGAAGTGCGTAAGGTTTTCTTCACTTGAATTTCATTAGTGTTTTCCATAAAGAGTGAATCAAGACCAGCACCAAGTCCACCTTTAGCCATAAACTATAATCCTTTCTGTAATTCTACTTTCTTCGTGAGAAGAGTCCTTTTTTCTTTTTAGTCTGAACAACAGGTTCTTCACCGAGCATTTCACGTCCAAGCATTTCATAATACTCAGCACCCTTGGATGTTTTGTCGTAATACATAACAGGTTTTCCATGGCTCGGAGCTTCTGAAATTCTGACGTTTCTCGGAATTTTAGTTTCGAAAATCTTATTCGGGAAGTATTTTTCAACCTCCTGAACAACTTCTCCGGCTACGTTAAGTCTGCTGTCAAACATTGTAAAGAGGATACCCTCAATATCGATAGACGGATTATAATTTGATTTTACAATTTTTATAGTATTGATAAGCTGAGCAAGTCCTTCAAGAGCAAAGAATTCAGCAAGCATCGGGACAATTATCTTATCGCAGGCAACAAGACCATTAAGCGTGATAAGTCCGAGTGCAGGCGGACAATCTATAAAAATGTAATCATAATCAAGACGGCAGGTAAGAAGCTGCATTTTGAGCCTGTTTACACGATTATCGATGTTTGCGAGTTCAAGTTCACCGCCTGCAAGGTCTTCTGTTGCAGGGAGAATAGAAACATTTTTAAATTCTGTATGAACGATAGCCTCTTGAATACGGGCTTTTCCTATAAGCACATCATAAGACGAAAGCGAAATATTTTTCTTTTTTATACCAAGACCTGTTGTTGTGTTTCCCTGTGGATCTATGTCAATGCAAAGCACTTTATAATCTCTTGAACCGAAATAAGCGCCGAGATTAACAACAGTTGTGGATTTACCAACGCCGCCTTTCTGATTTGCAACGGCAAAAATCTTTCCCATTTTACATCTCCTTTCGAAAAATCTACCTTTTTATTATATCACTATTATGCGGTTTTGTAAATACAAAAAGAGAGGAATATCTATCTTTTTTTCATAAAATGTTCCACATGGAACAATATACAATAATTTTATTGTGCTTTGCATATTAAATTGAATGGGGTGCCGAGGGTGGCATCCCATTCATTATTTTGTGCAATTAATTAGAAATTTTGTACGGCATCCCACACATAAAAAAAGGGTATCGGAAAATCAATCCGATACCCTCTGTGATATAATATCTCTTACTTAGCCATAAGCTTAACCATAACGGCTTTCTGTGCGTGAAGTCTGTTTTCTGCTTCTTCAAAGATTTCGTTTGCGTGTGCTTCGAATACCTTTGTTGTGATTTCTTCTTCACGATGTGCAGGCAGACAGTGCATAACCATTGCGTCAGGCTTTGCAACAGCCATAAGCTCGTCATTAATCTGATAGCCGTTGAATGCGATTTTACGCTTTTCGATTTCGCTTTCCTGTCCCATTGATGACCATACGTCTGTGATGAGTACATCTGCATTTTTAGCAGCTTCAATTGGTGAGTCTGTTATTGTAAAGCAGTCATAGCCATTAGCAAAATCAAGAACTTCCTGTGCAGGACGATATCCCTCAGGACAAGCAATTGAAACCTCCATACCTACCTTAAGGCAGCCTACGATGAGTGAGTTTGCCATATTGTTTCCGTCACCGATAAAGCACATTTTAAGGCCTTCAAAGCTATTCTTGAATTCTCTGATTGTCATAAGGTCAGCAAGAACCTGGCATGGATGAGAGAAGTCTGTAAGACCATTGATAATCGGAATATTACCGAATTCAGCGAGATCCTCAACCTCTTTCTGCTCGAATGTTCTAATCATAATTCCGTCAAGATAGCGTGAGAGAACTCTTGCTGTATCCTGTACAGGCTCACCTCTGCCTATCTGGAGGTCGTTTGAAGAGAGGAAAAGAGGATATCCGCCAAGCTGATACATACCTGTTTCAAATGATACTCTTGTTCTTGTTGAAGCCTTCTGGAAAATCATACCAAGAGTCTTTCCCTTGAGGTGATTGTGTGGAATTCCGTGCTTAAGCTCATATTTGAGCTGGTCTGCAAGATTTAAAATATCAATAATTTCCTCTGTTGATAAATCAAGCATTTTTAAAAGATGTTTCATAGTTTATGTATTTTCCTTTCATTACTTACTTTTATTAATATCGCCGAACGCTCTGTCAATTGCTATTGCGAAAAGCGAAATATAATCATCAAAGTGTTTATCTTCAATTACTATTTCATATTGAAGCTCGCCTGTCATAAGCTTAACAGTATTCAGTTTTCCGACTTCGTGGTCGTTCTTTATTATCTTGAATAATTTTCTGTCCTTGCTTTTAAGCTGGAAATTCATATCGTTTCCACGGCATTCAAAGCTTGGGTCAAGAAATACCGAAAGACAATGCATAAGTATAACAGGTGAATCGTTAAGAATTATTTCAAATGCAGGTTTTTTACCATTTACAGTCTGAACAAGTGAATAGAGTTCATAGCTGCTTGCATCATAAAGAATAAA
>JAFWWU010000094.1 GCA_017523285.1 Ruminococcus sp.
AGCCATTGAAGCCGATCAGGCTGCTCCTGCGGCACCAAGACAGCATCAGAAAAAATCTGGTGACGGCGGTCAGAACCGAAACAGGGCTAACGTCTGGGAACCTAAAAAACAGCAGCCACTCTCTGAAATGTCCTTTGAGGATATGATGTCCCGCTTCAAACAGACAAGCGAGGAACGTCAGTGTGATCTCAAAAGAAGTACTGACAGAAAAAACGGAACCCGAAGAAAATAATCAAAAGAACGGTTTTATACCGTTCTTTTTTGTGTGGAATTGTAAATATAGACCTATTAACAAGATAAAATCATTCGTTTGTTTGTTGATATATACAAAAAATAAATTTTATCGCTGTTTTCTATTGACTTTTTCTCATTTTCGTTGTATAATAATTAAGCACTAAAGGAATGGCGGCATAGCTCAGCTGGCTAGAGTACTCGGTTCATACCCGATTGGTCGTTGGTTCAAATCCTACTGCCGCTACCAAAAAGGCCCGTTGGTCAAGAGGTTAAGACATCGCCCTTTCACGGCGGAATCATGGGTTCAATTCCCGTACGGGTCACCACATCACATTCCCACAAACGCCTATTTATCGGCGTTTGTGGGTTTTGTTTTTGTCCGAAAATACCGCCAGCCACTTGTCAGCCACTTATTTTGAATTTACGATTTTATGTACGCCACAGCTGTTATGCTGTGGCTGTTTTCATGTTCCGAAGTTGAGTGCTTCGGTAATTGCATCGCAGTTGCGGACTCTTGCTTCCTGAAACATATGGCTGTATAAATTCAGCGTTGTTCCGACTACGCTGTGTCCCATATCTCCCGATACCGCAACTACATCTATGCCTGCGTTAATCAACAAGCTTGCATGGAGATGTCGCAGTGAATGAATATCACAGAATCTGAATCCGTTGTGCTTGCAGAACTCTCTGAACCAACCGTATGGAGTCTGCGGATTCATAGGCTCGCCATTCCATTTCACAAACAATCTGTCATTGTCAATCCACTTTGAACCTATTCTCTCCGCTTCACCGAGCTGCTCGATTCGGAACTCCTTGAGCAAGTCCATTATAAGCTGTGGGAACTTTATCGTTCTCTTGGAGCGTTTGGTCTTTGTTGTGTCTGTGTAGATTCCCTTCGCTTTGGTGTATTGAGATGTTCGTTTCACAGTTATAATATTGTTGGTGAAGTCAATGTCCTTCCATTCCAGTCCAAGCATTTCGCTTCTTCTGAATCCGCTGTACACCGCAAGCATTATATACAGCCTGTATTTAAGCGGTTCGTTTTCCAGAGTTTTGAAAATCTGCTCGATTTCTTGTATCGTGTAGATTTCTTTTTCTTGTGATTCACCTTTGGGAACTCTTACACGTCTGCAAGGGTTATCGCTGAGCATATCCATACGGATTGCATAGTTGAACACATCGGAAATAAAGCTCAGGTGATGAACAACCGTCTTGCTTGAAATCGGTTTGCCTGTTTTAAAGCTTTTCCCGTTCATTGCAAGGTCTGTTATAAAATTCTGAATTATTCTTGCAGTAATTTTATCCATACGAAGATGTCCTATCGCAGGATACACACGCTTTGTAAGCTGTCTTAATCGTGTGTAGGTTGTGCTTCTGAGCTGTATTTTAGCATACTGCTCGAACCATTCTTCTGCAAGAGTTTCAAATTTCACAGACGCAGTAACCTGTCCCTTTTTACATTCTTCCTCAAAGAGAATTGCCTGACGGTTTAATTCTTTTTCAATCTGTTTCGGTGTCATACCCTCATCGGGCTTCCATGTCTTGCTCTGGAATTACTGAACACCTCTTACATCATATCCACAGGAAACTCTTATCTGATATGTGTTTCCTCTTTTTCTTATATTAGCCATAGAGTATCGTCCTCCTTTTGATACTAAAGATTTATGGCTTGCGGACTGTACACCAATTATATCACATTATAACTGATATATCCAGCCCACAAGCCGATTTTTCAATAAATTTTAAGCTTTTGTACCGCGGAGATACTCCGTGAGAGTTTCCTTATTGATAAGATATTTCTTACCCGCCATGATGCATGGAATCTGTTTATTCACACACATCTGACGGACACGGTATTCCGTTAAACCCTCAACCATAGCGGCGGCTTCCTTAATCGTAAGCATTGTAATTTTATTCTCCATACTGTTATCACGCTTCCTCTCATAATCTTATTTCTGTTTGTATTCGTTTTACACATTTTTAGATCACTCCGTTCTATAAAATTTAAAGCCGACAGAACATTTCGTTCCGTCAGCTTATTTTTATATTTATTTTTGAAAGCAATTATTATAATTCTGCAAAAAGCCTGTCCTCCATAGCAAGCATTTCGTCAACAGCTTGTCTGATGGCTTTTTCTGCTTCAACTACAAAATCACTTGCATTACTAAGGTCAAACCAATCTGTTCGCCATAACCTTTTAAATTTAAAATCGTTTTTACTTGAATTAGGCTTAAGAATATTTATCATCTTTTCCATTGTTGATTTCTGCTCGTCTGGTATATTGACGCCGCTTATTTCAAATATCAGATAAAATTTTTCATTTTCATATCTGAACCAATATGAATAAATGTCATATGTTTTCCAGACACTTACAGGGGCATCAAGTGAAGGAAGTGCTTCATACATTCTCTTTGTTCCAAATGCATTACCCCATTCTTTTTCATATACCACTTTTCCTTCCTGAGACAGTTTTTGAAGTACACTTGAAATTATCTTATCAATACCTGATTCATCCACAATTATATTATCATATATCAAATCAAGAGCTTGTTTGTGTTTGTTGTAAATTTTATTACAAATCTCTATTAACTGCTTATCTTCCACGATATCCCTCCTGATTATGGCTATGTAATTTTGAATTAACAAGTTTGTATCTACATTGAGATTGGAGTTTTCACAAATTTGCTCCAATATATCAGCTATATCACAATATGTGAAAATATACCAATTGACGTTATCGCTTGGACTTTCACCGTCTGGTGTCAGATAAATGAATAGTTGCTGATAATCTGAAAAGGTTTGTATTATCTGATTGCGGTATCGGCAAAGTTGATTATCATGTTCATGAGAACCTACTTTATTTTCAATAGCAATTACGATTTTTTCTTTATGAGAAACAAGAAGCAAATCTATATTTTTCCATTCTCTATATACAGAAAAGCTGTAAAAATCAGACAGAAGATATTCGAAAATTTGTGTACTTTGAATTTGATTATTCGAAACTAATGAATGCATAAAAAGTGATATGAATTTATCCCCCAATCCATGATTTTCATTAGCATCAAATAACCAACTAAGCATATTGCTATGCCTGATTTCTGTCCTTGTGATTTTGAGCACATCAAATATATTCAATTTGTTTGTCCAAGGAGAAAGTTCTTCAAGGCACTCTATATCAAGAAGAAATTGTTTTAGTGCCTGTTCGTCAGTTAACCTAATATCATTCATAATACACCTTCCATTTTTTTATTATTATATCACATTTGTTTTGAATATTCAAGTACACACGTTTATATTTTGTGTTATATAGTGGGTTCGGGCTACTGCCCGTCTTGAAGGCGCAGGCGGAATGCCATGCGCTATGCTTGCTCTCCAAAAGAGAACTCTATCGAACCCCGCATTTCAGCAGAATTCATATTCTTTTCAACTCCACTTTTAATGCGCTCACACTCTGCAAATTCGGGAGAGATTTCGCTTTCAACTGATTTTGTGGGGTAATTACCCTATCCGAATGACAAGGGCAAATTGGGGCTTAATTGTGCGTGACAGTAACTTCAATCCGTGACGGTAACTTTGCATTGAAAATTCTACCGACACGCACTGCAATCAACGCTGTATAGACGTTTGTGACGTTTCAAGACACCTTTGCGTGACGGTAACTTTATTATCATTTTTACCGTCACTACCGTCACGCTTTAATTAACAGGGACAGCAGGGACATCAACTTCTGCACACATAGTTGTGCTGCCACTGGAGTCCCTTTCTGTTTACAAGAAAAAAGCACCACAGAAAAATCTGAGATGCATAATGCTTACATATATTCTATGTCCGTATTTTTCAAAAAGGTATAAAATATGGAGACATATATTTTTCAATGTTTACGACATTTGTGTTGACTGGAAAAAGTTCCCTCTAATATATTACCGCTGGGAAAGTCAAAAAACGAACCACTTTTTACAAGCTTCGACATTTTTTGCAAA
>JAFWWU010000095.1 GCA_017523285.1 Ruminococcus sp.
ATATGAATTGTCAGTTATACTAGATGAAACAGGATTGCTTTCAGTATTTTCTTCCTGTTGTATATCAGTTGGCTCGCTTACAGAATCAGTTATGCCGTTATCCTTGCCGAGTACAGCGTCAATAAGCTCGTTTGTAGGAATTTCATCAACGTGCTCGTAATCAAATTCAAGAGGAATTTCTTCCAGCGTAGTATTTGTTTCATCAGCAGGAATGGTGTTTTCTTCCTGTGGAGCCTCTTCCATAATCTGAGCTTCTTCATCTGCTGTGATTTCTTCTTCCCCAGCCTGTTCTTCTTCAATCTGTTTTTTCTTTTTATTCATAGCAGATTTGAACTTTGAGAAAAGACCTGTTTTCTGCATAGATTCTTCAAGCAGAAATTCCGCTTCAATTTCAGAGCTGCTGAAAACATTGTTTTCGGCAATGCTTTCTTCCTGAATTGCTTCCTCAGTATCGGTTTCGATTTTCTCAGGCTGAACGGGAGTTTCAGTTATTTCCGGAGCTTCTTCAATCGGCTCAGCGGCATTGACTTCTTCATTGACAATTATGCTTTCTTCAATAATTGATTCACTTTTTCCGAGAGCCTCATTTCGAAGTGCCTCATAATCTGGCAAATCGTGATTGATAACAATCTTCTTTTTCTTTTTAAGAGGTGGAACAGGAGTTTTTTCTTCTTCCTTATTCTGTTTGCTTTCAGGAGAGAAAATAGCCGCTGTATCTTCCGATTCAAGTATAGGGTTTGAAATCACCTGTTCTTCAATAACTGTCGGAGCTGATTTGATTTCTTCGGCTTCCTTGATTATTTTTGGAATGTCGGGTTCAGCTTTTTTCTGCAAAGGAGCTTCAACATTATTTACAGGCTCAATTTTCTTTTCTTCTGCGATAGTATGTGTGATTTTTTCCTTAACAGTAGGAATTTCAGCTGTAACTTCTTTTTTTGTTACTGTTTCCGCTTTCAAAGCTTCCTTAACAACAGGTGGAGTATGAATTGTCTGTGTAGCTGTTGATTGCGACTTTTTCTGTGGCACTATCGGACGTTTCATAGTTCCTGTGTTAAGAATATTCAGAAGATCGCTCGGAATATTTGCAGTAGAAGTATTTTTCTTTTTTACTTCGGGTTCTTTTTTCGGAGTTGGCTTTGAAGCCGAAAGAACATTTATGAGGTCGTCAACCGACATCTTGTCGGCAGGAATAGCATTTTTTGCTTTATTTGTGTTATTGGAATCAGGTTTATCTTTCGATTTGCTCTGAAATGAAGCAAGCATTTCGTTTAATTCATCTTTGATATCCATTATTTCCTCCGTAGATTTATATGAGGTAAGGAAAATAAAGTTTTCCGAATCTATCTGCCATAATTGATGTGTTCATTAATATTTCGGTGGGATGGTTTATCTTATCTGACCGTCACCGTTAATGAGATATTTGATAGTTGTAAGCTCGTTAAGTCCCATCGGGCCTCTTGCATGAAGCTTCTGTGTTGAGATTCCGATTTCAGCGCCAAGGCCGAATTCACCGCCGTCAGTAAAGCGTGTTGAAGCATTTACATAAACAGCCGCCGCATCGATTTCATGCTGGAATTTCTTAGAGCTTTCAAGTGACTTTGTAACAATACATTCTGAATGATGTGTAGTGTATTTTCTGATATGCGCAATAGCCTCATCGATTGAATCTACAACTCTGACTGAGATTTTATAATCAAGAAATTCTTTTGCGTATTCTTCCTCAGTTGCAGGAAGAACGCTGTCGCCGAGTATTCTGCGTGTTTCTTCACAGCCATAGATTTCTACGTTGTGAGCCTTGAAACGCTCTGAAATCATTGGCAGGAACTTTTCAGCACATTCTTTATGTACAATAAGATTTTCAATAGCATTGCATACTGAAGGACGCTGAGTTTTGCCATTATCCGCAATGTCAACAGCCATATCAAGATCAGCACTTGCGTCTACATAAACGTGGCAATTGCCTACGCCTGTTTCAATTACAGGAACAGTAGCATTCTGAACAACAGCATTGATAAGACCTGCGCCGCCTCTTGGGATAAGCACATCAAGATATCCGTTGAGTTTCATCATAGCAACAGATGTTTCTCTTGAAGTATCTTCAACAAGCTGAATGATATCTTCAGGGAAGCCTGCTTTCTTAACAGCTTCTCTCATAACGCTGCAAAGGCACATATTTGAGTTTATAGCTTCCTTACCGCCTCTGAGAATAACGGCATTACCTGCTTTAAGGCAAAGTGAAGCGGCATCTACGGTAACATTTGGTCTTGACTCAAATATAATACCGATAACACCCATAGGAACTCTTGTCTTGATAATCTGAAGTCCGTTAGGACGTGTATATCCGTCTGTAATCTGACCTACAGGATCTGTAAGCTCTATAAGCTGGTCAACAGCAGAAGCAATACCCTCAATGCGTGAAGCGTCAAGGCGAAGTCTGTCCTGCATTGATTCAGACATACCGTTTTCTTTAGCATTTATAAGGTCAAGCTCATTCTGCTTGATGATTAATTCTGTATTATTTCTTAAAGCGGCTGAAATTTCAGCAAGAGCCTTGTTTTTTGCGGCTGTTGAAGCTGAATTTATAAACGGTTCAGCGGCTTTTGCTTTCTTTCCGAGTGATTCTATATAATTCATAACAATACTCCTTTACTTAGCTTTGAATATAGTTCCGATTGGCTTATCTTCAAACAAATCATACAGAAGCTCAGGATTTCTTCCGTTCATGATAACCATATCAATTCCTGCCTCAGTTGCGATTTTAGCGGCATTGATTTTTGTAGCCATGCCACCTGTACCGAGTGAAGAACCTGCACCGCCTGCGATTTTTTCAATATAATCTGTTATTTCTTCAACAACTGGAATAGGCTCTGCATCGGGATTTGCGTGTGGATCTTCTGAGTAAAGGCTGTCAATATCGGAAAGAATAACGAGTAAATCAGCATTTGCGATATTTGCAACGATAGCGGCAAGAGAATCGTTTTCACCGATTTCAAGCTCAAGCTCATCAATAGCTACTGTATCGTTTTCGTTTACGATAGGAATACAGCCAAGTGAAATAAGTCTTTCGATTGTATTTTCAACGTTCTTTCTGCGTTCATTTTCGATGATTGTCTTTGTAAGAAGAATCTGTGCAACAGTAACGCTGTATTTTTCAAACATATCATCATAGATATGCATAAGCTCGCATTGACCGATAGCGGCAATAGCCTGTTTTGTAGGAGTATCCTTTGGTTTTTCTTTCATACCGAGCTTACCTGCACCAAGTCCGACAGCACCTGATGAAACAAGAATAATCTCACGTCCCGAATTATGAAGGTCAGCAATAACTCTTACGAGATTTGTCATTCTTCTTATGTTGAGTTTTCCTGTTTTATGAGCAAGGGTAGATGTACCAAGCTTTATAACTATTCTTTTTTTATCAGATATATTACGCATTTTGACTCCTTTGAAATCAGTTGACTTTGTTTATTATGTTTCCGTTTAAAAATCCGCTTAAATTATTATAAACTATATCAAGCAGACGTTTTCTTGTTTCTGCCGCCGCCCATGCAATATGGGGAGTTATTACGCATTTTTTTGCGTTTCTGAGAGGTGTGTTCTCTCTCATGGGTTCAAATTCGAGTACATCAAGATAAGCGGCTGAAATAATGTTATTATTCAAAGCTTCTGCAA
>JAFWWU010000096.1 GCA_017523285.1 Ruminococcus sp.
ATACATTGCTGATGCATAAGAAATCAATAGAAAATAAGTAAGTTGCATTTTCAAGGGGGTAAGTTGCGTTTTTGAGGTGGTAAGTTGCATTTTTGAAGGGGTAAGTTGCATTTCGCTGTTTTTTGTTTAACGTATTTCAAGATTGCTTTGGAGATTCTATATAAGTGGTATTGAATCTTATTGCAAAGCACAGAGATATGGTGTATAATAAGTATTATTAAATATACTGGAGGCGAAGAAATCAGTGGAAATAAAGCAAACGCCATTTACGATAACAAATGGTATGATAGAAAAAATTGCCGAAATAGCAGAACTGACAGGACGTATATCCGCAGTTTCTCAACTGTATAAAAATCCAACGCTTCGCCGAAAAAACAGAATAAGAACAATCTATAGTTCTCTTGCAATTGAACAAAATATTCTTACAGTTGAACAAGTAACCGCAGTATTAAATGGAAAACATGTACTTGCTCCGCCTAAGGATATTGAAGAAGTTAAGAATGCTTACGAAATATATGAAATACTCGATAAGCTTGATATGTACTCAATAGATGACTTACTCAAATCTCATGGTATAATGATGAAAGGGCTTATCAATGAAGCAGGTGAATTTCGTTCAAATCCTGTTGAAGTAGTTGATAGCAAAACAAGAGAAGTTATACATTTCGGCACTCTTCCCCAATATGTTCATGAACTTGTAGATAAACTCCTTATGTGGTTAAAACAGACCGATGTACATCCGCTTATTAAAAGCTGTGTATTTCATTATGAATTTGAGCTGATACATCCTTTTTCTGACGGCAACGGCAGAATCGGAAGATTATGGCATACTCTCATTTTATCCAAATGGAACAGTTTATTTGCATGGCTCCCTATAGAATCAATGATTCATAAAAGACAACAGCAATACTATAATGCAATCAATTATTGCAATAATGCCTGTGAATCCACTGCTTTTATTGAATTTATGCTTGAAGCGATAAGAGATACTTTACTCGAAGCAATAGAAACAATTTATTCCGACGAACAGGTGTCAGAACAAGTTGTGGAACAAGATAAACTTGTTGAATTCTGCAAAGAACCACGAACACGAAATGAAATGCAGATTTTCTGCAGTATTGAAGGCAGAAAGAAATTTAATGAAAAGTATCTGAAACCACTCCTTACTTCAGGTAAACTCGCAATGACAATCCCTGATAAACCTAACAGTAAAAATCAGAAATATATTTCTTCAATGAAATAGAACATCCAAAACTTCAGAGGAATACATGGCTTAAAAATTATGAAAGAAAAGAAAAAAGTAATAAAACTTAAAAATATAGTTATAGGATTATGGATAGCACTTGTTTTATTCGGAATCATATGTTTTGCAAACTTTGCAATTCAATCATCAGGTAGTAATAAAAATCAGGCCGATGTATCTACGTCAAATTCGGAAATACGATAACCTACAATAGTTATAATTTCATAAATGCTCACAGAACAACCTCCTCAAATCAGTTCCATATCCAACAGGTATCCAACAAAAAACGCATTATAAGGCTATAAACCGTCAATAAAAATTATCAAAGAGATAATTTCAGCCCTTACAAACGGCGTATTTATGCGTTTTGGGGCAACCAAATTACCTTTTTAGTCTTTATTAAAGAGTTATGTAAATCCTCTCCGAGTACCATTCGGAGAGGATTTTTGTTTACCGGAGTATCTAAAAAACGAGTTTGAATCTGCTTTCTTATGCACAATTTACTTTACGCTTAAAATCCTCAACAAAACAGCCATCCTTTCGGATGGCTGAAATACTTATTAAAGATTATAATAACGATCAAATTCAGCAGGATGCGGAATAGCTGCAAGCTCACGACATTCCTGACGCTTTGAACGTATAAAGTTTGTAATAAGCTCTTTCGGGAATACGCCGCCCTCAAGAAGATAATCATGGTCAGCTTCAAGAGCATCAAGAGCCTGTTCAAGTGATGTCGGAAGATGTGTAAGCTTTGCCTTTTCTTCATCACTGAGGTGGAAAAGATTCATATCGTATGGTCCCCAACCGTTTGCATGAGGATCAATCTTATTCTTGATACCGTCAAGACCTGCCATAAGTATAGCAGCATAGCAGAAATATGGATTGCATGTAGCATCAGGATTTCTAAGCTCAAAACGTCTGCGATCAGGAGTTTTTGCGTATGCAGGAATACGGATTACAGCACTTCTGTTTGATGTAGCATAACCAACAGTAACAGGAGCTTCAAATCCCGGAACAAGTCGTTTGAATGAGTTTGTACTTGGATTTGTTATAGCGCAGAGCGAATTGATATGCTTGAGAAGTCCGCCCATAAAGTAATGAGCTTCCTTGCTGAGATGTGCATAACCCTCATCGTCAGAGAAAACAGGCTGTCCGTCTTTGAGAAGAAGCATATGAACATGCATGCCGTTTCCAGCCTCGCCCATAACAGGCTTTGGCATAAATGTTGCTGATTTGCCGTATTTCTTGGCTGTATTATGAATGATATATTTTATAGTCATTGTAGCATCAGCCATTTTTGACATTACGCCAAGCTTTGGCTCGATTTCAAACTGTCCTGCCGCACCTACTTCAGGGTGGTGATAGTTTATGCCTATACCTGCTTCTTCCATAAGCAGACACATTTCACTTCTTGCCTCATATGAAACATCGAATGGCTTTGTAACATGATAATTCTTCTGCTTCGGTACAACGCAGCCGCTTCCCTCTACGCCGCTGTTCCAGTGTGACTGTACTGCATCAACTGAATAACCGACAGTCTGTCCGTTTACATCCCAGCCGACATTATCAAAAAGATAGAATTCAAATTCGGGAAGAATAAGCATTGTATCAGCAACACCGCTGTCTTTCATATACTGTTCAGCAGCAGCGACAATATTTCTCGGATACTGAGCAAGCGGACGATTTTCAGGATAATCAATAATCATAGCGTTACCTACCATTGAAAGTGTAGGAATTTCGCAGAATGGATCGATAGCCGCACTGTCTGGATCAGGAATAAATACCATATCGCTCTTTTCAACTACGGCATAACCATAGTTTGAAGCGTCAAAGCCGATACCGTTCTTCATAACATCCTCGCTGAAATCCTTTGCCGGGATTGTTACATGACGGTACTGACCATTAATGTCAACCATTTTGAAATCGACCATTTTAATATCCTTTTCACGGATAAGTTCCATTATCTTCTGTATTTTTTCGTTCATCGGAAACATCTCCTTACATCTGATATTATTGATGCAATAATCACATCAAATAAGATACAGCAAGCTTTTGCCACTCACTTATATAATTATACTATATATCTACATATATTTCAATTGTATGATTAGTATAAACTTTGTTGTATAAATTTGTACAGGATGCCATTATTTTAATTTACCTCCTTGCGTTTCGAATGAAATCCGACATTCTTATTAACATTTCAACATTATTTTTCAACATCGAATCTCTATTATATGCAAAAGATAGATTCAAAATATTTCTGAAAAATCCTTGTCCGTTTTTGTATTCTTAATCCGAATGTATATAATGACGGTTGAAATACCACACAAAAAATAAAAAAATATTTACTGTATAACATATACAGCATATATGAAAGGAATTAAAAATGAAACGGACATTCACAAAAAAATTAATCTCAGCTGCACTTTCACTCAATATGGCATCAGCTCTTACAATCACACAGCTTCCTGCAGCAGCATTCGGAATTGAAAAATCAGTCAGCACATCAACAAGCGGCTTCAAAGCTGCTCCGCTTAACTTCTCCCCTATTCTTAAAACTGATGATTCAGAAAGCACAGAGCTTAAAAACCTGCCGCTTTTCGAAGGACTTTCAACAGACGAAGCTCTCAGAATGGCAGATTCTGACAAAGCACCTCTCCCTGCAAGCTTTACCTTAAAAGACTTCAACAAAGTTACTCCTGTAACCGATCAGGAATTATTCGGAACATGCTGGGCATTCGGCGCAGTTGCATCTGCTGAATCAGATCTGGTTGATTTATACCCTGATATTGATTTATCTGAGCTTCACACAGCATATTTCCCATACTCAGGAAGCGGACTTCTTGAATACAGCGATTTTTATGAATTAACAAATGAACAGGATTTATTGAATTTCGGTGGTTCAAATCAGCTTGCTATCAATATATGGTCACAGTGGATAGGGCCTGTATATGAAGAAAAGCTTCCATATTATGAAGCACAATCAGGCAACATCACAGGTGCTTATGATATTCCTAAGAATTATCAGGATTTCCTTATGAAAAACGCTCATATAATAAACTATGCTAACCGTACAGACTACGAAAATCGTGACGCAGTAAATCAGATTATAAAGGATATAATCCATAACGGAAATGTAGTCAACGCTTCATACGCACATATTGACCGTTCCTCATACGCAGTTTACAATGGCACAGATTCAGGTATTATGCCAAACCATTCAGTTGCTATTATCGGCTGGGATGATAATTATTCAACAAACGCTTTTTCAAATACTAATGTACCAAGCAGAAACGGCGCATGGCTTGTTAAAAACAGTTGGGGAGAAGATGATACTTCATCTTTAAACGGCTATACATGGATTTCATACGATGAATTATCACTCGGAGATTTTACATATTTCGATATGGCTTCCAAGGGCGAATATGACAATATCCAGTATTACGACTCACTTGGTTACAACGCAAGCTTTACTGCTGACGAAAAAAGCGGTGTAAGTTATGAAGCTACTGTATTTGCGTCAGAGGGCAATGAGCTTTTACAGGCAATCAGTACATACAGCGTAGCACCTGATACAGATTACGAAATCACTGTATACACAAACATTACAGATTATAAAAATCCTTCTTCAGGCACACCACACATCGCTGGAAGCGGAACATTCAAAGAAAGCGGTTACTTTACAGTTGAGTTTGATACTCCTGTTTTACTTGATGAAAATCAGGCATATTCTGTTGTAGTTAAGCTTGAAAACAAGGACTACCCTTATGTTATCCCGACAGAAGCTTATGTTTCAGGCAAAATCGGCAACGAGGAGCTTGAACTCGGATTAAACAATTTCACTCTCGGAACACTCACTGAAAACACAGAAAAGTTCACAAGCTATTTCAGCTCTAACGGTAAAAACTGGACAGACACAGCATTATACAATTATGATGTTGCTGATTCAGAAAAGCAGGAAATGCTTAATGTTCTCTATGAATACTTCACAGACGATGAAATCAGATATACATTCGGCACAAAGCTTGAAAATATTGACTTTTCACTCACACTCGGAAACATTAATCTTAAAGCTATCACAACAGATTATGACAGAGTAAACTTCAATTTCAATGACGTAATACCTGCAAACCAGAATCTTGTTCTTTCATCAGATAATTGTGCCGATATGTTCTATTCTATCAACGACGGCGAATATATCCGCTACGAAGAACCGATTGAAATCAACGAAGAAACTAAAATTTCAGCATATACAGTTGAATCAGATAATATCTGCACAAGAGTTATCAAGCCTGCACAGACAGATTTCATTGATTTCTCTTATACAGTTGATACAGGTTTAAAATTAGAAAGATTTGACGCTGAAATTGACAAAACAGATAAAATACACAGTATTTTAGTAGAACTTTCACCAAGCGTTATGGACAGCTTCGTTCCGAATTTCAACTCACCAAGCAGCAGAATTATCATTAACGGCGAAGAATATATCAAGGGTACTCCATTAGACCTCCACTATGGAGAAAACGTTTTCAAGGTAACTCTCTGCGAAACAGAAACTCATACAGAAAGAGTATGCAAGCTCGGCGTTTATGTAAATCCGATTGAATGGAGCTTTTCAGATGAAATGCTCATTGCAGATGAAAATGTAGTAGTAACCCTTGAAAACGGTACAGTTTTCGAGCCATTTGTTCCCGACAGCATAGGCGACCTTGCAGATTCAAATATTCATGTAACAGTTTATGACGATAATGGTAATGTAACTTATGAATGTGATGATAATATTCCTCCGAGAGCTTATATAAATAATGAAGTATATATCGATTATGAAAGCGAAGCTATTGGCGGATTCACCTCAGAAGAGCTCCTGAATATGAATGTTATTATAAATGATACAGAGTATAAAAAAATATCAGGCAGCGATTTCCTTATCATGGGTGATATGTTATATATAGAACCCGGCACTAAATATGAATTCTATTATTCACTTAAAGAGGGCGTATATTTCGAATCAGATAGGGTTATCGTTGAAACACCTGAACGTCCTGAAGCCCCAAAGGAAATAATGTTTGAATATTCTGTTGAAGATAATACTATCACTTTCCTCAACAAAGAACCTGCTATCGAATTTGCTTCAAGAGAACACTATACTCCTATCAGAACATACGAAGACCTCTATAAATTATATGAAGAATGTGTATCTCAGGAATCTCTCGACGACGCACATTGCACATCCATAGATGATTATATCAATTACAGTATCTGGGTTTTAGATTATACAATTGATGAATTAATCAGCGGTCAGGACAGTTTCAACAAAACATTCAGCCCACTTGAAACAGCAGGCGTAGACGGCAAACAGAGAGCAGCTCTTTTCGCAGACGAAACAACAGATAAAGTTAATATGGATTTAGGTGTAAGATATGCCGCAACAGAATCACAGTTTGCATCAGAATATACATTCAAGCAGCTTACAGCTGAAAGAAATAATCAGACTGAGTCAAAATTCAGAGGCGATATAAACAACGATAATACTATCGACGCATTAGACGCTTCATTAATTCTTTCAATGTATGCTGAAATCAGCACAGGCAAGAATATCGATGTCAATTCATACGAATTCTATGCCGCTGACGTTGACCAGAACGGCTCGGTTAATTCGAGTGACGCTTCAATCGTTCTTTCATACTACGCATACATTTCAGTAGGCGGTCAGCTTGATTTCATTGATTACATTACAGGCTGACAACAAAATAAAAAAGATGAGGCATGATTAGCTTGCCTCATCTTTTTCCAGAACTTATAAAACTAAAGCAAAACGCTCCCGAAAGGGAGCGTTTTGCCATGATATAGGGATTATTGGGGATTTTATATAATCCAGCATTGGGGTGAACGCTGAATTATTCTG
Organism: Ruminococcus sp.; assembly: GCA_017523285.1. GTDB lineage: Bacteria > Bacillota > Clostridia > Oscillospirales > Ruminococcaceae > Ruminococcus. The sequence goes on from JAFWWU010000096.1 coordinate 7,152, forward strand.
AATCAGTAAGCTCCTTCGAGCTTGTTTATATTATATTGCTTGTTTGTGATTATTAAGTGAAAACGAATTGAAAAGGTAACGAAATACCATTGTTTTTTTATGGGAATAATTGTCGTAAATTGATGTTTCAGACAGAAGTATCATTTTTTCTGTCCTTTATTACAAACCAGAAAACAGTTCCCTTTCCTATTGTACTGTTTACTCCGTAATCGTAATTATGAAGCTTTAAAATAGCTTTTACGATTGAAAGTCCGAGTCCTGTTCCGACAATTTCACGCTTATGATTTTCAGAACGATAATATTTATCAAAAATAAGCTTTATCTTATCCTCTGAAATCCCGTCACCCGTATCTCTTACCTCAATTCTTACACCGCCTGCGATATTTTTCTGAACAACATAAACCTGCTTGTCATCGCCTGTGTAGTTTATCGCATTATTTATAAGATTATAAATTACCTGTTCAATTTTGACAACATCACAGCATACAGTTTTTTCTTCATCGGGAGTAAAATGAATATCATAATCCATCTTGCCCGAAACGCCCTTATAACGTCCGATAATTTCTGAAAGCTTGCTCTTTATATCAAATTCCGAATAATTAAGCTTCTGTCTGCCGCTTTCAAGCTTTGAAAGGTCAAGCATATCATTTACAAGAAGCGCAAGTCTGTCAGTTTCTTCTATGATAACATTCAGATGTTCTTCACGCTTTACAGGATTATCGCCCGAAAGGTCACGAATCATCTCTGCATACGCTTTAAGCATTGTAAGCGGAGTTCGCAGGTCGTGAGAAACATTTGCAATCAGGTCACGCTGAAGCATATCTACCTTTGAAATTTCAGCACTTGCATAATTAAGCGTTTTTGCAAGCTGCTGCGCCTCAGCATAGCCCTTGCCTTCAAATTTTGTGGTATAATCTCCGACAGCAAGTCTTTCGGCAGATTTTGTAATTCTTGATATAGGATTAGCAATTTTCTCCGAAACAAATAACGATACTACAAATGCAATTACTATAAGTATACAAGTTATCATCATAAGCTGTCGTTTTATAATCGAAGCTGTTGAACCTACGGGGACAAGCTTACTGTTAAGGAAAATATATGCGTCGGGATTTTCCTTATTTCCTATTGAACAGCCGTAAAGAAGTGACTCATCTCCCTCGGGTGACTGAGCTTTATAATATATTTCGCCGTTTTCGCTTTCTCTTATTTTCGGAATATATACGGAAATCATATTCTGTCTGCCGTGAATAAGACATCTGCCCATAACCTCGCAGTTATAGAGTCTGCGATTGTATTTATCAACAATTTCAATACAGACATCATTATCCTCGGCAATTTTTTCAATAAGCACATCATAATTATCAGTATCATATTGCTCGACAAGCTTTTCAGATGCACTCTTTATATCACCGATTTTCATACGCTCATAGAAGTTTTCAAGAAAATAAACCTGAAAAACCCACATAAGAACGAATACAATAAGCGTAAACGCGACAAAATATAACCATATCTTTACTCTCAGCGTTACATTATTAAAGAGCTTCAAATTTATATCCCATTCCTCTCAGTGTAACTATGAATTTACGATATTCACCAAGGCTGTTTCTGAGCATTTTTATATGTGTATCAACAGTTCTGTCATCTCCGAAGAAATCATATCCCCAAACTTCTTCAAGAAGCTTGTCCCTGCTGAGTGCAATATTCTTGTTTTTAACAAGATAGAAAAGCAGGTCATATTCTTTCGGAGTCATTGAGGCTCTTTCACCGTTGACATATACTTCTCTGCCTGACATATCAATTGAAAGCCCCTCAAAATCAATCTTTTCTTTAAGATTTTTCTCTTGAGCCGCATTACCTCTTTTAAGTACAGCCTTTACTCTTGCCATAAGCTCTTTAGGCGAAAAAGGCTTTACAACGTAATCATCAACACCGATTTCAAAGCCGAAAAGCTTATCATATTCCTCGCCTCTTGCTGAAAGCATTATAACGGGAATATTCTTTGTCTTGTTTATCTCCTTGCATGCGGAATATCCGTCAAGTCTCGGCATCATTACATCCATGATAATAAGGTCAAAATCCTTTTCACGACAGATGTTCACAGCATCCATGCCGTTTTCGGCTTCCGTAACGGAATAGCCCTCGAATTCAGCATATTCTCTTACAACTTTTCTGATATTTATTTCATCATCTACAATTAAAATTTCAGCCATAACAAATCTCCAATCCGTCTGAATACAGACTATTTACTGTTATTATACCATAATAAATTCAAAAAGTGAATATTATGTGATAATTTCAGAGTAATAAAATAAAAATTCAGTATTTATGTTTTATACACAAAGTAGAAAGGTATATAAATATCACAAAAAAATTGTAGTAATTTGTCACAAATATTCATTGACTTTTTATCAGATATTTGTTATAATGAGTTTAGATATTTGAATTCGTGATTTTTATTACAGAAATTGTGTGATTTTTCAACAAAATCTGTAATTGCCTATATTTGTTTTTTAAGTTTTAAGGAAAGGAGTCTTAACGATGAAACCACGTCACTATCCAATTATCGCTTCAATTATCGCTGCATCTACTTTCTTGGTTATAATGATCGCAAAACATTTTTCTTCTTACGCCTCTGTTATCCTCGCTTCTTACCTTTGCGCCATTTCATTGATGGTAATTTCAATTCTGCTTTATAACTTTGTTTATCTGAAATGCCGTACAACTATCGAAACAAACGACATTACAGATATCATCGAAGACCTCAATACAGAAATCCTGCTCTGGACTGATGACCTTTCCGCAGTATTTCCAAACAGAAAGCTTCGTGCTTTGCTTGGTATAACCTCATCTGATTTCGACACTCAGGAAACTCTGAAAAAAATATTTGGTCTTGAAAAGCTTGACGAAAAAAGTATAAAAAAAGTCATTGACGGAAAATGCGACGAAGCATATTTCCGTGATGCCGATAATTACGAGCAATGTATTATCTGGAGTACATCTCTTCTCAAACAGAACAGAAAATGCTCGCTTTATTTCAGTACAGGCTTTAATCTCACAGAAATCAACATTATGCAGAAACAGCTTTCGGAATCGCACGACAAGCATAATCTTTCTATGGAGCTTTCCGAAATCGGTATTCTTATAAGTCAGGGAAAAGATAATTTCTTTGCTTCTTCCGAGATGATCCGTATGCTCGGACTGAACAGCAACCTTATTTCTTTCGCTTATTTCCGCAGTCTTATCCATCCGAATGATCGTACAACCTATGATAGCTATATGAAGAAAATAAGCTATTCAACAGGTGTAAACAGTGAGGTAAACAGTCTTGAGCTTCGTGTAAAATCGCATGACGGTTCATATCGCTGGTATTCATACAGATTCAAGGCTATAAAGACAGCTGCTTCGGACATCCCTGTAATCGGCGGTGCATTCCTTGATATCACTCAGGAACGTGAAAAAGATATTCTTATTGAAAAGCTTGCCTACGTTGACGAAATAACTGAAATCGCCAACAGAAACAAGCTCGTTAAAATAGGTCAGGAAACATACGAATGCTGTGTAACTCTTGACTATTCATACTGGGTAATCGTTCTTGATATCGATAAATTCCATATCATTAACGACTCCTGCGGCTATGAGGCAGGTAACAAGCTTCTCAGAAATTTTGCTCATAATCTTTACAAATATATTTCTCTCGGCGGTCTTGCCGCAAGAGTAAGCGGCGATAACTTTGCTGTTATCATCAGAGATTACGGCGATGATGAATTGCCACGCAAGACAGTTGAAGCTATCCAGCGTGATTTTGCTGATTTTGCAGTAAATGAATTCTCAAGCCAGTCACTCACCTGTTCAGCAGGCTATTCAAAGTTACCTGAAAACGGCGATAACTTCATTGATGTTCTCGAACACGCTGAATTTGCTCTTAAATCAAGCAGTGACCAGAGAGGCAGTATTACTGCATACAGCAACAGTATGCACGATGCTATCATTGGTGATAACGAGCTTGAAAAGGCGCTTTCAGACGCTATCGACAACAACGAACTTCGTCTTTTCTATCAGCCTAAGATTGAAATTGCAACAGGCAAAATCATCGGTGTTGAGGCTCTTGTACGCTGGATAAAGCCTGACGGCACAATTATTCAGCCTTGTAACTTTGTTCCTATCGCAGAAAGCTCACACCTTATCGGTAAAATCAGCGAATTTGTACTGAATGAAGCTTGTATGCAGAATAAGATGTGGCAGAAAATGGGTTATCCCGAAATAATTATGTCAATCAATTTCACATCATACGATTTCTATAAAAAGGATTTGCGTGAAACTGTATTCGATACACTCATCCGCACAGGACTTGACCCGAAATGGCTTGAAATTGAGCTTACAGAATCTCTTGCCCTCCATGATGTTGATTTCGCTTTATTCCAGATGAATCAGCTTCGTGAGCTTGGAGTAAGACTTGCAATGGATGATTTCGGTACAGGCTATTCATCACTCAGCTATATACAGATTTTACCAATTACGCTTCTAAAGCTTGACCGTTCATTTGTTGTAAATATTGAAACAGATAATATCGCATACGAAATCGTTGCAGCTGTAATAAAAATTGCAAAACTGAAGAAAATAGAAGTAATTGCCGAGGGTGTAGAATATCCTTGTCAGGCAACAATACTTCGTAATGCAGGCTGCGACTACGCTCAGGGTTATCTCTACGGAAAGCCTATGCCGCCTGAAAAAATACAGGAATATTTTGAAAAGAACCAGGTTGAAAGGCAGGTTTTCTAAGTGGATTTCATTGATGAAGAATATACGCTCGGTGAAGAAATATTCAATGCAGTTACTCACGGAATCGGTGCGCTGCTTGCTCTTGCAGGCTGTGCCGTAATAATTGCTCTTACTGCTGTAAATAAAGGCGCTATTGAGGTTGTTTCCGTATCTTTGTATGGTTCTTCGCTCGTCATACTTTATTCTATATCAACACTTTACCACGCTCTTTCAAATCAGACTGCAAAAAAAGTATTCAAAATCCTTGATTACAACACGATTTTTCTATTGATTGCAGGAACTTATACTCCGATTGCTCTGTGCTGTCTGCGTGGAGCATTAGGCTGGGTAGTCTTCGGATTAATCTGGGGCTGTGCGGCTATCGGAATTGTACTTTCATCTGTAAATCTCAGAAAATTCATGAAATATTCCACTGTATTCTATACAGTTATGGGCTGGGGAATTGTTTTCGCCATTAAGCTTGTGTATGAAGCTATGCCCCTTGACGCATTCGTAATGCTTGTAGCAGGCGGAATAACATACACTATCGGAGTTGTATTTTTCGTTCTTGATTTTAAATACGGTCATTCAATATGGCATATATTCGTACTGGGAGGAAGTATTCTTCACTACTTCTCAATTTTCAATGCCATTCTTGATTAAAAGGATATTTTAGGCTGTACATCGGATTAATTCAATACAGCCTATTACATGGAGGTAATAAAAAATGAAAAGAAGAATAGGAATTCTTACAAGCGGAGGCGACTGCCCCGGACTTAACGCCACAATAAGAGGCGTAGCTAAAGCATGCTTTGAAAGATTCGGCGAAGACAACGTAGAAATCGTCGGAGTTTCAAACGGCTATTACGGACTTATCAATAATCTCTGCAAGGATATGAGTCCATCAGATTTTTCGGGTATTCTCACAAGAGGCGGCACAATTTTCGGAACAAAACGTCAGCCGTTCAAGATGATGCAGGTTATCGGCGAGGATAACGTCGATAAAGTGAAGAATATGAAGGAAACATATAAAAAGCAGAAGCTTGATTGTCTGCTTACTCTCGGTGGAAACGGTACACATAAAACCTCAAAGCTTCTTTCAGATGAAGGTCTTAACGTAATCGGTCTGCCAAAGACAATTGACAATGATATTTACGGAACAGATGTTACTTTCGGTTTCCATACTGCTGTTGATATTGCAACAGATGTTATCGACAGACTTCACACAACTGCTGCAAGCCACTCCCGTATTCTTGTATGCGAGGTTATGGGCAATAAGGCAGGTTGGCTTACACTTAATGCAGGTATTGCTGGCGGTGCGGATATAATCCTTATCCCTGAAATTCCTTACGACATTGAAAAGGTATGCGAGGCTGTTATAAACAGAAGTGTTTCAGGCAAGGCGTTTTCAATCATTGCGGTTGCTGAAGGTGCATTTGATGTAAACGAGGCAAAGCTAAAGAAAAAAGAACGTGCAGCTAAGCGTGCTGAGGCAGGAATTATTACAGCTACAAGTCGTATTGCGGCACTTGTTCAGGCAAACACAGGCTTTGAAGCTCGTGTATGCGTTCCGGGACATATGCTCAGAGGCGGCGCTCCAAGCGCATACGACAGAATTCTTGCAACACAGTTCGGCGTATATGCTGCAAAGCTTATTGCAGATGAAAAATACGGCAG
>JAFWWU010000097.1 GCA_017523285.1 Ruminococcus sp.
AAGAATTCACCACAACACAATAACAGGAATTATCCGCAACCCCAAATACAAGGGGTACTACTGTGGGAACAAAGTGAAAATCGTTGACTATCGCACAAGAGAACAACGATTTCTTCCTGAAGATCAATGGGTGATGTACAAGGATGAAACAGGCGAAGTTGTCCCTGCTATCATTAGTGAGGAAATCTGGGAGCAATGCAATCGTATCTTAGAAGAACATAGCAACATAATAAAAAGTCGAAGTCACTCATTCAAGGATACTAGTGTTCTCACAGGAAAAATCTGGTGCAGCGCACACGAACGACCCTACTGGCGCACCAGCTTTTCCAATAGTGCATCCAAGGGCAAGCCTGTCTATCAGTGGATATGCAGTGAGAAACGACGATTCGGCACACAAACCTGTGCATCCTTTGCTATCATGGAAGACGAGCTGTACCCTATCCTCGCTGGCTTCTTCCGAGACATTGCAGACAATTTAGATGATTATATCGAAACCTTCCTGCGCATCTATCAGGAGGCTGACCAATCAGCAGACTTTCGCAAACAGATTACTGCTCTGCATACACAGATACAGCGAGAGCAACAAAAACAGGAAAAGCTACTGGAATTATATATGGATTCAACCATTACAAAAGCAGAATTTGCAAAACGTAATGCTATATGCAACGAACAAATCTCCCAGCTGGAAAAAGAGATTAAAAAGCTTGAACGATTAAACAATCGAGATACAGAATACGCAAAAGCTATCAAACGAATCCGAACATATTTTGAAACTATGTATAATCCAGAAAAAGAAATGACACGGATGCAGATTGACGAAATGATTAAAGCAGTCATCGATCACATTGATGTCGTGCCAATAAATGAGCAATCAATGAAACTTGAAATCAAGCTCCAGACAGGAGAAAACGGCACTACAACCTATGTTCGTACAGGCAATCGTTATGGTCGGCGTTCAGGACACATCAGCAAGAAAATGATCGACGCTTACAAGATGCAATAATTCAGTTAAGCTGAAAACACCCCATTTGTATTACACAAATGGGGTGTTACTTATTAACCTATATTGGAAAAATCTTCAATTATCTGAAGTACATATTTCTGAATTGCAAGTACGTCCTGTGAGTTAATACCATTGCCTGTTGCCTGTACGTCAGCATTTACCTGACCCTGTTTTGAAAGTGCAAATGACTGTGGATTAATCATAAAGCACTTAACAGCAACAACGTCAGCAATATCAACTGACTTATCACAGTTAGCATCACCTAAAATGTCAGCCTTAATAGCTGGATCTGTTGTTGGCTGAGATTCTGTACCATCTGTAAGTGCAAGAAGATATGTAAGTGGTGAGTTCCAGTAAATTGTTATTTCGTTTGTTGAGTAACTCTCTGAGTTATCTACATAACGCTTTGCAGCAGGTAAACTCTGGCAATATGCCTTAGCTGCACTATCCTCAAGATTCTGGTTTACACCGCCTACGAGCATACCCTTCATTGCCTTATTCTGAGCCATAGAAGGACGGTGGTGAGGAGCTTCCGGTGAAACTGTACCATATCCTGTAACAAATGATGTACCACATGGGTTTACGCCGAGGAGATAGTTTGTCTGAGCATTAGCAGCATCAAGATACTTACTGTCGCCTGTAAGTTTATATGCAAGAGCAGTAATAATACCTGCGTTAGCAACTGTCATATTGCTTCCCCAGTTGAATTCATCAAGAGCAACTCCGTAAGCAGAAGAATCAGAAATGCCTACAAAGCTGTTAGCCTGCTTGATTACTGCACTTTTAGCGTCATTATAAACTGTTGATGTTGTATCAACGCCATCCATTGTAAGAATAGCAATGTTACCGTAGTCACCTACTGTTGACCAGTCAAGACCGATTTTAGCGCCATTTCTTTCAATCGCTGTCAGATACTTTGTATCGCCTGTTGCGCGATACATCTGAACACCTGCCCAGTAACGCTCATCTGTATCTGTTCTATCGCCGTATTCACCTGTTACGATATCAGTACCAGGATTTTTGAAGATAAAGTTTGGATTCTGTTCAAGGAATGCCCATGCCTTTTCAGCAGCTGCAAGACATTTATCAGCAAAAGTCTTATCGATATCCTTGTAGAATTCGTAAGCAAGAGCCATTGAAGCACAGAAATCAGCTGTTGCTGTTGTACTTACAGGAGTTACAAGAAGTTCATCTTTTTCCATTTCAGGCATAATATAACCAGGGAATGTAGCACATGTTACCTTGTGGTAAACACCGCCTGATGAAGCCTGCATCTTGAACATCCATTCAAGCTCATAACGTGCTTCATCAAGAATATCAGCAACTCCGTTTCCGCTTTCAGGGATACCGAGATTATCACCGAATAATTCAGGATTTTCGCCGTATGCGTAGAGAAGATCTGCGATTGTCTTAGCAGCAGGAACAATATATCTTCCATAGTCGCCTGCATCATGCCAGCCGCCTGTTACATCGATTTTTTCAGATGTTCCGTAAATTGTTGCCATTGAATTATGACATGCAACGTGTCCGAAATCATCATCCTCTACTTTAGTGCCACAACGCTGAAGATAAAGCATTTTTACTGTATCATCGAGAAGATTTGTATAAACATCATCACCGATTTCAAATGTATATGAATCATCAAGTTCACCGCAGCTGATGTAGTATTTACCCGCTTCCTTAACCTCTGAGAAATCAGCAACCTTATTTACTTCGTCTGCGAGTGAATAATTTGTTGCGTCGCTGAGCTTGCCTGTATAAACAACAGCCTTTGTGTCAGCATTGATAACTGAAAATTCAGTTTCGTTTGTAAATTCACGGATTACAGCGTACTTATTGCTGTCGGTCTTATATCCTACCTGATTAAGATTGATATCAGGAGCGTATGGAAGTGTTGAAGTGTAATCAACATTGCTGTCATCAATAAGTTCAAGTGAAACGTTATCTAAGTAAATAGTATGCTCAGGTAAATCCTCACCCTGTGTACCACAATTGAATACGAGCTTAGCCATAATATCGCTTTCATATTCCATTGTAAACTCATAATCGACTGACTGTGGAGTTGAAGTAAGGCTTAAACCTTTCCATGTATAGGACTGATATGTACCGCCGTTCTGCTGAATCATACCCTCAACATCTCTGTCGATAGTAGATGAAATGTCATATTTAAGACGATAAACACCGTTTTTATAAAGCGGAATGATATCATAAAATGCCTGAACAGCGTAATTAACTTCACCTACATTAGAAATTTTAAGAGCAAGCTTGCCATCTTCTGTTGTAAGAGAAGCAACACCGCCACTCTGCTTATATAGCCCCCAATCCTTTGTGCCGCTTTCAAATGTAGAATTTGTAATCATGTTAGCCGCACTTACTGTTAATGGCATAGAAGGAACAGCTGTTGTCATTAATGCCGCTGCAGCTATTGCCGCAAAGCATCTTCTGAGCTTTGAATTTTTCATAAAAATAACCTCTCATTTCAATTTTATATTGAAATATCACTTTAATATCCTTTATGATAATATAATTGTGCCTTAATTATAAAATCAATAGAAAAAATTAACAATGATATTACAAGTTTATTATATATTACGTCAAAAACATTTTCAATGACTTAAACTGCATTTTTCATAACTTATTCTGCATTCTGTAATTCAGCGGGCTTAAACCCACGTTTTTTGTAAACTGTCTTGAAAAATGAACATAACTTTTATATCCGCACATTACTGATATTTCATTTGCATTGAGATTTGTATTAACCAAAAGCATTTTTGCATATTCAATTCTGCTGTTTATAAGATCCTTAACAAAAGATATGCCAAACTGCTCTTTATATGCATGCTGAAAAAGAGATTCACTCATTCTTAGTTCATGAGAAGTATCTTTTATAGTTCTGTTTTCATAAGGTTTTTCATAAATCTTACGCCGTATCATAGAAAGTGCTTCATTCTTTTTATCGGCTTTCATTTTGTTTTCCGCAGACTTTTCTTCATCAATTTTAGAAAAAATAAGTGTCATATAACTTAAAATATTTTTATTCTTATTTTTATTATTGGAATAAAACTCTGAAGATATCATTTTAATACAGAATGACAGAATATGCATATCATTCACTTTTATCGGTTTATCAAATGGAATATTACAGAGAATTTCTTTTTCAGACTCATTTTCAAAATCAAAGTGAATCCAGTCATTTGTGAAGATATGCTTCGGAATATATCTGTAATACTGAGGCGTTCCTTTTTTGAAAAGTATGACAGAATTTTCAGGAATTAATCTTTCTCTTCCGTTAAGATTAAAATATGCTCCCGTTTTAAGCAAAAGCAACAGATAATCACCACTTCCGTTTTTACGCTCAACGTAAAAATCTACGTCATGACTGAAATTAAATCCTGCATTATTTATAATCATTTTTTCACCGCCTTGTTATGCAATCCGATTTGTTACCTCAATTTTACAATATATCATCCATTTTGTCAACAAGACATATAATAAGCAAAAAAATCAGCCATACCCTTGCGGATATGACCGATTTTTTAATATAGGAATTAATTATGAAAAGCTCCACCAATCGAACTCAGCATCACCATTAAATACAAATGTGATGTCTGTTGTTCCGCTTACATCGCCAACAACAGGTGTGTCGATTTCTGTCATGCTTCCGCCTGCAGGAACTTCAATGTAAGTTAATACGTTACCTGATGGACCGCCTGCGCAAACCTTGATTACACAACCGTTCTTTGATGATGCCTTAACCTTGAGTGAAGAAGCGCCCTTTGAGAATTCTGCACCCTTAACCTTGATCCAGTCACCCTTGCTGATGTCTGTAACAACTGTATCGCCAAGTCCACGAGTTGTAACGCCAGCCATCTGAGCAATTGTTTCAGCCTGAACCTTATTATAAGGATTAAGTGTTTCTATCTGTGATACACCCTTAAGTGAACCGTTTACGCTGATCTTGCCATTTGAGAATGATGCAAGGTCGATGTGTGGTGAACGGTAATTGAGGTTGTATCCCATTCTGTTTTCTACCTGACGTGCATGATAGAGCAGATAATAGTTATTCTTGAAGTATACGAGTGAGTGATGGTTGTTACCACCCTTATCAAGTCCCATTTCAGCAGTGTTCTTGAACATTACACCCTGATATGTGAATGGACCGAGTGGATTCTTGGAAGTCATATATGCAATCTGAGCATTCTTGATTCCAAGGTTGTTTCCGCCTGTATTCCAGTTTGTACAGTATGAATAGTAATATGTATCGCCTATCTTAAGGATACTTGAGTCTTCGAAGAGATATGGAGTATCCATCTTTACAGGAGTACCTGCAAGTGAAATCATATCATCGCCGAGCTTAACGCATCTGCCTGTACCTGGATTTGAAGGATTGCCATCAGGAACACCGCCACCGAAGTAGAGGTAACCTGTACCGTCATCGTCAACGAGAACAGCAGGGTCAAACATCCAGATAACATCACTACAGTTAGGAGTTGAACCTGTTACAAGTGCCTTACCGATAGGATCTGTCCAAGGACCTTCAGGGCTGTCAGCTGTAAGTACGCCGATACCGCCGCCGCTGTTTGCAAAGTAAAGGAAGAACTTATCCTTACCGTTAATCTTCTTAACGCAAGCGTCAGGTGCCCATGAAGCAAATGCCCACTTAGCAGCACCATTCTGTGTACGTCCGTTTCTACCTGCAACAGGAATAGGACCGTGGTCTGTCCAGTTTACAAGGTCAGCACTTGAGATACAGTTGATTGTACCTACATCGTAGCTGTTTTCCTTGATATTTCCATTTGAATCATATTCAAACGCATCGTTTGTTGTATAAACATAAAGTCTGTCATTATACACGAGGAAGCCAGGGTCTGCACCGAAGCGCTGTGTATAAAGCGGGTTATTTTCATCGTCTTTTTTAAGACTTGATGTAAGAGATACTGATCCGAATTTAGCTGAAAGTGCATCCATGTCAACTACCTTTTCAGCAACAGGGAATTCATTAATTTCACCTACAACAAACTGCTGGAGATACTTAACGTCATCCCAGTCAAGCTTACCGCTCTGGTCTACATCAGCACAAAGCTTTGTTGCGCCTGTTGCATTATCCTTTACAGCCTTTCTTGCTGCTGCGATATCCATTGCATCGATATCACCGCTGAAATCTACGTCGCCGAGCATAATCTTCTTAGAGCCGCCTGCGCCAGGAACTACTGTACCTGCAACAGCACCTACAACATCATCAATATAGAAGTTGTTTGTTGTTTCAGCTGTTTCGATATAAAGCTGTACATCTGTTGCATCTGCAGGAATTGTATAGTTTGTGTTTGCAAGCTGTACCCATTCACCCTGAAGAGCTGTTGCTTCTGCAATTGGGTCATAGCATGTTTCACCTGAAGCGTCTACATACTGTAATTTCATATAGAATGTATCAGTAGCACCACCGTCAAAATACATTACATTAGCGCTGAAGCTGAATGTTTCGCCCGGTTTGAAAGGATTAGAATTAAGTGAATAAGCAGCACCATTCCATGCGCTTGTTCTTTCTGAAACGAGGAGTGCTTCACTTCCCTGATAAGCTGTTCTGCCGCTTGTCATTATTTCAGCAGGTCCTCTTGCTGCCCAGCCTGTTGTTGAACCTTCAAATGTTGAGTTGAAGTACCAACCCTTTTCATCCGGTTCAATTGGTGCTGTTGGCTGTGGTGGGTTAGGAGTTGCTGACATAAGTGTTGTATAAGCAAGCTTTGGCTGGTTGTTCTTATCATATAGGAGAGCGTCGCTTCCTGACTTAAGCCATGAGTTAGCGTCGTTTGGTCCCCAGATACAAACAGCTGTTACACGGCCTGTTGACTGTGGATTGCTGTTCCACTCTGAAGCCGCATTAAAGATTGCCTGATACTTTGTAGCCTGATCCTGTAATGAATATTTACCGCTTTCAAGGCTTATATCAAGCTCAGTAACCTGAACATCACAACCGATTGAAAGGTATTTCTTCATTGCAGTAATATAAGAATCTGTGCCTGCAAAGCCTGTTGCGTTAGCAGGAACGTGTGACTGCATACCTACACCGTCAAGGAGACCCTTCTGATAGAGGCTCTTACACATATTGTAGATACAATCACGCTTGTGATCCCAGTATTCGTTATAGTCGTTATAATAGAGGTCGCATCCCTCTGGAGCATATTTTCTTGCGTATGTGAATGCTTTTTCTACGAAGCTGTTGTTGCCGTAAACCGATACCCATGCAGATGTACCGCCTGTAACGTTGTTATCGCCTGCAACACGAGCACCACCGTTGTTAGCTGTACGGTTAGAGTCGTCACTTACACATTCATTACATACGTCGTATGCATAAAGATCAAGTGTAGGATACTGCTGCTTGATTGCTGCAAACATATTCTTGATGTAGCTTTCAAGACGCTGATCCATTACTGATGATGAAACCCAGTTACCACCGTTCTGGAAGTTATCCTTGAAGAACCATGATGGTGTCTGGCTGTGCCATACAAAAGCATGACCTCTCATACCGATATTATTCTTTACGCAGAAATCCATGATTGCTGCACATCTGCTAAGAGTTACCTTGATATCAGTATTTGAGCTTCCTGACTGAACGAGAGTTGCGTCAGGCTTTGTTTCATTTTCACATTCGATTGAGTTATAGTCCTTGATGATATTTGCTGTAATCTCAGACTTGTTGATTGTACCGCCGTTGAGGATATTACCTACTCTGAATGAACCACCGTAGATATCCTTAAGACCAACTGAAGCAGCTTCAGCCTTCATTGAGCCTTCTTTAACCTTCTGAGTTATTACAAGATCATCGAAACGGAAATCAGCTGTGCTGTCTGTTGCAATATCAAGACGGAAGTCAATGCTTCCTGCAGGAGCAGTATACTGAGCTGAAAGCTCTGTCCATGTACCGCCCTCTACTGTCTGTTCAATAAGTTCCTTAACAGTATATTCTTCTGTTTCAGGGTCGAGGCAGTTCAAAGTAATACGGAAAGTTTCAGTCTGTTCACTGAAAACCTTGACACTATAATCGTATTTCTTGTTTCCGCCGAGATAAAAGCCCTTTTCTGAGCTTGCGCCGTCTGTACTCTTCTGACGGCCACTTACAAGCATACCCTTTGTACCGTTGTAACCAGTACCTTCTTCAACTGAAAGTGTTACATTATCGGCATTTTCATACCAGCCGTCATAGCTGATTTCAAAATCATTCTTAACGATTTCGGCAGCGTATGTTTTAGCAGTAAGAAACGGGATGTTCGGCAATGCAGTAGCACAGCATGTAATTGCGGTAGCAGCTGCTGCCAGCTTTTTTAAATTCATTTTCTATTCCTCCCTATTTTTATTTACATCTACATTCAGTAAATGCATTAAATTGGTATGATGCAAATCACAGACATTTTGTTTATCTATAATGTCTGATACAGTGTATTCCGTATCACACCATACCTATTTAATCACATTATACAATTTTTATCTAATTTCAACAACTCATTTTTTGTAGATTAGGTGGACAAAATGCACATAGAAAATTTTTAGGTATAATTTTACCAAAAAATCAATATTATTTTATATTTATGCTATCATTTAACCAATTCATTCGTTTTCACTGTTATGTATTCTTTGATTTTTAATACATCTTCTTCATCAACAGCACCCGATTTATTTATATCAGCCGCAAGCTTTGCAACTGTATCATTAGAGCCGTTATTCATAATTGCTCTTGCGGCTGTTATATCAAATACATCAATAACCGCATCACCATTTACATCACCGTAAATGAAATCATAGTCAACTTCTCTCTTTAATCCACCGCATATATTATCAGCGAAAAAGCTTGCTGTGCCTTCTTCTGTTTCAATGTAAACAGACATATTTGTTGCATCGGAAGGAATTGTATAGCTTAAGTTTTCAAGGTGCATCCATGTACCCTTCTTGCCCTTGGACTGTGCGATTGTATCGTATATAACCTCTCCCGCTGAATCTGTATATTCAAGCTTTATAAAGAAATTAACTGGCTCATCGCTGTCATAATTGAATACATCCGCACTGAAGCTGTATGCTTCACCCGGTTTGAATACGCCTGTGCTGAGCTGTTTTGTTGCTCCGTTCCATGAAGATTCTCTCTCTGAAACAAAAAGTGATTTTGAGCTTTCAAAGGCTTCATCCGAGCTTACTGTAACAGTTGCAGGACCTCTGCTCTTCCAGCTGTCTGTTGAACTTTCAAATGTACTGCAAAAATAATTTCCGTTTTCATCAGGCTCGATAACAGTTGGTAAATTCCAGTCTGCTCTTTCATAATCAAAGAAATCTATATCTGCATAACCGCCGAGATTCTTTGTACCATAGCTGAAAATACCGCTTCTGTATCCTGTAAACATTTTAAGGTCATAAACCATACTAAGCTCGTTACCGATTTTTGTCCAGTTATTACCGTCATAAGAATAATAGAAATTCGCCTTGTCAATATTATTGGATACGTTCAGATTGCCGTCAACATTATTAAACTTGAAATCTACCTTCAAATAGATTTCATTGCCCGAAAGATTAACCTGTTCGATAATCTTATTTGAGCTGTTCATTATATTTGTTGCACCCTGATAACCTCCGTTTTCAGACATAAATATTCTCTTAGAGCCATCATCAGCAACATATACACCTACATTGCCATACTTGAACTGAAATGCAGAAAGTCCTGCATAGTCGCCAACCTTCATTCCCTTTGTATCAAGCTTTATAACGCTCGAACAAGCAGGGCCTTCCGTTCTCTGAGTAAGTGTATTTCTTGCATTAATAATATTTGTTGCAAGGGTATTATTTTTAAGTCTGAGATAACCCTCTCTTTCAGTTACACTCCATGATTTATTATCAGGGTTATGATTCCACTGCCATTCAAGAGCAAGCTTGTTTTCTGAATAGCTGAAATCATCATCTTTCGCAAGATGAGTTCCCTTGTAATCACCCTCAACAGTAAATGTTACGGGAGCTTTTCCGTTTACGCCCATCATCGGCCAGTCGTTCTGCCATGTTACAGGAACAAGGACAGGAATACGGCCTACCGAGCCATGATCCTGGAAAAGCATAGCATACCATTTTCCGTCAGGAGTATCAACAATACCGCCCTGTGCAACACCTGAGCCATAAGTTCCTACACCCGAATTGAGAACCGTTTTCCCCTCGTATGTGCCGAGCAGATCCTTTGAACGATAGCAAAGCTCAATACGTCCGCTTCCGCTTGGCCATGCGATAATGAACACATAATAATATCCGTTGATTTTCTGAATATGCGCACCCTCTCCTGAAAGTCCGTCAAGTCCTGTCTTGAAGAGAGTTTTTTCAGCTCCGCCTGATTTAAAGCCTGTCATTTCAGCATTAAGCTCTTTAATCTTGATTTCGCCGCCGCCACCGTAAACAAGGTAGTTTCTGCCGTCATCATCAAAAAGCATTGAAGCATCGTGATACATTCCGTTGATTTCAGAGCGTGTCCACTTGCCGTTTTCTATATCGTTTGTTTTGTAGATATATGATTTATTTGTACCATAGCTTCCAAAGAAAACATAGAAATTTCCGTCGTGGTATCTAAGACTTGTTGCCCATTGTCCGTGTGCGTAGTCGTGCTTGCCATTTGTTAGATTCTGTACATCTCCGTCAGCCATTATATCATAAACATACGAACATATTTCCCATGATACAAGGTCTTTCGATTTCATTATAGGCGCACCCGGTGTATAGAACATTGTTGTACTTACCATATAGTAAGTATCGCCTACACGGATAACATCCTCGTCAGGAACATCAGCCCATATAAATGGGTTTGCAATAGTTGATGATGTTGTCGCCGCATCTGCTGTCAATTCGTATCGTGTTGTGTCTGTATTTGCTGTAATTGCCGCCATCGCAAAAACTGCCGAAGCTGCTGCCGCAAATATTCTCCTTTTAAACATTTTCAATTCCTCCGTTTATATTTATATATCCCTTTTATCGTATACAAGTTATACGATTACAAAATAATTATACTCTCATATTCAATAAAAAAACAACCCATAATTTGAAGTTTTGGTGTAAAAAATACAGATAAAACAAAAAGACGAGCATTAAAACTCGTCTTTTACTAATCTTTATATTATCAGAATAAGATATCCTTAAAACATACCTGTGGAGTATTTGCGTCAAAATCCCATGTATGAAAAGCATCACCATGGCAGAAATTAGCTTCACTGCAATTCTTGCACTTTTCACATGTATCACTTAAATCACGTCTGAATTCCTTGAATTTATTTTCCCATACATCCTTGAATCTGTCTTTAAGAATATTTCCCTGAATAAACTCAGGACGACGCTCAATATCAAGACATGCTGTGATATCGCCGTTTGCCATAATACTTGCTATATATGTACCTGCTGTGCAAAGGAAATACCAGTCACGCACCTCACGCTCATATTCCATTCCGAGATAGTGACTGCATCCGTATGTAACAGGCTCGCCCATCATTCTCTTTGTGCGGATAAATTCAAACATCTTCACATAATCTTCATTTGTGAGAAGAAGGTCAGGATACTGCTTTGCACGTCCGATAGGGTCAATATTGATTACTCGCCATGAATCCAGATCCATTTCATTAAAGATAGAGAAAAGCTCGTCAAGCTGACCTATATTCTTATGAGTCACAACGGTTGTAACCTGAACGTGCTTGAACTTTCCAAGCTTTATAAGGCTTTCTATACCGTTCATAGCCTTTTTATATCCGCCGGGAGTTCTTCTGAATGCATCGTGTGTATCTTCAAGACCGTCAATACTTACGGAAATAGTTTTCATACCGCAGTTATAAAGCTCTTTCGCAACGCTGTCGTCAATAAGAGTAGCATTACTTGTCATTCCCCAGTTGAAGCCAAGTTCATTAGCACTTGACATAATATCGAAGAAATCACTTCTTAAAAGTGGCTCACCGCCTGTAATACAGAGCATTTTATCCTGTGTGCCGAAATCTTCTTTAATCTGAGTGAGAAAAGCTTTATACTGCTCAGGTGAAAGCTCCTCTGATTTTACATCTCCGCAGCTGCTTCCGCAGTGCAGACATTTTTCATTACAGCGCAAAGTAAGTTCTAAGAAAAGCTGTCGAAGCTGAGGATTTTTAAAAAGCTCCTCACGATAATTTGCAACCTCTCTTAATTTTTTCTTTTTTCCCATTATATTAAGCATAGTTATACTCCATTAATATCCGAAATAAGTTGGCGGCGGTCCATAAACGCCATAAGATGGATAAATTGTTGTAGTGGTTGTAGTTGTTGTTTCATCAACCTCTGTTGTAGTTTTTGCCGCTTCAAGACTTGAGAAATATTCAGGCGGGCCGTAAAGCGGGGCAGGAATTGTTGTTACCTCTGTGCCTGTTGTATATACAGGCGGTCCGTAAGCCGGCTGTGTAGTCAAAATTTCCCTGGTTGTAGTAGTAACTGTCGTCTGAATAGGTGAAGTTGTAATAATATCATCATATTCATTAATCATGCCGAGAATATATTTCTGAAGGATTACAGCGTCAGACATATCTGTATTGTTGTCATCATTCAGATCATATACATGAGCATATTTTTTACCTCCACCGTTTACGATAGCTTTTCTCATCAACTGCATATCAAAAGCGTCAACAGATCTGTCATAATTGAGGTCACCAACAATAGGCGGCGGACCGTATACGCCAGACATTTCATTGACAAATTCAGATTCAACAGATGAATCATCTTCTTCAACCTCAATTCCTGCCGCATTCAATACGTTTGCAGGAACAAGATTCATTGCCGAAAGAAGTGTTACGGCAGTAAGCATAGTTTTTTTAGTTTTTTTCATTTTTAACACCCTCTCATATAAAGATTTATAAAAAAACATCATAATTTTCATTATATTTTACTATTATTCAGTATAACACTTTAACATACAGATGTCAATAGATTTTACAAATTATTTAAAAAAATCAGGCAGTTATATCCATCAAATTGAGGGTATTTAGGGATGTCGAGGGCGGTATCCCCTACATGATATATTATAATCATTACACGAGCGATAATATCCGCCCCTACAAAGAAAAATCGGGCAGATTTTTCCGCCCGATAAGAAAATTTATAATATTTCAAATGATTTTTTTACAGTTCTGCATATTTTTGCATAGTATCCATCTGCCCTTAGAATGTCACAGCATTTTATAGCATCGGAATCATTATCGAAAAGCCCGAATACAGCCGAGCCGCTTCCTGTCATAATCGGATTTTTAGCTCCGTTTTCAGACATAAGTGTTTTTATCTTTCTGACTGTTTCAAGATTGCAGGCATATTCAAAAAGATTTCCGAAATACTTATACGCATCATCGCCGCCGTTTTCAAGAGCCTGTGCGAGCTTTTCTGTCTGTGGATGCTGTGGATTTTCAAGGCTGTCGATAACACGATATGCTTCGGCAGTTGAAACTCCTTCATGTCCCTTTGCGATAAGCATTAATCTGCCTGAATAATCGGGAGCTTTTTTGAGCTTTTCACCTATACCCTCAGCATAGGCTGTTCCGCCCATAAGGAAGAATGGTACATCTGCTCCGAGCTTTGCCCCTATTTCAACCATTTTTTCAAATGAGTAATTCGTTTCCAGAAGCTTATTGAGTGCAAAAAGCACAGCCGCACCGTCAGAGCTTCCGCCGCCCATTCCTGCCTGTGAAGGAATGTTCTTGCGTATATCAATTTTACAGCCAAAATCCTTACCGTAACTCTCTTTGAAAAGCAATACCGCTTTATATGCAATATTCTTCTCATTGCACGGAATATAAGGTTTTGAACAGGTAAGCTTTATTTCATTTCCCTCGGTAAGCTTTATATCGATAATATCATAGATTCCGACAGTCTGAAAAAAGCTTTCTATTGTATGATAGCCGTTTTCAAGCTTTCCTGTAACGTCAAGAGAAAGATTGATTTTAGCCGCAGATTTAAGCTTCATTTATACCTCTCCCTTTAATTCGTTTACGAACTTTTCAATACGCTTTACAGCTTCCATAAGGTGATCGAATGAATATGCGTAAGAAATACGGATAAAGCCTTCACCGCTGTCGCCGAAAGCATTTCCGGGAACTACCGCAACCTTTTCACCATAAAGAAGCTTTTCGCAGAATTCCTCGCTTGAAAGTCCTGTACTCTTTATGCATGGGAATACATAGAATGCACCCTCAGGACTGAAACATTCAAGGCCTATTCTGTTAAACTCGCTTACAAGGAATTTTCTTCTTGTGTTGTATTCATCCCTCATTTTCTTTACTTCTTCATCGCATGAAGTAAGCGCCATAATTGCCGCATTCTGACTTATATACGGACTGCACATTATGCCATACTGGTGAATTTTTGAAATCTGAGATATAATCGGCTCAGGAGCAGTAACATACCCGAGTCGCCAGCCTGTCATTGCATAAGCCTTTGAAAATCCGTTTACATAAATTGTACGCTCTCTCATTCCCTCAAGCTGAATGATTGAGAAATGCTCTCTGCCATAAGTAAGCTCAGAGTAGATTTCATCTGTTAAAATCATAATATCTGTATCACGAAGAAGCTCTGCAATAGGCTCTAAATCTTCCTTTGTCATAACAGCACCCGTAGGATTATTCGGGAAAGGAAGAATGAGAAGCTTTGTGCGGTCTGTGATTTTATCCTTTAAATCATCAACTGTAAGCTTGAAATTATTTTCAATTCTTGTAGGAACGCTTACCGCAACACCACCTGAAAGCTCGATAAGAGGAGTATAACACACGAAGCACGGCTCTGTTACAAGAACCTCATCACCATCGTTGATAAGCCCTCTGAGCGCAATATCTATTGCCTCTGAGCCGCCGACTGTAACTATAACTTCGTTTTCGCTGTCGTATTCAACGCCTGTTTTCTTTTTAAGGTCATCGCTTATTGCCTTTCTCAGCGGTGCTATGCCCTTATTTGGTCCATAGATAATCTGACGGCGTTCAAGAGTCTGAATTGCAGCTTTTCTTATAACCCACGGAGTTGAAAAATCAGGCTCACCAACGCCAAGACTTATTACGCCCTCCATAGTACCTGCAATATCAAAGAATTTACGGATTTGTGATGGTTTTGTCTTCTTTATTTTTTCGGATAATACCTTGTTGTAATCAATCACTTTCAGCCTAATCCCCTTTCATCTACCTTTTTACTGTCAATGAAAATTCCCTTTTCCTTGTATTTTTTAAGCAGGAAATGTGTTGCTGTTGAGAGAACTCCGTCAATTGTAGAAAGTCTTTCAGATACAAAAAGCGCAACATCCTTAAGATTATTTCCCTTCACCTCAATTGAAAGATCGTATGAACCTGACATAAGTGATACGCTTACAACTTCATCATACATCATAATTGTCTTTGCGATATCGTCAAAGCCGCAATCTCTTTGTGGAGTTACATTAAGCTCAATTGTTGCTGTTACGGAAGATTTATCGTAAAGCTCTTCATCTACAATTACACTGTAGCCCTTGATTACACCGCTTTCTTCAAGCTTTTTTATCTCTGCGGATACTGTTTTCGCATCTGTACCGATAATTTCGGCTATTTTTTCATCTGACATTCTCGCATTGTTTTCGAGAAGCTTAATTATCTCATTTTTCATAATTTACACTCCATTCTGAATTTTTATAAATTGTGGTTTTCTGTTTTTAAAATAGCTTATGTATTCAAAACCGCCTGCAAGCGCAAGCTCTGTTCCTTCCTTAATCCCTTTTCCAAGATCGGCGGCACAATGTGCGTCAGAGCCGATTGAAATAATCTCTCCGCCAAGCTCCTTGAAAAGCTTTACATATTCAAGCGTCGGAAACGTCAATCCGTATGGCTGACGCAAGCCCGATGTATTGATTTCAATACCTTTTCCGTTCTGTGCAAGAAGTTTGAAGCTTTCGGCTATTATCTCGTTATATTCCGATATATCCGCATCAAGCTTTGCAATGCCGTTTATGTATCTTAAAGGATATGTAAGATGTGCAAGTATATCGAATTTTCCCCACTTACACATTTCATAAATGCTTTCAAAATATTCTTTAAGATAGATTTTTATATTCTCATGAGTATAACTGAGAAATGCAAAATCCTCCTTATCTTTCAGCTCATGAGCCGAAGCAATAACAAAATCAAGACGTTTATCCTCAATAAGCGACTGTGCACCACAGAAATCAGCATAAGGCTGTCCAAGCTCGATACCGCACAACAGCGTCAGATTTTCAGAACATTCTGAAATCGCGGCGGTATTTTCTGCCATTGATTTTTCAAATATACCGATATTGTTGTATATTTCGTATTCGTTTTTCGGTTCATTGCCATAATGCTCCTTTGTATAGAGCCTGTTTGCCTCACAATGCTCGGAAATACCGAGAACTGATATTCCAAGCTCACCCGCTCGCATACAAAGCTGTTTTACGCTTCCTTCACCGTCAGGTGAATTGGCTGTATGACAATGACAATCAATAAGATTCATAATACGTTACCACCGCCTTTTACTGTTCAAGTTATATCAGATAATATAACTTTAATATTTATTATACCATAATTGCTCTTTCAATGCTATACTTTTTGCAAAAATATTTGTATGCAATTTCCAAAAATATAGCATAAGTGACTTTTTTTATATTTTAGACTTTATTTTTCAATATTTATATGATATAATAATAGAAAAACTTTTCTCGGAGGTATTTATTATGAGAGCTGTAATTACTGTTATCGGTAAAGATAATGTAGGTATTTTACATAAGGTTACAGGTATCTGTACAGAATATAACGTAAATGTTATTGAGGTTACTCAGAGCGTTTTACAGGATATGTTTGCTATGATTATGCTTGTTGATATTTCTGCAATCAACAAGAATTTCGCTGATATGGTTGATACTATGACAGAGCTCGGAAATACTCTCGGACTTTCAATCCATACAATGCATGAAGATATTTTCAACTCAATGCACAGTATCTAATCATGAAAGGACTTGAGCTTATATGTTGAATGTATATGATATTCTTGAAACTATAAGAATGATTCAGGACGAATGTCTTGATATAAGAACTATTACTATGGGAATTTCTCTCCTTGACTGTATCGACCCTGATATTGATAAGGCTTGTGAAAAGGTTTATGAGAAAATTACCACAAAGGCTAAAAATCTTGTTTCAACAGGCGAACAGATTGAAAAGGAATACGGTATTCCGATTATTAACAAGCGTATTTCAGTTACTCCTATTGCTATGCTTGTTGCGGCATGCAAGGGCGGCGACCCTGTTAAATTTGCACGCACACTCCAGAAAGCAGCAGATACATGCGGCGTAAACTTCATCGGCGGCTACTCTGCACTCGTTCAGAAAGGCTTCAGCGCAGGTGATATTGAGCTTATCCGTTCAATTCCTGAGGCTCTTTCAGTTACAAATAATATCTGCTCATCTGTAAATGTAGGTTCAAGCAAATCAGGTATAAATATGGATGCTGTTAAGCTTATGGGTGAGATTATCAAGGAATCTGCTGAAATAACCGCTGACAGACAGTGCATCGGACCTGCAAAGCTTGTTGTTTTCTGTAACGCTCCTGAAGATAACCCGTTTATGGCAGGTGCATTCCACGGTGTCGGAGAACCTGACTGCGTTATCAATGTAGGTGTATCGGGTCCGGGCGTTGTTCGTTCTGCTCTCGTTAAATATCCTGACGCATCAATTGATGAAATTGCGGATATAATCAAGAAAACCGCATTCAAGATTACAAGAATGGGTCAGCTTGTAGGTGCAAGAGCTTCTCAGATGCTTGGTGTTCCGTTTGGTATTGTGGACCTTTCACTTGCTCCTACTCCTGCTGTCGGTGATAGTGTTGCACATATTCTTGAAGCTATCGGACTTGAATGCTGCGGTACTCACGGCACAACAGCAGCACTTGCTCTGCTCAATGACGCTGTAAAAAAAGGCGGCGTAATGGCTTCTTCACACGTTGGCGGACTTTCAGGTGCATTTATTCCTGTATCTGAGGACGCTGGAATGATTGACGCCGCAGTAAACGGCACACTCTGCCTTGAAAAGCTTGAAGCTATGACGGCTGTATGCTCTGTTGGTCTTGATATGATTGCCGTTCCGGGAGATATAACTCCTGCAACAATTTCAGCAATTATCGCAGACGAAGCAGCTATCGGCATGGTTAACAATAAAACAACTGCTGTACGTCTTATCCCTGCTATCGGCATGAAAGAGGGAGACATGCTTGAATTCGGCGGACTTCTCGGAAGCGGTCCTGTTATGAAGATAAATAATAAATCTCCTGAGATGTTCATTAATCGTGGTGGACGTATTCCTGCTCCTATGCATAGTATTAAAAACTGATTTTCAAACTGCACTCTTACGGGGTGCAGTTTTGCATTATTGAAACAGAATTTATATAAGGATAATTAATATGGATATAAAGTATATTCTAAATCAATTCGGAATAAATGATAATCCGATTTATGTAACGAAAATTACAAGCGGTCATATAAATTCAACTTTTCTCGCTGAACTCATAAACAGAAAAATTGTAATTCAGTCGCTTAACAGAGATATATTTAAAAACTGTGCCGATATTATGTATAATATACGTATTATAAACAATATATTTGAAAAGCATCCCGAAAGTGATGTAAAAGCGGTTGAATTTTACAAAGCATTATCAGGATTAAATTTCATTGAACATAATAACTGCATTTATCGTATATGCGATTACATTGATAGCGAGAAAAATAACTCTCCCCTCTATACAGGATATGCCTACGGGAAATTCATTGATATAATAAATAAAAGCTCAGACAATGCCGATTGTTTCCGTACTACTATACAAGATTTTCACAATTATTCCGCTTATTTTCAGAAGCTTATAAATCATCCCGACTGTTCACTAATAAGCAGAATTACTTTAATGCGTTTATCCTCGCTTGAAAATGTATTGTCAATGACTTTCAATTCAAATCTTACAAAAAGGATTACACATAATGACGCTAAAGCTGATAACATAATTGCAGGTAATACGCTTACTGTAATTGACCTTGATACTGTAATGAGTGGTTGGATTGCGCTTGATTACGGAGATACTGTCCGTTCATTTACTGCTGCAAGCCTTGACCTTGACACAATCCGTCTTATTACTGAGGGGTACGCAAAAGGACTTGAAAACCTGCTTTCCTCAGACGAAATCTTTTCGCTTTACTACGGTATACTCTATGTTACAGCAGAGCTTGCTGTACGTTATTATTGTGATTATATCGGCGCAACGCATTATTTCACAACAAAAACTCAGGATATGTGTCTTGAACGTGCAGACACGCTCATTGACCAGCTTAACTTTTTCCTGAGATATGAAAAATATATAAAACAGATTATAAGAAATTGCTTCTGATATCTTTCTTTATATTGTTAATGAATGGCAATAATATTTACAAAATATTATTGAATTTTGAAAAAAATAATGATATAATGTTTATGTATGGGGTGTATCTATGCAAAAGAAAACAGTCGGCAAACTGCTTTCAAACCCGCTTGCATATTGACCCTGTTTAAAGGAGGATATTTATGAAATCAAAGATTCTGAAAAAGGGACTTTGTGCTGTTCTTGCGGCTGCTCTGACTGTTCCTGCCTGTACCCTCGATAATACAGTGCAGACATCTGCTGCTGATGACGGAATTATCAAAGTCGAATTTGAGGACGGAAAAACAGACGGCGGTAAGATTTACAACGAAACATGGATAGGCAATACCGCAGAGGACGGTTCAGGCGATGAATACGACCTCACAAATGCATCGGGTGGCGGTTTCGCTTACCTCGACCAGAAAGGTACAACTGTAAGCGTTGAAGTTGATGTTGCAGAGGCAGGACTTTATGACCTTTCAATCTGCTACTGTCAGCCTTACGATAAGAACAAGAAAGTTCAATACCTTAATATCAATGGTGTAAATCAGGGCGAAGTTACTTTCACCTACAACACTACATTCACAGAAGCTCCCGCAGGAATTGTTGTTCTTAACAAAGGCAAAAATACTATTGAATTTGAAGGCTACTGGGGATATACAAACTTTGACTATCTTACAATAAAGCCTGCTGATAAGAAATACAGCACACTCTCCCCTACACGACAGCTTTCAAACCCTGACGCTTCCGAAAGCACAAAACGTCTTTACAATTATCTCTGTGACGTTTACGGAAAGCATATTATTTCGGGACAGCAGGAATATTGCGGCTCACATAACTACAATCAGTGGAACGACCCTGATACATACATTAAAGACAACGAAGCGGAATTTGAGTATCTTCTTGAACACACAGGCAAACAGCCTGCTATCAGAGGACTTGATTTCCTTACATATAATACAACTACAACATGGCGTGATGACGCTCCTGAGCGTACTATCGAATGGGTAAACGAATATGGTGGAATTGCATCTGTAAGCTGGCACTGGAGTGTTCCTCTTGAAAAAGGAAGCACAGAAGCAGCTTTCTATGTAGAATCTGCAAATCCGACATTTACCACATTCAGCATTTCAAAGGCTCTTGAAGAAGGCACATGGGAAAATGAAGTTCTCCTCGCTGATATTGATTATATTGCTGAACAGCTGAAAAAATTACAGGCAGCTGATGTTCCGATTTTATGGCGTCCTCTTCACGAAGCAGAGGGTGCATGGTTCTGGTGGGGAGCTGAAGGTCCTGAAAACTGCAAGAAGTTATACAGACTTCTTTATGATAAGCTCACAAACGAGCATGGATTAAACAATCTTATCTGGCAGTGGACAAGCTCTACTTCACCTAATTCTGCAGCATGGTATCCCGGCGATGATGTTGTGGATATGGTTACTTATGATAAATATAACGCTAAAGACGGTCTGCCGAATTTAAGCTCACTTGCTTCAACGTTTTACAGTCTTGTACAAAGCACTGAGGGTGAAAAGATAGTTGCTATGTCTGAAAACGACACTATCCCTTCACTTGAAAATCTGCTTAACGATAAGGCGGCATGGCTTTATTTCTGTCCTTGGTATATGAATTACCTTACAAGCGAACAGAATAATCCTGTTGAAAATCTCATTGAGATGTACAACAGCGAATACTGTATCACTCTTGATGAGCTTCCTGACCTCAAATCATATCCGATTTCCGATACACCACAGAGTACAACACCTACACAGCCTGCAACTACAACTCCTGTTGTTACTACTAAGCCAACAGACAGCAATGGACTTGCAGGCGATGCAAACTGTGACGGTATTGTTGATATTGCAGATACTGTTCTTCTCAAATGCTATCTCATCAACAGCAAAAACTACTCTGTAACTGAACAGGGACTTAAAAATTCCGATGTTCAGGATAAAGGCAACGGCATTAACGTTCAGGATGTTCTTATGATTCAGCGTCAGGTATTAAAAATTACAGATTAGTTATAAGCTATTCTGAAATTATAAGATTAGATTAAGGCATATTCAATATGCCTCGTCTATAAATTAAATTAAGGTATTAAGGCAATACTGCACAGAGCTTGTGCAAAAAATGCGAAGTCAGATTGTATAGAAATCTCGAAGGCATACTATCGTACGTCAAGAGATTTCTGTGCAAGATTACGGAAAATCCGCAAGCAAATTTTGTACAAAGCATTTATGCGTGCTTTGCGCGGTGTTGCCTAAAAGGTTTTAAGGAGGAAAATGATGAAAAAATCAAAAAAACTGCTTGCTCTTGCAGTAAGTGCGGTAACTGCTGTTTGTCCTCTTGCAACAGCTTCTGCTTCACTTTTTACTGCTAATGCAGTAGCAAGCGACCAGCTTGAAGTTTCACTCGCAAACGATTCAGGTCTTGATATCGACTTTGCCCGTGCACTTCAGTATTCAATCTATTTCTATGACGCAAATATGTGCGGCACAGATGTTGATGAGAACAATGAATACACATGGCGTGGAGACTGTCACACATGTGACGCAGAAGTTCCGCTTCAGCCAATGGTAAACAATGTAGGTACAAACCTCTCACAGAGTTTCCTTGATCAGTACGCTGATATACTTGACCCTGACGGTGACGGTGATATCGACGTTGCAGGCGGCTTCCATGATGCAGGTGACCACGTTAAGTTCGGTATGCCTGAAAACTATGCTGCTTCAACAGTTTCATGGGGATATTACGAATTCCGTGACGCTTATGTTGCAACAGGTCAGGATAAGCACGTTGAAACTATCATCAGATACTTCAACGACTACCTTATGAAGTGTACTTTCCGTGATGACAGCGGTAAGGTTATCGCTCACTGCTATCAGGTTGGTGACGGTGATATCGACCACGCTTACTGGAATTCACCTGAAATTGATAAAATGGCAAGACCTGCATTCTTCCTTACTGCAGATAAGCCTCAGACAGACTATGTAGCTTCTGCTGCAGCTTGTCTTGCTATCAACTACCTCAACTTCAAGGATACAGATCCTGAATATGCTGAAAAGTCACTCGACTATGCAACTGCACTTTTCGATTTTGCTATGGAAAATCCTAAGGAACTCAGTGACAACGGCGACGGTCCTAAGGCTTACTACAACTCAAGCAAGTGGCAAGACGACTACTGCTGGGCTGCTGCATGGATGTATAAAATCACAGGTGACCACAAGTATCTCGAAGAAATCTATCCTAACTATGATTTCTATGCTGCTCCTTGCTATGTATACTGCTGGAACGATATGTGGGGCGGTGTACAGTGTATTCTCGGTGAAATCTCAATGGACAAGCCTCTTAACGAAGGCGAATACGTTTACCCTGATTTCATTGAAGAATTCAAGGTTGCTGCAGAAAAAAGCCCTTATGAAGAAATGAACTGCTGGGATTCAGTTAAGAAGGCAGTCGGCGAATCATATATGGGCGGCGGTGTTGGTACAATTACTCCTGAAGGCTATTTCTGGCTCAATACATGGGGTTCTGCTCGTTATAACACTGCAGCACAGCTTATTGCCCTTGTTTACGACAAGTACAACAACGACGGCAAGCCGGGCGAATTCAGTGAATGGGCTAAGGAACAGATGGAATACCTTATGGGTAAAAATAAGCTCGGACGTTCATATATCGTAGGATATAATGCTGATTCCGTTAAGTTCCCTCACCATCGTGCCGCTTCAGGTTTAACAAAGTGTGAAGATCCTGACGAGCACAGATATGTTCTTTATGGTGCACTCGCAGGTGGTCCTGATGCTACTGACAAGCATAATGATATCACAAGCGACTGGATTTACAACGAAGTTACAATCGACTATAACGCTGCATTCGTAGGTGCTGCTGCAGGTCTTTACCAGTATTTCGGCACACCTGATATGGCTCCTACAAAGGACTTCCCACCTCCTGCAGGTTCAGGTCCAAGCGGTGAAGGCGGCGGCGGTAACAGCTACTGGATCAATGCATGTGGTATTGATGACCTCAATGCAAACGGTGCAGGTGTTACTAAGGTTTCATTCATGGTTATGACTGACTCAACAAAGCTTCTTGAAAACACATCAGTTCGTTATTATTACAGCACAAAGGAAATGTCAAATCCTGACAGCGTAAAGCCAAGCGAGCTTTACGACCAGTCATCAACTGAGGCAGGAGATCTTGGTGCTGACGGTATTATCAGCGGTCCATACAAGTATGACAAAATGGAAGATACATACTATGTAGAAGTAAACTGGGACGGCTACAACATTGCTAACTCAGGTAAAAAATACCAGTTCACAGTAGGTCTTTACTACGGTGATAAGTGGGATCCTTCAAACGACTGGAGCTATGACGGACTCGAAATCTATGACGTTGACGATGCATTCTTCGGCACAGGAAATGAAGTAAGAACAGATAATATCTGTGTTTACTCTGACGGTGTTCTCATTGGCGGTACTGAACCTGACGGTTCAAAACCGGCTGCTCCTGAAGTTCCTGCAACAACAGAAGCAGAAGATACAACTCCTTCAACAAAACCTGATGATGAGCTTAAAGCAAGCAAATACGGTGACGCAAACTGCGACAAGGCTGTTGATATTGCAGATACAGTTCTCGTTAAGTGCTACCTCATCAATGGTGAAACATACAGCCTTACAAAGCAGGGTGCTGTAAACGCTGACGTTCACAACTGCGGAAACGGAATCAATGTTCAGGACGCAGTAGCAATTCAGAAATCGGTTCTGAAGCTTATCGACTCATTACCTGTTAAATAACAGCGTAAACATAAAAAAATACAGGTTGCATAACTTCATGGTTATGCAACCTTTTTATTATCCCTCAAGCTGACGGCTGAGAAATTGCGCACCTGCATTTATAAGACTTTTCTGAAGCTCAGTTAATTCTTCTTCTCCTTTTCGGATATAGACAACTGCGCCTGTTACATCGCCTGCCGATACAATCGGAACTGCGGCTAAAGCAGGTTTATCAATTCCTTCAACTGCCTGAAGTCTGCTTCCGTTATCTGTATAGTAATACGCATTTCTTGACTCCATAATTGCTTCAAGTGCCGCACTTGCTCGGCGCTCAGCATATTCCTTTCGTGAAACTCCTGATGTTGCAACAACATGATCACGGTCAAATATAACAACAGGACACCCTGCAAGCTTATATATTACATCCGCTACATGTACAGCATTTTCGCTGATTTCACTTATTGCAGAATACTTCTTGAATATTACTTCCCCTTCTGTATTTGTATATATTTCAAGGGGGTCGCCGTACCTGACAACATTGACGTCAAAAACCTTGTCGCTTCGGTTTTTAGCCGTTACGACTATCTGTCGGCTTGATACGATATTTTTAACGTCAGACTCAAAATTTACGGCTGTTTTCTCCTCTGATTCTACGGGATTTTCCTCAGTATCGGGAAGTCTGCCCGACGTGAGAAGTGCGTCGATATCAGCTTTCAGCTGAATGTCAATTCTGTTTTCATAGATGACGATTTTTTCTAATATGAAGTCGAGGTCTTTCTTTGCAGGCTCGGCTTGTTTATAATATCGTCGAAGATTTCAAATACAGTTTTTGCAACCCTGTTCACCTTTGCAATGGTGTTGTGCTTGTCGGCAGTCATATTAAGCTGATTGCGAAGTCCGTCAAGGCGGTTTGTAAGCTCATCAATCTGCTCGCCGTAGATTTCCTCAAAAATTTCTTCTTTGTCGGGATCACGGATAATGTCACGGGCTTTCATTCGATGCATAATGCGGATTTCGTCCTTGATGTCTGCAATATTTTTCTGCAAGGTTTCAACTGTTGACTTGCTACGTTTTGTTTCCGTTTTTTCCTTTTCAAGAGATTCTTTGAGCTTTTCAATCATCTCTTCCGAGTTGTCACGGATTGCTCTGATATAGTCTTTAAGCAGTTCGTCAAGCATATCCGTTCTTGTGTGATGCGAGGTACAGCCTTTAAGACCACGCCTGTGATAACTCCCGCAGGTGTAGGCAGGCGCTAAATCTCCCCTGCTCATTGAGAACATCGGTGCTCCGCAGTCACCGCAGACCATATATCCCGAATATACGTTGTCGTATTTCTTCACGCCACGATAAGCACTTGTACTGCGTTTTTTTATCTGTTCCTGAACAGCGGCAAAGGTTTTGAAGTCTACGATAGACTTATGATTATTCTCAAAAACGATGTGCTCAACCTCGCTTTGCTTAATTTCCTTGCCGTTGATACGCTGACGCTTATATTTGCCCTGACGGAGAGTGCCGATATAAAAATCATTCTGTAATATTTCGCTGACGGTGATGATACTCCATTCACGCTTTGCTTTCAGCTTACATTCCTCACCGTTTTGCTCCTTACGCATTTTCTCTGCCATTCGTGGTGTGGGAAAATTCATATCAGTCAGATAGTTTGCAATTTTTTTATATCCCCAGCCCTCTAAATAGCGATTGAAAATTTCTCTTACAATCTCTGCTGAAGGCTCGTCAACAATAATTGGAGCGTTTTTATTATTCACCATAAGATAGCCGTAAGGAACGGAGCAAATCCACTTGCCTTCCTCTTGTCTACGCTTGATAACAGATTTTACCTTTTTAGAAGTATCGGTAACAGGCATTTCATTGATGAGGAAACGAAACTGAATTGCTGTCCAGTCGTCAAAAGTCGGGTAGTCAATACTATCGCCGACGGAGATAATTCTCATTCCTCTGTCACGCAAATCCTCAAGTTCAACAAGCCCCTTGCTGTTGCGTCGAGAGAAACGTGAGAAATCCTTGACAATAAGTATGTCATATTCAAGGTCAAGCATTTTGCGACGAAGCTCCTGATAGCCCTCACGCTGTTCAAAGGTGTAGCCGCTTCTATCTCTGTCTTCATAAAAATCAACTGTACTTGCAGGGAATTTCCGCTTTGCATAGTCAAGGATAATTGCCTTCTGGTTTTCAATCGAGGTGTTGTCCCTGTCAAGCTCCTCGTCAACTGAGATACGGCAGTAGCCTGCAATTTTCAAGGTTGTATCCATATAAAAATCCGTCCTTTCTAAAATATTCATAATCATTTTAACATGAGTGCGTATCATGTTCAACAGGTAATATTTGTCATATATGTCAGGTATGTACGGGTGCTTTATGCACCCTCTCCGAGACTGTAATTGTTGTGAAGAAGTCCGTCTGTGCAGTCGTACAGACTACGACTTCCCGAACGGAATACCGCTATTCTGTATTTCTTTTCACTATACTCAGCAGTTTTTTCGCTGATGACAGATTGCACTTCTTCATTCTGCTGCTCGGAATTTGTAAGCCATATTTCTGCAATACGCTTATCGTCCCTGACAATTATCCGCAATAGGCAAGCCTCCTTTATCTTTTAAAAATAGTGTTGGATTATTCTTCCTGCATTATACAAAAATCAGTTCACTAAGTATCATATCCTCCGCACAGTTTTTATAATTATTCATCATACCTACCCAGCGTAAAGGGTCGGTATTCTTCATTTCTTCGGTAAGCCCGTCAGCCCTCGCCATAGCTTTTACCATTCTGTCAAGTCGCTCGTAAACTGTATCCTCAACCTCGGCACAATGCTCGTTCAGAGTTCCTTTTATAAGCATTGCCTGATACAGACCCTTGTGATTTTCTTTCAGAAACTCAGCTCTCATTTTTCCGTAGCAACCAAGCTCACGCTGCTTGGGCAACTCCCAGTCGGGAAGATAAGTTCCTGTTGCTTCATCAAGAACATAGCGGATTTCCGTTCCGCCGACAATCTCTGTAAACTCTTTTTTCATAACATTTTCCTCCATTTTTGGTTTATGCGTAAATACTATCCTACAAGCTGATTTAGTGCTTTAAAGTGATTATACAGATTTATTATGCATTTGTCAAGTACCTGGGAGAAATTTTTGGGGTCAAATGCAAAAGTAAATGCAACAGAAGGAACAAAAATGTTGCATTTACCTCTGCACAAAACAGCAAAAAATAGAGAGTAGTGTTGCGTTTAGTTCTGCACATAAAATTAGCTTTTATGCCGCGAAAGCTATTGACAATGAGAAGAGGGCGTGGTAGGCTTTCAGCAAGGCAGATAAAGCATCAAGCGACACTTGTCGCATCTGCCTGAAAACCACGTCCTCAGAGGCTCGTTGTCAATAGACCGTGGAATAAATGCGCTGTGAATTTTTACATTAAAGAATAGAGCGTTGCGTTTACTTTTGCACACAAAAATGCTATGCTCTCCTTTGCTATATCCATTTTGACTGTTTTGAAGTGTTATTTCGATGAATTTGTCGTTTTCGCACTTAAAAACAGTCGTTTTTTTAATGTTTGATATCAGATTTTTCTAAAGTGTTGCTTTTACTTTTGCATTTGACGGAGAAATTTTTGGGTCAAATGCAGAAATAAACTTTTATTTTCTGGCAGGTATATTATTTCAAGTATTGAGTTTTTAGGGTTGATGTGATATAATGAGTAAGTAGAATAAACTGATTATATTCTGCTGATTTTTATCAAACATAAGGAGAATAAATATGAAAGAAACAAACTTTATTTCTATGAACCCTGAATGGATTCGCAAGCCACAGAATGTAACAGTTACAGACGATACCATAGAAGTTATCACAGAAAGCGGCACAGACCTCTGGCAGAGAACATATTACGGTTTTACCAATGATAACGCTCCTGTTTATCAGATTAAGACAGACGAAAAGTTCTTCTCGTTTATTGTAAAAACACAGTTTGAAAGCAGTCAGCGTTTTGACCAGTGCGGTGTTGCAATGTATCTTGATAGCGACAACTGGTTCAAGGCTTCCATCGAATACGAAAATGAAAAGATACAGCGACTCGGAAGCGTTGTAACAAACAACGGCTATTCCGACTGGGCAACTACCGATATTTCATCTGAAATTAAAAGTATGTGGTACCGTTTCAGCCGTCGCAACAGCGATTACTGCATTGAATGCAGCGAGGACGGAAAGAATTTCAGACAGATGAGAATTTTCCATATGTTCAATGGTGCAGATGCTATTACATTCGGAATTTACGCTTGCAGTCCAACAACCGGCTCCTACAAGGCAACCTTTACTGATATGGTTGTAACAGAATGTCAGTGGCAATCCGACGCAGACTGAAAACAATATATATAAGTACCTGCCGTACCCGTACCCACGAGTACGGCTTTTTTACACCATCACTCCAACTCACCTGACCGCTTGCGCTGAACATCACGCTGGCAGTCTTTTTCTTTGCCCTTCCCAAGAATCATATCCACATTTTTTATCACTGTATCAAGCTCCTTGATTTCAGATTTTGCCAAGTTGTAAGAGCTATACAGCCCATCCTTCTCGGCGTAAAGCTTCTTTTGTTCAGCACGAAGCTCTTTAATCAGCGGAGCTTTCTCGCCGTTAAACCTTTTCTTCAGATACTTCTCGGCAGCAGCAAAAATAATCAGTTCACTCTCATGCTCATGTTTATACTTTTCTTTGAAAACAACCGCTTCAATCTTGTCTGCAACAGGCTTGTGCTTGCGATAATTGTCGATGTTTTTTATATCCTCGGCAATAACTTTGAGTCGTTGCTCGATTTCTTTTATATGAGTTCGGTCAGCGTTGTACTTTTCTTTCAAAGCCGTATGCTTTTCTGATAACGCCGAATAGCTCAGCATATTTCTCTCGGTCAGATAGTTTACCGTATTCGCCATAGTTTTAAGATTCTGCACAGTTGCCCACTGCCTGAACGCTTCGGGATTTCTCTGTTTCTCCTTGAAGCAGTTTTCAATGTCGATGATAAGTGAAACAGTCGGATTTGTTCTTGCTCCCGAAATTCTTTCACGGAGTCTTTCTTCGGTATAGTCAATTCCGAGAGTTTTCGAACGGATGAAACGCTCCTGACCCTCAGCTCTGAATGAAATATATTTTCCTTGCTTTATCTCATAATTCAGCTTCTGCATATACAAAAGAAATTCATCCCAGGACTGCGTTTTCAGAATTGCCGCATCAATATTCTGACGAAGGAGCGACTTCCAGCTCTTGCCCTTTTTATCGAGACTATGCTCATACTGGCTTCTGCCTTTTTCCTTCGGCTCGGTTATGACAGACAATCTGTTTTCACGACAAAGCTCGTCGCTGAAATTTCTGATATCATACATCGTATGTTTTTTAGAAAGAAACTTGTCGCCGTTTTCAAAGCTGACAGAGTTTGCGATGATATGGTTGTGAACGTGCCCTCGGTCAATGTGCGTAGCACAGACAAACTGAAACTTTCCGTCAAAGATTTTCTCCGCAAGCTCCATTCCGATTTTATGAGCAGTTTCATAATTTACCTCGCCCGGAGAAAAGGACTGAATGATATGAAAGCCGAGAATGCCTTTCTCCTTGAGAAAATTTTTCTTCGTCAGCTCGAACTGCAAAGCTGCCGTTTCTGGAGAACAGCCGAAGCCGTCCACAAGCAGACGGTCATCGGTTTTCTTCGGATTCATAATGTAGTCAAGCGCCTTGTTCAGAGTAGTGCGGATAGCGTGGATTTCAGTAACTGCCATATCTTTTCAAGCTCCTGTTTTATTGCGATTACATCATCGGCGTAAATATCATTTGTAGAATTGATACGCTTTGCAATCTGGTTGATGTTTTTTGAAACACCGCTGACCTGTCGGCACAGTTCGTCAAGCCCTGAGGTTTCAACCTTTATAAGCCTTCCGTCAATGGCAATCTTGCGAAGATAAGCCGACATATTCCTGATACCGAACAGCTTCATTTTCTTTCGGATAAGCTCCTTTTCATATTCCGAAACAAAGAATTTTATCTGCACAGGGCGAAGTCTTTTTGCCATAAAATTTTCCTCTCTTTCAATTTTTATCGAGACAGTATTGTCGATTGCCGAGGGGTTCGGGGAGTATCACCGACAAGCGATTTTGACGGAATGTGTCCACAAAATCATTGCTTGCTATGATACTCCCACGCCCGCAGGCTGATTAGCTTTTTCGAGAATTCTTCACAGCTCTTATAAACTTTGGATCGGTTATAATAAATTGGACAGAAAACATTTAGCCATGATATAATAGAAATAAAAAAAGGTAAGGTGGTAAAAATGTCAGGAAAAACAAGGAATTATACAGACGAATTTAAAAGGCAGATAGTAATGCTTGTAAA
>JAFWWU010000098.1 GCA_017523285.1 Ruminococcus sp.
AAAATAAGCGAGAAAATGACCAACACTAAATTTTTATTTTTTATATTTCCTGCCGCCGCATACGCAATTAGGCAAACAGGGAAGAAAAGATACAGAAAGAAAAGTCTGGAAAAAACCATTGAATTGTTACCGTCCCGTTTTGTTGTACTGATTAATATATTTATCTATCTCTATATTTGAAATTTATTAATAATTATGCAAAATAAAAAGTAAAGAGCTGTTTATCAACTATCTGTACATAGTGCATAAATCAAGCGTGATTATTTAATATTTAAATATTGAAAATGATTTTAATCGAAAGAAAATAATAAAATGCATCGTGGCATTTTTAAAAGAAAATAACATTTATATATCTATTATACACTACATAAAGAATAGATTCAAGAGGAAAATTTTAAGATTTTGGAATTTATTAAAAATTGTATCATAGCACAAAAAAAGAACGGACATAGTCCGTTCTTTATTCAATAATATACAAAACATAAGTTTTTACTGTACTTTATCAGAAACTGCTTCCTTTACGCCGCCTACAAGACCTGCAAGTCCCTGAATTTCACTTGGGATAATAATCTTTGTAGCCTTGCCGTCAGCAGCCTTTGCAAATGCTTCAAGAGATTTAAGCTTGATAACATTGTCAGTAGGTGCAGCAAAATTCAATTTAACAAGACTGTCAGCAAGAGCCTGCTGTACAAGCTCGATAGCCTGAGCTTCACCGGTAGCTTCAAGAATTTTCTGCTCTCTTACAGCGTCAGCCTTAAGGATGAGTGCCTGTTTTTCAGCCTCAGCTTCAAGAATCTGTGATTCTTTCTTAGCCTGTGCACGAAGTATCTGTGATTCCTTTTCACCTTCTGCAACGAGAATCTGTGACTTCTTATCACCCTCAGCCTGAAGAATTTTTTCTCTTCTTTCACGCTCAGCCTTCATCTGCTTTTCCATAGCGTCCTGAATTTCTCTTGGAGGAATGATATTCTTAAGTTCAACACGATTTACCTTGATACCCCAGCGGTCAGTAGCCTGGTCGAGAATAGCAGTAATCTTTGTGTTGATAACATCTCTTGAAGTGAGAGTAGCATCAAGTTCAAGTTCACCGATGATGTTTCTGAGTGTTGTAGCTGTGAGGTTTTCAATAGCAGCGATAGGACGTTCAACACCATAAATGTACTGTCTTGCGTTAGTTACCTGATAGAATACAACAGTATCAATCTGCATTGTTACGTTATCCTTTGTGATAACAGGCTGTGGCTTGAAGTCAACAACCTTTTCCTTGAGTGAAACCTTACCTGCAATTCTGAAAATAAATGGAATCATAAGGTGAAGACCTGTTTCCCATTCAGTGTGGAATGAACCAAATCTTTCAATTACATAAACATAAGCCTGTGGAACTATCTTCACACATCTTATCAATACGATAACAAGGAAAATGATAATTCCAAGAACTACATAAATTCCAAAATCCATATCCATAATAAAATCTCCAATCTGCCGCATAATTTAATCGGCTGTTAAAAATGTATTATTTTGTATTAAGCTTTTCGGCTTCTTTCTTTAAAGAAACCATTAATTTTGCTCCGTCAATAGCGTTTACTACAACAGTAGTACCCTTAGCAATAACTGTATCGGAAACAGCTGACCAATCAACGCCATCCAAAGTGACACGACCTGTACCGTTTTCAGAATTGATTTCTTCTATTACCAAAGCATTTTTTCCTATATTTAGTTTAGAATTTGTCGCAGTTTGTTTTGTATTTGCGTATTTCTTAATTAACGGAAGTGTAATAACGAATAATATTGCTGATGTTACTACAAAAATAATACACTGCGCAAGAACACTTGCATCGTTCATTGAAGCAATCATTGCAACAAGTGAACCGATAGCCATCCATATTGAAACAAGATGGAAAGTGCAAAGTTCAACAATAACAAGAACAGCGAATAAAATTCCCCAGAATAGTGTCATACAAATAACTCCTTTCATTTTGCGGAAATAAAAATCCTTTTGAATGATTATAACATAAATAAAAAAATATTGCAAGAGGAATATTTTATTTTGCTTATATTATAATGTTATGGTAACTTTAATTTATATGTATAGCAAAATCAGCCCGGATATTCCGGACTGATTTATAAAATAAACATTTATAATAATGATTTATAAAGTGCTGTAATATCCTCGACAGATGTATCTTTAGGATTACCTGGGCGACATGCGTCTGCATAAGCTGATTCAGCAAGGAAAGGAATATCATCGGGATTTACAATTTCCTTTAAATCAGATGGAATTCCTACATCCTGTGAAAGCTTGCGTACTGCGTCAACTGCTGCCTTGCGGTATTCTTCAACAGTCATATTTTCTGTACCTTCAACGCCCATTGCTACAGCAATATATTTATATTTATCGCCTGTTGCTTCTGCGTTGTATTCTATTACTGTCGGTAAGATAATAGCGTTAGCAACACCATGCGGTG
>JAFWWU010000099.1 GCA_017523285.1 Ruminococcus sp.
CCTGTTTTTACATCAACCTTTGGCTTATGAGGTTGTGGTTCATGCTCATCTACGATTTCTACCTCTGCTTCGGGTGGCGGAAGTGCTTTTTTCTTCTGCGGATATTTCACAGCAATTTCTCTCATCAGCTCGTCACGTTCCAGATACCGCACTGCTCTTGCACCCTTGTCGGGAAGAAGATACGGATTTCCGAATGTGATGCCCCACTTGAAGTACAGCTTGAGCTTTGAGATCATTGGGTGAGTTCCTGTTTTCATCACAATGAACTGACCTTTCGGCATAGATTTTAATTCATCCACGGTCATCAATGGTCTGCCGATCATCTGCAATGACTGGCTCTTTTCTCTGCCATGGGATACAGAACCGCTTAATACGGTCTGCTCTCCAAGAGCCTTAGAAAGCACCTCAGCTGACTGTGAATTCGGAGCAAAGCCACCGAAGACAGTCAGCTGTGTGTTGTCTGTGATGATTTCCATGCCCTGCTTTCCGTAGGTCTGTTCCAGCTGTGCGAATGATTGAATAATTGCTACAATAGATATTTTTCTGGAACGTCCTGCAGAAAACATTGCTTCAAGTCCGTCAATCTTCGGAAAGGTTCCCAGCTCATCAGCATAGAACATAACCCTCTTATCCAGTGTACCGCCTTTTTCATCGGCGATAGACAGGATTTCTCGGTAGAGCTGCTGAATCAGCAGACTGACCATGAAATATTTACATAGTGATAGGTAATCCTTTGATATAATCTCTGGATTTTCCCCCACTCTACACCGTGCATGATAGTTTCCCATCACACGGCGTGCCATCACAAAAAGACTTCAATTGAATTTACACAATTACAAACTCTTTATTTCGCTGAGTTTACACAACTTACGCAATACATTAATACGCTCCAATTGATAATCTGTAAGTTTTATTTTTTCAAGTAATTGTTGAATTGTTTCGTTTTTGACTGCGTGTATCAAACGATGTACATCGGCATGAACTATTTTAAGATTACTATAATCATCATTTCCACCAAGCTTTACAGGGATTTTGTGATGACAATGAATTTCATCAATACATAGTCTTTTACCAGTAACCGCACATTTCCCCATTTGACCTGAGTAAAGTGATATTCTGTTATCGTTATACTCAACACTACGGTTAGATATAGGATTACGCATTAAATAAAGCAGAATATCCATATCAATCCCTTTAAGACTTTTATGGATTTCGGCTCTTCCTTTTTCCGTATACTTATTGACAGCAGCACGTTTCCACAATGGGTTTCTGTGCTGGACATATCCGATTGGTACAACGGGTAAGTCGTATATACTGCGCAGTTCCATGCTCTTACCGTATTTTTCAACAATTGCTTTGCATTTCAGACTTGAAACATTTGGACGTTTTAATATGTTGCCAAGTTTTCTTTTAAGGGTACGATTGACATGAAAGGATATTTTATGGAAGTCCTTGTTAACTTCCGTCGCTATTGCATAATACTGATGAACACCCATAACAAATGAGTTGTACAAGCCTATATACTTGTACATTTTCTCTTTTTCACTGTGGTGTCTCATATTATAGATAGTTTCTTTCGCCCTTATCTGAATTTTCTTACTCGCCTTATTGCTTATGTGTGATGTGACAACGTATTTAGGTTCACCATTTGACTTTTTTCCTTTGATTTTTGCTTTAAGCTTAAATCCAAGAAATTCGGAATACTGACGTTTTAAATTGACGATTTTTGATTTTTCAGGACTAATTTCAAGTCCAAGTCTTTCTTTAAGCCACATTTTTATAGCTTCAAAGAGTTTTTGTGCGTCATTCCTTTTTCGACAGAAAATTTTGAAATCATCAGCATATCTTACAATATAGCATTCTTTCAGTGATGTTTTACGCAGAGAAGCATATATTGGACTTTTATTTATCGAACCGTTTTCGTGAATACTACATTTATATTTATATTCAGTAGGTATTTCTTCCCATTGACTTGCTATCCACCAATCCAATTCGTTAAGTACGATATTGGATAGAAGCGGACTTATTATTCCGCCTTGCGGAGTGCCTTTTTCGGGGAATCCAATTCCTGCTACTTCTGCTTTCAACATAGATGAAATGATACTCAACAGTTTCTTTTCACGAATGCCAAGCGTCCACATTTGCTTTAACAGTTTTCCATGTGATACATTATCAAAGAAGGATTTTATGTCAATATCAATGACATAATGTAGGTTCCTTTGCTGTATCATAGCCATTGCCTGAGCAATTGCGTGTTCTGCTGACCTGTTGGGTCTGAAACCGTTACTTCGTTCATGGAATTTCGCTTCACATATCGGTTCTAACACTTGTAGGATACATTGCTGTATCAATCTGTCTTTTATCGTCGGTATTCCAAGTGGACGAGTTTTTCCGATGCCCTTTGGAATCTCAACACGCTTTACTTTATTTGGTGTATACCATTCAAGCGATTTCTGAATATTTGCGATAAGACTTTTGTTGTTCCATTTTTTCAGATTGTCAATTGTTTTTCCGTCTACTCCGGGAGTGTTACTTCCTTTGTTGTTTTTGATATTTCTATATGCAAGCCGTATATTTTCTTCTGACGAAATTATCACCATAAGATTTGTAAATTTCTTGTCAGTTATACTGTCAGCATACAACTTATCAAATGTACTTTGCAGGTCGTAATATTCACTATTGCGAAGTTTACGTTGTTTTCGCTGATTTGAGTTTGCTATGGTCGGTTTCCTCCTGTTATGGATTTACCTTTCTTAGTCTTACTCGAACCCATAAAATTTGTGTAATTCTTTCCTTTATTCTTTTTGTGACTAATGCCTATCCCTCCACGGTTTATTATCACCGCTTCATAGGTACTGTGGCATCGCTTTCAGTCGGATAAAATCAAGTTATATCAGAGAATTTCCTTGATAACGCTTCTTCGCTGTGTAACCAGCTCTGCGTTCCGACCTTACCACGTTCCGATATTCCTATCTTTACATACATATCTTTAGGTGCCTCATCTAAGCCTGTAAGCTGCTCCTGTGCCTGTAACACAGTAAGGAATTTCATAACCAAGAAATCTTACTCTTCCTCGACTTACGCCCAAGCAGGGCAATGACATTTCTATCATTCAGAAGTTTAGACCCGTACAATCTGAGATTTGTCAGTAGTCTGTCACACCACATACTCACCATAGATATATTTTAGACCTCCGACATATAGGCAACACTGTTCACCTCTGAACAGCTTTCCACAGCTTTACCTGTTTGGGTTTCTCTCTGCCGACTTCAGCGGGCTTCAGACAGCGAAATAATTACACATTTCCTGCCTGCCGCAGTATTAAGGGGGCGTTTCAAGGCGTTACCCTTTCATTCCACCTCTCAGAATATCAGTTCTCCTAAATAGAACTGTTTTACGTTCTTATTTTAGTGCCTAATCTTTTCAATTAGAAACGTGTCGCACTTTGATCTTCCTCCGGCAGAATTACAAATACAGCACATTTCTCACTGCAGAACTTTTCAGCGTCAATGGCTGTACCGAAGCACAGAATCTGTTCCATCTCGGAATCCAGAAAGCTGTTCAATCGTGACAGTGCTGTACTCATAACAGAGAGCATTGCCTGATCCGATGAGTTCAGAGCCGCACCTGCAAGCCATTTTGCTTTGTGTTCCGAGGGAAGCATTTCCATTAATTCCGCAAAATACATCTGTGTTTTATCCTTACCGGTCTTGGCTGGCTTCTTTGCAATCAAGTCCTGAATAAGCTTGAACACAGTAACGATATGCCTTTCATTCTTGTCACCGAACTCCGCTACAAGCAGTATGGTGGAGGAGAGAAGTCCCTCTGCTGCATCGTAAAAGAAGCTGTTCTGACCGTAGTTTCCGTCACCACCGCCGATGTTGATGATTGTTT
Source organism: Ruminococcus sp. (assembly GCA_017523285.1). Taxonomy (GTDB): domain Bacteria; phylum Bacillota; class Clostridia; order Oscillospirales; family Ruminococcaceae; genus Ruminococcus. The sequence goes on from JAFWWU010000099.1 coordinate 3,895, forward strand.
TCGCTGTGATTTTTGCATACTTTTCTGCCTTTGCTTTTGCAGAAAG
>JAFWWU010000100.1 GCA_017523285.1 Ruminococcus sp.
CATTAAACGGTGAAGGTCATTTCATTCACACATATATGGGTGACGGAAATCCACTTCCAAGCTTTGAGGGCGAGCCTAAGCTTGTAGGAATCAGCGGAAATATTGATGAATTTACAGATATGCTCTGGAATAATCTCAATGAAGATAACAAGGTATCACTTTTCGTTCGTTTTGTAAATCTTGAAAACGGCTCTGTAGAAACAAGAATAATCAATAAGAATAAGTAAGGCTTTTCCGATGAAAAGAATATATGCTATATTCTTCGCAACAGCAATGCTTGTGCCGCTTGCCGCTTGCAAAAATGAAATGCCTGAAAAATTCGAAGCTATGCCCAATACTCTTTCTGAAGAAGAACTGACAATTCCCGAAAACGAACCAGCTTATAAATGCATAGAATCGCATTATCATAATAACGAGCTTGAAGAGAAGTATGAAACTCTTTACGATGAGCATGATCATACTATCAAAAAGAATAAGTTGGATATCAATACAGGCGAAGCAATACATTCTTTTTTGGACACAGAGACTGGTTTAGTGTACGATGAAAACGGAAATCTTGTGAAGATGATAGTGTACGGCAATTATGAAAACGTTATACGATGTGTGTTTATCAATACCTATGATGAAGCAGGAAATCAGACAAGTACAACGATCTATTACAATAACAACGGCGAACTCAAAAAATCGTCATACTACGAAACAAAGTATGACGAGCATGGCAATGAGACTGAATGGTTCACTGCTGACGTCGATGAAGGCATAGAAAAGGTATGCAAGTATACGTACGAATATGACGAAAATGGCAATATAACCAAGAAAACAGTTAATGATTCTGCTCATAAGGGTGAAATTGCAGAACATACATATACCTATGACGATGCCGGAAATATGCTCACAGAAACCCGAGAACGTACAAAGGATAAATTCGGAAATAAAAAAGAAACGTTCAAGAATTATACGCATGTGTACGAGTATGATGACCACAGCAACCTTATCAAGACGACCTCGGATGTCTACGGTTCTGAACAGCATGTACAGCATGTTGTGATAAACTATGAGTATGATGATAAAAACCGCAAGATACTCGAAATTAATGGTTCTTCCGAAATAAGATACGAATACGAAGATTATTGATGTTATCGGGCGGATAATATCCGCCCCTACAAAATAGAAATCTTTAAACTTAATCCAGAATTACATTTTATTTTAAGGAGTATACCACTATGCCAAATATAATAACAGCAAAGTGTCCTTACTGTAGTTACGAATTTGAACTTGATACAGAACAGTTGTCAAATGTGTGTTATTGTCAGTCCTGTGGCAATAAAATCAATATTGAAAATGATAAAATAGTACCTGATACAGACAGCGAAGAAGCAAAAGAAATAGCAAAGCTAAATGATGAATATAAAAAATCTCACAAAAAATGGAAAAACACCTCATATGTAATCATTTTAATTACAATAATTTGTAGCATTATACCTTTTACATTATATAAAGGTATTTCAGCATTTTTTATGTTTATAGGCATTGCATTAGTAATATTCGGACCTGTTGCAATAGCACTTACAGAGCCTGACGGAAGCAAAATTCCTAATGCGAAAATTCGCAAACCAAAACGCGTCTTAACTGCAATAAAAGCTTACTTTCTATTTGCAGCATTTGAACTTATTGCAATAATGCTGGGTCTTTTGTTAATGATGATGCTTAGCCCCGCATAATATTTTTCATTAAATAACGAAATATTTCAGGAGTATAAAGCTATGACAAATAAAACAACAACAAAATGCCCTGACTGCAATTACGAATTTTCTATTGACGAATCAACAACACAATGTTTTTGTCAGAAATGTGGAAAAGTACTCAGAATTGAAAATGAAGTTATTACAACTGGGTTAAGTAAAATGGAAAAATACAATAAATCGCTGAAATCATGGAAAAAAACATCATTTGTAATTGCTTTAATTACGCTGATTTGTGATATTGTAGTTTTAACGTCAGATATAGATATTTCCGTATTTTTTCTATTTATAGGCATTGCCTTCGGAATATTCGGACCTGTTGCAATAGCAATTACAGAACCTGACGGAAGTAATATTAAAAACAGCGGTCTGCGTAAACCGAATCGCGTTATTAACTGGCTGAAGTATTTATTGGTATTTTTACTTCTTGGCGTTATTGCATTTTCTGTGAGTACTATTACTTATAGTATAAACAGAGCATGATATTAAAAAGATATGATAAAATCCTTAACGCATAATTTATGCATTAAGAATTACAATTTATAAAAGGAGAACATTATTATATGTCAAAGAAAATAGATTCTATAAAAAAATTTGTTGTCGTTCCCCTGCTTTGCACCCTTATGCTTGCTGGTTGCTCGTCAATTGGCAGTTCGTCTTCAAAGACAGCAAAATCAGCTTCATCAGCGAATTCTGAAATTTCAGAAGAAACTGCAGACGCATTTGTTGACAACTATATGCAAAAAATGAAAAATCATGCTCCTGCTGAAGAGATAATTTCTGATGTATATACAAAAGAAGTTATCAATAAACTGAAAGAAAGCGGTCAATGGGAAATGACTAAAGCATCCATTGAATCTACATACCCATATATCAAGGATGTCAGCAGCAAACGCATTGGTACCCTCACTGAAGACCAGATGTTAGGTGCTGAAATAATTTTTAAAGCTCTGACAGGAGAGTCTGTTAAAATTACAGCAGGCTATTCCTATGAATCTACCACATATCTGGAAATGGACGGACAATCCTCAAGTATTCCCGGTAGTATATGTGCGTTATATCTGAAGAATGACGGTTGGAAAGTTCTTAACTCAAGTCCAGAAGAACTTGATGACGCTTACCTCGAAAGTTAACAATAATTATATAAGGAGGACATTATTATGTCCGCATCAAGGAGATATCCATGAGAAGCAAAAATATTCGTATAATCATATTGATAGCATCAATATGTGCTGCAATTATGACTGCCTGTGACTCGAAAAAATCTTCGGAAACTTCGTCGAATAAAGATTCAAAAACAGCATCAGTTTCCGACATTACAGAAATCAATACGGAAGATTCAAATTTTGAAATCCCCGAAAATGCAGTCTACTGCCAGACGAAGCTTGAATATATTCAAGACAAACTTTCGACTATAAGTTACACTTTTTATGACGAGCACGACAATTGTATTTATCTTTATTCTCAACCAGCAGAGGATTTAGAAGATGAATGGCAAACAACGTATGACTGTTCCTATTCCTATAAATACAATGATGACGGTACAATATCAGAAATGAGCATGGTCATGCAGGATAGTAGTCCGTTGCTTTATCAATTTGAATACAGCGATGATAAAAAAGTACAGAATGAAACTGCTTACCGTAACGACGAGATATGGAGTATCACAATCTCTGAGCTTGATGAGTATTCAAATCCAGTAAGAAATGAAATTTCCTATGTGCAAAATGAAAAACTAAACACAGTTACCACCTATGAATATGAGTATGATTCAGAGGGAAGAATCTTAGTCGAAAAATACATTTCTGACAAAGATATCTCAAATAATACCAAGTATTACACTTATGATACAAACGGCAATATAGCAAATCTTGAAACTCAGTATGATAATATGGATTTAACGTTATTAACAAAATATACATACAATTCGGATAACCGTCTTATCAATCAGGAAGAGTTTACAAACGGCGAGGAATCGTCATACATTGAATATAAATATGAATTTTATAATTAAGGAGGACATTATTATGTCAAATGAAATGCAGTTAAAATACGGCTGTAACCCAAATCAGAAGCCTTCAAGAGTTTATATGGCTGACGGAAGCGAGCTTCCTATCGAAGTTCTCTGCGGTAAGCCAGGATACATCAATCTCCTTGATGCTTTCAACGGCTGGCAGCTTGTCAAGGAACTTAAAAAAGCAACAGGTGTTTGCGCAGCAACATCTTTCAAGCACGTTTCACCTGCAGGCGCTGCAATCGGCAGACCACTTTCAGACGATTTAAAGAAGATTTACTGGGTTGACGACCTCGGCGAGCTTACTCCCCTTGCGTCAGCTTATGCAAGAGCAAGAGGTGCTGACAGAATGTCATCATACGGCGATTTCATTGCTCTTTCAGACAAGGTTGACGTTTGCACAGCAAAAATGATTCAGCGTGAAGTTTCAGACGGTGTTATTGCTCCTGATTATGAACCTGAAGCTCTTGAAATCCTCAAGTCAAAGAGAAAGGGTACATACTGTGTACTCAAGATTGACGAAAGCTTTACTCCTGCACCAATCGAAACAAAGCAGGTTTACGGCGTATCATTTGAACAGGGCAGAAACGAACTTGACATCAACCGTGAGCTTCTTGCTAATATCGTAACAGATAACAAGAATATTCCTGATGATAAGAAGGACGACCTCCTTATTTCACTTATCACACTCAAATATACACAGTCTAACTCTGTATGCTACGTTAAGGACGGACAGGCTATCGGTATCGGCGCAGGTCAGCAGTCAAGAATTCACTGCACACGTCTTGCTGGTCAGAAGGCTGATAACTGGTGGCTCAGACAGTCACCACAGGTTATGGGACTCCAGTTTGTTGATGATATCCGCCGTGCAGACCGTGATAACGCTATTGACGTTTATATCGGCGACGAATACGAGGATGTTCTCCGTGAGGGCGAATGGCAGAGAATCTTCAAGGTAAAGCCTGCTGTTTTCACAAGAGAAGAAAAGAAGGAATGGCTTGCTAAGAATACAGGCGTTTGTCTCGGTTCAGACGCATTCTTCCCATTTGGTGACAATATTGAGCGTGCTAAGAAGTCTGGCGTTGAATATATTGCAGAGCCCGGCGGTTCTATCCGTGACGATAATGTTATCGAAACATGCAATAAGTATAATATTGCTATGGCATTTACAGGAATCAGACTTTTCCACCACTAATAATTATGTAAGGGCGGATATTATCCGCCCGAATAACACATACAATTGAACGGGCGGCAGATAACCGCCTATGTAAATATAAACAGGAGGTCTATCCCCCATGAAGAACGTACTTGTAATTGGCGGCGGCGGCCGTGAACACGCTATCATAATGAAGCTTGCCGAAAGTAAGCATGTCGGTAAAATTTACTGTACTCCGGGCAATGGCGGTATTTCAAAATATGCTGAATGCTTCAGCGTTGGTGCAACAGATATCGACGGTGTAGTTGCTCTTGCAAAAGAGCTTAAACCTGATATGGTTGTAGTTGCTCCAGACGATCCGCTTGTTCTCGGTATGGTTGACGCATTACAGGCTGAGGGCTTTATGACATTCGGCCCTAAGGCAAATGCCGCTATTATCGAAGGCTCTAAGGTATTCTCTAAAGAGCTTATGAAAAACTACAACATCCCTACTGCTTTCTATGAGGTATTTACTGAAAGTGATAAGGCTATCGAATATCTTAAAAAGCAGAATACATATCCTGCAGTTATCAAGGCTGACGGTCTTGCTCTCGGAAAGGGCGTAATTATCGCTCAGAATGAAGAAGAAGCAATTGCCGCTGTTCACGATATGATTGACGACCTTAAATTCGGTAAAAGCTCTGCAAGAATCGTTATTGAAGAATTTCTTACAGGCCCTGAGGTTTCTGTTCTCGCATTCACAGACGGAAAAACTATCGTTCCTATGATTTCTTCAATGGACCACAAAAGAGCTTTTGACAACGACGAGGGACTCAATACAGGTGGTATGGGTACAGTTTCACCTAACCCATATTACACAGACGATATAGCAAAGGAATGTATGGAAAAGATTTTCATTCCTACTATGAACGCTATGAACGCTGAGGGCAGAACATTCGAGGGATGTCTTTACTTCGGACTTATGCTCACTCCTAACGGCCCTAAGGTTATTGAATATAACTGTCGTTTCGGTGACCCTGAAACTCAGGTTGTTCTTCCTATGCTTGATACTGATTTGTACGAAGTATTTGAAGCAATTTTCAATCATGAGCTTGATAAGGTAAGCATAAATGTTAAAAGCGGAAGCTGTGCTTGTGTTATTATGGCAAGCGGCGGTTATCCTGAAAGCTACCCTAAGGGCATTGAAATGTTCGGCTTCAACGATATGGGACAGATTGACGGATGTTTTGTTTATCACGCAGGAACAAAGCTTTCAGATGACGGAAAGTTCCTTACAAACGGCGGACGTGTTATCGGTGTAACTGCTGCGGCTGATACTCTTCAGGCTGCACTTGATAAAGCTTATGAGGGTGTGAATAAAATCACATTCGATAAGGCACACTATCGTAAGGATATCGGACAGAAAGCTCTTAACGCTTTAAAATAAGAGGTAAGTATGAATAAACATCTTCCTACATGCTTTAAATTCGGACTGGCAGGAAATATATTCTTCGTTCTGTTCGGAATTATCTGTATGATATATTATGCTGCTTTCGGCGATACAAACGTAATTGTACTGCCTATTGAATTTGCGGCATACACCTGCGAAGTTCTTGGATTTATATTTATAATTCTTACTTTTGTATGGTTCAGCCGTTATCTGCGACACAGACTGATAATGAAAATATCATTCAGTTTCTATATTCTTATGGAGCTTGTTCTTATGGTTATAGAGCTTAATTCATATAAATTTGAATTCTATGAGCCATATTCAGTTGTTCTTGCAATAGTTCATTCGATTATTTCTGCCGCTGTATGTTTTTCATTTCTTTCTCTTGACCCTACAAGAGTAAAGTTTGAAATGGTTATTATAGCCACATGTGCATTTATTCTTGTCGGAATGATAGGCGGAATAATAAATATACGAATTTATTTCGGTATTATAATCAATGCACTTGCTTATATCTTTCTTTTTGCTTCTATAATCTATATGCTGAATCACGAAATGCTTGATATAGACTGTAAGGGCGATAAAGCAAAGGTCAGCGAATACAGAAGTACATTTTTTGATTGATTTTACGGCGGATTTTTATCCGCCGTTTTCATACGTTTTTATGCCATTGAAAAGGAGTGTGATTACCATTAATCCAAGATTGCCGTTTCTTCGTGAAAAAACTTCAAAGCTTACATCTTCTCCGGGTGTTTATATTATGAAAAACAAGGAAGAAGCCATTATCTATATCGGCAAGGCGAAAAATCTGAAAAACAGGGTTACAAGCTATTTCAGAGAAAATCCTGACCATACTCCAAAGGTTGCCGCAATGGTTTCAAATGTACACGATTATGATTTTATCGTTACTGACAGCGAATATGAGGCTCTTTTACTTGAATGCAGTCTTATAAAGCAGCATAAGCCGAAATACAATATACTTCTTAAGGATGATAAGGGATATCATTATATCAGAATTTCAGATGAAGCATATCCACGCATAACAGCAGAAAAAAACACTCTTTCAGGCGGAGAATATCTCGGACCTTATACAAGTGCATTTATTACAAAGGAAACCGTTGACGAGGTAAACAAGGTATTTATGCTTCCTACTTGCCATAAATGCTTTCCAAGAGATTTTCGTAAAGGCAGACCTTGCCTTAATTTCCATATAAAGCAATGTATGGGTCTTTGCAGAGGAAAAATCTCACATTCCGAATACTCACAGACAATAAAAAGTGCAATAGACTTTATAAAAAACGGAAGCAGTCATTCGGTTGAGCGTATGGAAGCCGAAATGCTTTCTGCCGCAGAAAATCTTGATTTTGAGCGTGCCGCAGCTCTGCGTGACAGAATAAACGCAGTGAAAAAAGCCGCTGAAAAGCAGAAAATCATAAACTGTAATCTTACAGACGCTGACGTTATCGCAGGAGTTGCTTCTCCCGACGGAATGTGCATTTCTGTTCTTATGTACAGGGCTGGAAAGCTTTTCGATAAATCTGCATTTAATCTTACTGTAATGGATACAGAGGATATATATTCCGCTTTTCTGAAACAGTTTTATCATTCAAGAAATGATATTCCGCCCGTTATTCTCATTGAAAACGAGCCTGCCGATAAGGATCTTATAGAAGAAATGCTGAAAGCTCTCTCAGGACATAAAGTAAAACTTCGTGCTGCTCAGCGTGGACAGTATTATGAGCTTATAAGGCTTGCGAAAAACAATAGCTCGGAATATATCGCCATAAAAGGAAATCATACGGGAAAGGATGTTATTGCTCTTGAAGAGCTTGCAAAGGCTCTTGGGCTTGAAAAGCCGCCGCAGTATATTGAAGCTTATGATATTTCAAATCTTTCTTCGGAATCAATGGTTGCGGGAATGGTTGTATTTGAAAACGGAAATCCTCTGAAAAGAGCATATAAACGCTTTAATATAAAAGAACTGAGCTTACAGAACGACTATGGAAGCATGCAGGAGGTACTCCGCAGACGTCTTGTAAAAATAGGCTCGCCCGATGAAGATGAATATTTTGCAAGAAAACCAGACCTTATTCTCCTTGATGGTGGTAAAGGACATGTAAACAGCGTTGCTCCTATTCTTTCACAGCTTGGACTTAACGATATTGCTCTTTTCGGTATGGTCAAGGATAATAAGCATCGTACCCGTGCAATTGCAACAGGCGACAGAGAAATTCAGCTTTCGGGAATGAAATCCGCATTTATGCTTCTTACCCGTATACAAGATGAGGTACACCGTTACAGCGTAAGCTTTATGCACTCAAAGCATAAAAAGAAAACTTATTATTCCGAATTTACTTCAATCAAAGGAATAGGCGAGAAAAAAGCCGCAAAGCTAATGACTGTATTCAAAACAAAGGAAAATCTTAAAAAAGCTTCTGTGCAGGAACTTGCAGACACTATCGGTGTGAATATCGATACAGCAAATGAGCTTTTTCAGCTTATTCAGGAAATGAAATAGTCATTTTTACTTGACATTTTATGAAAAAAATGTCATAATTAACTTATAAATTGAAAATGAGAGGAAGGTCTTAAATGTTCAAAAAAATAACAAGCGGAATCGTATCCGCTGCTATGCTTTTTTCGTCAGTTGCCAGCCCTGTGAAGCTTTCAACTGACGCCGCTTCTACCCCTAATTATGCAGAGGCTCTTCAGAAATCACTCTTCTTCTATGAGTGTCAGCAGGCAGGTCCGCTCCCTGAGTGGAACAGAGTTGAATGGCGTGCAGATTCAACTATGATTGATGAAATTAAGGGTGGCTGGTACGATGCCGGTGACCACGTTAAATTCAATATGCCTATGGCTTATACCGCTTCTGTCCTTGCCTGGGGACTTTATCAGTATCCCGATGGTATTGAAAGCAGTGGTGAAATGCAGAACTATGTCAATAACCTTGAATTTGTTATGGATTACTTTGTAGACTGTGACCTCGGTGACGAAATCGTTTTCCAGGTTGGTAACGGTACAATCGACCATACATGGTGGGGACCTGTTGAAATGTACCAGTACGGTATGGAGGATTCAGGTACTTCCTACGAGGAGGCTCGTCAGACATACAAGGCTTCTGAGGGATGCTCCGCTGTATTCGGTGGTATGGCTGCTGCTCTTGCTTCAGGTTACTGCGCTCTTGACGGAAGAATTGATGATGGTAAGCGTGCTGAATACCTTGAACACGCTGAAAACATCTTCAAAATTGCAGCTACAAATCCAGGAAATGACACATATAACGACAGTAACGCATCAGGCTTCTATCGTTCAAGCCACTTCTACGACGAGCTTTTCTATGCTGCAAACTGGCTCTATATCGCTACAGGCGATAAGGCATACCTCGACAAAGCTGCAAGCTATATCCCTAACCTTGATAAAGAGCTTGGTCAGGATGTTCTCAAATACACCTGGTGTATGTGTTGGGATGACGTAATGCAGGGCGCTATGCTCCTTTATGCTATCAACAGCGGCGACCAGACTTATGTTAACCACGTTAAAAAACACGTTGAGTATCTCACTCACGATACAGAAAAGGTAAACGGCAAGCTTGCATATATCAGTAACTGGGGTTGTGCAAGATACGCAACTGCTGCAGGATTTATTGCTGCTGTTGCTTGTGATACAGTTCTTGCTGATTCAGATACATCTGCTTATGAACAGTTCTACGAGGATCAGATCAACTACGTTCTTGGCGATAATCCTGACGGTCAGAGCTTCGTTGTAGGCTATGGTGACAAGCCTGCTCACAATGCTCACCACAGAACAGCTCACGGCTCATGGAAGAATGACATCTATATGCCTGAGCAGAACAGACACATCCTCTATGGTGCACTTGCAGGAGGTCCTAATCAGGACGGTTCTTACGAGGATGACAGAAACAACTACATCAACAACGAAGTTGCTACTGACTATAATGCCGGCTTTACAGCTCTTCTCTGTAAAATGATTGACAAATATGGCGGTAAGGGTGACCCTACATTCCCTCAGCCTGAACAGCATGACGGTCCTGAGTTCTTCATCGAGTGTCTTTCAAAGGGCGGCGATTCCTCAGGTGTTACAATCAGCTTCAAGTTTGTAAACCATTCAGCTTGGCCTGCAAGAATTCAGGATAACCTTTCATTCAGATACTATATGGATCTCAGTGAGGTAATTGCAGCAGGTCATAACCCTGAAAATCTCGTTATCCGCTGTGACCGTGACCAGTCTGCTATGTACGCTTCAAGAGGTGTAAAAGGTGCAGAAATCTCCAAGCCTATCCAGTATGACGGCAACATTTACTACATTGAAGTAACTCTCCCAGACGGACGTGCAGTTATGCCTGTTTCAGAGGGTATGCAGAAGTGTGAAATCCTTCTTGCTCTTGTAATGCCTGATTATGCAAGCGGCTGGGATTCTTCAAACGATTTCTCTTACGAAGAAATTGCAAATGCTAAGGGTACAACCGATGCGGCAGGAACTGTAAACGGAATTGTTTCAAAGTATGTTCCTGTATATATCAACGGTGAACTTTACTACGGTGAAGAACCTGACGGCACATACAAGGACGGTCTTGGCTCAACAGGCGGCAGTGATAAGCCACCTGTAACAACTACAACACCAGCAGCTACTACAAAGCCTGCAGAAACTACTACTACAACAACTCCACCTGCAACTAATGTAAACTATGGTGACGCAAACTGTGACGGCACAACTGACGTAGCAGACGTTGTTCTTGCAAAATGCTATCTCATCAATGGTGAGACTTATGCTATTACAAAGCAGGGACTTCTCAATGCAGACGTTCAGGGCGGCGCTAACGGATTAAGCGTTCAGGATGTTATTGCAATTCAGAAATATGTTCTCAAGTTAATTGACGAACTTCCTGTAAAATAAACAAGCAAAGCCTGAGAAGAAATATAATCTTCTCAGGCTTTTATTATTCTTCAAATTCCAGTTTATTGACGATATTATAATTCTTTCTTGCTTACTAAGATTAATATAGAAACCGCTAACGCAAATAATATAATAGCCATAATCAAAGAAACATATTTCGGAAATTCAAAGCCAATAACTGAAAGAATAAACATAATCAGACAAATAACAGTTAAAATAATACTAAGTGCTATTCTTAATTTTTTCATAACTCTCTCCTGATTTGATTTTAGAACATTTATATTTGATTTTTTCTGCATCAAATTATAACGTCTGCCGATTATTTATCAGCAGACGTTTTTTATTACTTAAGCTTAACAGCTTCCTTTGTCTTTTCAACAATATTTGATGCACAGAGTCCGAACTTCTTGAGAAGCTCAACGGCAGGACCTGAGCAACCGAATTCATCATTCACACCAACCTTGATTACAGGAACAGGACAGCATTCTGTTACAGCCTCTGAAACTGCTGAGCCAAGTCCGCCGATTACGCTGTGCTCTTCAACAGTTACGATAACGCCTGTTTCCTTTGCACATTTGCAGATAAGCTCCTTATCAAGCGGCTTGATTGTGTGGATGTTGATTACTCTTGCTGAAATTCCGTCTGCTTCAAGCTGATTTGCAGCTTCAATTGCTTCTGAAACCATTAAGCCTGTTGCAACGATTGTTACATCTGAGCCATCCTTTATTGTAATGCCCTTGCCAAGCTCAAACTTGTATGTATCAGCATTATTGAATACAGGAGCTGCAAGACGTCCGAAACGAAGATATACAGGACCGTCAATTTCAAGAGCAGCCTTAACTGCAGCCTTAGCTTCAACATCATCAGCAGGGTTGATGATTGTCATTCCAGGAATTGTTCTCATAAGAGCAATATCCTCGTTGCACTGATGTGTTGCACCGTCCTCACCAACAGAAATACCTGCATGAGTTGCACCGATTTTTACGTTAAGATGTGGGTAGCCGATTGAGTTTCTTACAATTTCATAAGCTCTGCCTGCCGCAAACATTGCAAATGTGCTTGCAAAAGGAATTTTGCCTGTTGCCGCAAGACCAGCCGCAACACCCATCATATTTGCTTCTGCGATACCGCAGTCAAAAAATCTGTCAGGATAAGCCTTCTTGAATACGCCTGTCTTTGTTGCTGCTGCAAGGTCAGCGTCAAGAACTACCATATTTTCATATTTATCTGCAAGCTCAACAAGAGCTTCTCCGTAGCTTTCTCTTGTAGCTTTTTTAATCATATCTGCCATATTATTAGTCCTCCAATTCCTTTAACTGCTGACTGAGCTCTGCCATTGCTGTATCATACTGTTCCTTGTTAGGTGCTGTACCATGCCATGAAACCTGATTTTCCATAAATGAAACGCCCTTGCCCTTTACACTCTTCTGAATGATTGCAACAGGCTTGCCGCTGATTTTTTCAGCTTCATTGAATGCTCTTTCGATATCGTCAAAATCATGTGCATCCATTGTGATAACGTGCCAGCCGAATGCCGCAAATTTATCTGTTATAGGCTCAGGTGAGCAAACCTCTGTAATTTTACCGTCAATCTGTAAGCCGTTGTTGTCTACAATTGCAACGAGGTTATCAAGTCCGTAATGAGCCGCAAACATTGCTGCTTCCCAAACCTGTCCTTCTTCAATTTCACCGTCACCGAGAACTGTGTATACCTTGTAATCCTTTGATGAAAGCTTGCCTGATAAAGCCATACCGCAGGCAGCTGATATTCCCTGTCCGAGTGAGCCGCTTGACATATCAACGCCAGGAATATGGATACATGGATGTCCCTGTAAAAGTGCGTCTATATGACGAAGGCTTTTAAGCTCTTCTTCTGGGAAAAATCCTCTCTGTGCAAGCACTGAATAAAGTGCAGGTGCAGTATGTCCCTTTGAAAGAACAAATCTGTCTCTGTCCTCAAAGTCAGGATTTTTAGGGTCTACATTAAGCTTTGCAAAATATAAATATGTAAGCAGGTCTGAAATTGAGAGTGAGCCGCCGGGATGTCCCGACTTTGCATTGAATGTTCCTTCAATGACTCCCATTCTAACCTTACAGGCTGTTTTCATTAGATTTTTCTTTACTGTTACGTCCATAATAACCTCCTAATTTATTAAAGGATAAAAATTATCCAATTTTACATTTTTGAATTATAACATCTATAAGCTCAGCAATCGCACCCTCGTCACAGGTACTTTTCAGAACAATATCTGCCGCCGCTTTAACTTCGGGCTGTGCATTTGCAGGAGCAGCACCTAAATCTGCTTCAATCAGCATTTCGATATCGTTATTGTAATCGCCTGCGGCAACAAAGGTATAGCCCTTGAAATCATCAAGCTCACGATATTTTTTCAGAGCCGAGCCTTTTGTAATTCCCTCTTTTATCATCTCAAAGAATATATCCGCAGATTTTACAAAGCATACACCCTCATAGTTCTTCGTGCTGACAAATTTCATCATCTCCGTTACCTTTTCGGGAGCCATTGCAAAAAGCACTTTCTGCCAGTCATCACGAGGAATATCCTCAAGAGCAGAGTATACAGGAGTTACCTTGCAGATTTCGGTATGACGCTTTTCATATTCATTGTTGCAGAATACAAAAGTTTCATAAGTTTTCAGCACTTCGCCGCCGATATCGGACATTTCACTCATAATCTGCATTGTATATTCCCTTGCCGCATCGGGCAATGTTTCAGAGTATAACACCTTTTCAGAAGCCTTATCGTAAATAATCGAGCCATTAAACATTATAACAGGAAATTTAAGATCAAGCAACTCATAAAATGCGGAAAATGACTGAATTGTTCTTCCTGTTGCGACAGTAAACTTTCCGCCGAGCTCCATAAAGCGTTCAATAGCCGCCCTGTCTTTTGGAGTTATCTCCTTTTTGCTGTTTAAAAGTGTTCCGTCCATATCGGTAACAAGAACAACCTTTGAAATATCTTCAAACATATTACATTTTTCCTATTTTTCTCAATATACTTTCAAAATACTCAGGAAGCTCGCTTTCAAACTCCATATTTTCCTTTGTTGTCGGATGAATAAAGCCTATCTTTCTTGCATGCAGGCATTGTCCATCAAGCCCTTTATACGCCTTACCGTAAACATCATCACCGAGAACGTGATGTCCTATATATGAAAGATGAACTCTTATCTGATGCGTTCTGCCTGTCTCAAGTCTGAGCTTTAAATGAGCAAAACCGCCGTATTGCTTTATTACAGAGTAATGTGTTACTGCATGTTTTGAATTCTTTTCAGTTACACACATTTTTTTGCGGTCTGTATGATGTCTGCCGATAGGAGCATCTATCGTTCCTGCTGTATCCTTGAATGCACCAACAGCAACAGCCTCATACTCCCTTGTAAAGCTGTGAGCCTTTATCTGTTCCGACAGCATAACATGAGCTGAATCATTTTTTGCAACAATAAGTAGTCCGCTTGTATTTTTATCTATCCTGTGGACAATTCCGGGGCGGATAACTCCGTTAATTCCCGAAAGACTCCCCTTGCAGTGATACATGAGCGCATTTACAAGCGTTCCTGTATAATTCCCGTGTGCAGGATGAACAACCATTCCCTTTGGTTTGTTTACAACAAGCAAATCGTCATCCTCATAAACTATGTCAAGAGGAATTTCCTCTGCTTTAACGTCAAGTATTTCAGGCTCAGGGATTTCTATCTCAATAACATCCCCGTTTTTCACCTTATAATTCTTGGCGATATTCTTTCCGCATACGGTAATACCGCCCTTTTCTATAAGTCCCTGTACCGCAGAACGTGTAAGCTCTGATAGCTTTTCAGATATGAGCTTATCAGCTCTCTGCCCTGTTTCTTCGCTCTGAACCTCTATAACCGATTTTTCACTCATCTTTAACCTCTGCTTCTTTTTCGGCTTTAAGCTTTTTTTCGATTTTAGGGTCAATGAAAAACGCATAAATCAGTATAAGGAACATCGCAACTGTAACATAAATATCAGCCACATTGAATACGGCAAAATCAAAAAGCTGTAAATCAAACATATCTATTACATATCCGACTCTTATTCTGTCGATCAGATTTCCTATTCCACCTGTAACAAATAAGAATATGGCTGTATTCAGAAGCTTTGAACGCTTATGGTATTTTATCAGAACAAAAAGTCCCACCGCTATGATAAGAAGCGGAAAGCCTATCAGAAACCACCTCTGCCCAGACATACTTCCGAAAATCGCACCATCGTTTTCAACGTATGTCAGATCCATAATATCAAAGCTTCCGATATGAAGAAAATCTATCGAGCCTTTCGGCTTTAATGAAGTTACTGTCCAGTATTTCACAAGCTGGTCAAGAGCTATCATTAATATTCCGATAATAACCGATACAATTACTACCACGTTTTATTCCTTTCAACAAGCACAGCCTGCTTGATTTTCAGCAGGCTGACTTATAATTATTTAACTACTGATGCACATCTTGCGCAAAGTGTAGGATGCTCGCTGTCTGTGCCGACTGTATTTGAGTATGCCCAGCAACGTTCACACTTTTCGCCATCTGCCTTTACTACCTGAATTTCAGGAGTTTCATCATTTCCGTCCTTTTCAACAGAAACGCCTGATACAATAAGGATATCCTTAAGTTCATCAGCAAGTGATGCATACTTATCGTAAAGACCGTCACCGCAATGGAATACAATGTTAGCTTCAAGTGACTTACCGATAAGCTTTTCATTTCTCTTTTCTTCAAGAACCTTATTAACAGCTTCTCTTGTTGAGTAAATGAAATCCCACTTAGCAATGAATTCTTCTGAGAATTCAAGTCCTGACTTTTCAGGCATCTGATTGAGGAAAATGCTTTCCTTATCATCAGCTGAAGTATGTGGCATATATGTCCAGATTTCTTCTGCTGTAAATGAGATAATCGGAGCAGCAAGTCTTGCAACTGCACTGAGAATGCGATACATAGCTGTCTGACAAGCACGTCTGATTTCTGAATCTTCCTTTTCACAGTAAAGTCTGTCCTTGATGATATCAAGATAGAAGTTAGACATATCTGTTACGCAGAAGTTATGAATTGCATGGAATGCAATATGGAAATCAAATGCATTATAGCCGTCATTAACCTTGTCAATGAGTGCGTCAAGACGCATTAATGCCCATTTATCAAGCTCTGTAAGCTTATCATCTGAAACACAGTCTGTATCAGGATTAAAGCCCTTACCATTTCCGAGGTTACCAAGAATAAATCTTGCTGTATTTCTGATTTTCTTATAAGCTTCTGAAAGCTGCTTGATAATTGCAGGTGAAATTCTTATATCTGAATGATAGTCAGAAGAAGCAACCCAGAGTCTGAGAATATCAGCGCCATAAACGTCTGTGATTTCGTTAGGAGCAATACCGTTGCCAAGTGACTTGTGCATTGTCTTGCCTTCACCGTCAACTACCCAGCCATGTGTACATACAGCCTTATATGGTGATGAACCCTTGTATACTACTGATGTGAGAAGTGATGACTGGAACCAGCCTCTGTACTGGTCTGCACCTTCAAGGTAAAGGTCAGCAGGCCATGTAAGTCCGTCGTGCTGTTCCATAACTGCTGTATGTGATACACCACTATCGAACCATACGTCCATGATGTCGTATTCCTTTGTAAATTCACCGCAGCCACATTCACACTTTACGCTTGCAGGGATAAACTCAGAAGCTTCCTTTGTCCACCATGCATCAGCACCCTCAGCCTTGAATAATGCTGAAATTGCACTGATAGTTTCATCTGTAACGATTGGCTTACCGCAGTCCTTACAGTATACAATCGGAATAGGTACGCCCCATGTTCTCTGACGTGAAATACACCAGTCACTTCTGTCACGAACCATTCCCTTGATTCTGTCCTCGCCCCATGCAGGAATCCACTTTACTGTTTCAATTGCCTTGATAGCCTCATCCTTGAATCTGTTTACAGAGCAGAACCACTGTTCTGTAGCACGATAGATAATCGGACTGTGACATCTCCAGCAGTGTGGATACTGGTGAACGATTTTCTGTATTGCAAGCAACGCACCAAGTTCTTCAAGCTTCTTAGCGATTGCCTTATTTGCTGTATCTGTATCCATACCCTCAAATTCGCCCGCTTCGGCTGTCTGCTTGCCCTTAGCGTCAACGCATACGAGGATACCGATATCATCGTAATTCTTACAAACCTCAAAGTCCTCTACACCATAGCCAGGAGCAGTATGAACACAGCCTGTACCGCTTTCAAGTGTAACGTGGTCACCTACGATAATTGGTGAAAGTCTGTCATATAGAGGATGCTTTGTCTTGATATGTTCAAGCTCTGAGCCTCTGAAAAGTCCTGTTGTTGTGTATTCTGTAATGCCTGCTGATTCCATTGTTGATTTAACAAGCTCATTAGCCATTACATAATACTCGTCGCCGACCTGAACAAGAGTATAATCGTAATCAGGACCAAGACAAATTGCAAGGTTACCAGGAATTGTCCATGTTGTTGTTGTCCAGATAACAAAGTAAATCTTTGAAAGGTCAAGACCCATAGCTGTAAAGATTCCCTTATCATCAGTTACATTGAACTTTACATAAATTGAATGACATGGGTCATTTGAATATTCGATTTCTGCTTCAGCAAGGGCTGTATTACAATCAGGACACCAGTAAACAGGCTTGAGTCCCTTGTACATATAGCCTTCCTTAGCCATCTTGCCGAAAACCTCAATCTGACGAGCTTCATAGTCGTTCTTGAGTGTGAGGTACGGATCATCATAGTCACCGAGTGTTCCGAGGCGCTTGAACTGATCCATCTGATTCTTAACATGAGTCATAGCAAAGTCACGACAGTGCTTTCTGAGCTCAACAGGCGGAATTGCACCGTTTTCAACGCCGATAGCCTTCATAGCCTTAAGCTCGATAGGGAGTCCGTGAGTATCCCAGCCCGGAACATAAGGTGCACAGTAACCTGTCATATTCTTATACTTTACTATAAAGTCCTTAAGAGTCTTATTAAGGGCTGTACCAAGGTGGATTTCACCATTAGCATAAGGAGGTCCGTCGTGAAGTATATATGACGGTTTACCCTGATTCTTTTCAATCATTTTGTAATAGAGTCTGCCATCTTCCCATTTCTGAAGAGTTTCAGGCTCTCTTTTTGGCAGATTTCCTCTCATAGGGAAGTCTGTAACCGGTAAATTAAGGGTTGAATTATAGTCCTGTGCCATTTCTGATTTGATTCTTCATATATGTAAAAAGTATGAAGAATCCTCCTTTCGACGTATTTTAAACTTACGGCAACACCGCAGATTACTGCATTATTGCACAATAAGATTTTTGCTTTATAAAGCGGAAGTATTATTCTTCCGTTTTCTGACCGAATTTAAGGTCACCGAAACGTGATTCATAAGCTGTTTTCACATTTCTTGCTGAAAACTGTGATGATGCAAACGGATCAGGTACAGCTGCTGTCTTTTCAGCTGCTTCCTCTGTATCATCTTCATTTTCTTCATCAACTTCTTCAAATGATTCAGGCATTGATGAAATGAGCTCAAGGTGGCTCTTATACATATCAAAAAGACTCTTCTTGAAATCTGAAACCTGTTTCTGAGCAACGATAAGTGCTTCCTTTTCACGCTCAATTTCAAGTCTGTTCTTTTCCATATCAGCTTCATGCTGCTTTGTAGCTTCTTCAACCATAGCATCAGCCTTAGCCTTAGCTTCGGCAATGATTGCCTCTGCCTTTTCGTTAGCCTCTGCAATTACTCTGTGTCCCTGCTTCTGAGCTCCGAGAAGTGCATCCTTAAGTGCTTCTTCATCCTTCATATACTCACGAACCTTGTCAGCAAGTATCTGAATTTTGTTGTTTACATCTGTACGCTCTTCTTCCATTTCATTAAGCTCGCCTTCAAGCTGTGCAAGAAATTCATCGATTTCTTCCTGCTTGTAACCAAAAGCAGCCTTTTCAAATCTTTTGTTTCTAATGTCCTTTGCAGTAATCATTTGATGTACTCACCTCATTATTTATATTTCTGAACAGTAATGTGTATTCTTCCTTTTTTTGAAATTCCCGTTACGTCGCTTAAAATAAATTTTCCATAGCCCTTAACGGAAAAGACATCACCGCATTTAAGCTCCTTTGAAGCAGAATATACGGGAACAAAATTAAGCGTTACGCCGACAGATTTTATAATCGAAGCCGTTTTCTCTCTGCTCTGACGCAAACCAAGACTTAAAACGCTGTCAAGCCTCAGTGAAGAAACCGTACCGCTTATTTCGGAAAATTCCTGTACAGGTTCAAGCTCAAACGGAATATCATCATAGATGCTTACTCCTACCTTACCTACCTTGCAAAGCTCTGCCATAATATGCTTTGATGCTATTTCGTCAGCAAATATCTGAGCTATACCCTCACCGATTATAATATCGCCTATTGTTTCACGTTTTAATCGCATTGCCATAAGCGAACCGAGAAAATCCCTGTGAGAAAGCTTATCTTCCTTGCGGTATCTGAAAGTCAGACATTTAAGTCCGATTTCATTCTTCCAGCTGTCCTCGTAATATTCGTTATATACGCAGAGTATCCTGCGTTTTGCATTTTCATATCCACCCCAGAAGCCATAATTCAGGCCTCTGTGCCTTCCGCATACACTCTCTGCTATAAAGCATTGCCTTTCATCAAGAAAGTATGAAGAAGCGGGAACGAAATTCTTCTCGCACGCAGAGAATAAATCCTCTGTTTTAGCAATAAGAAGCTTATCCTCGGAGTTTTCAGACCTCATCAGATTATAACGCCGTTATTTTCAAGCTCTCCTACGAGATCCTCACCGATAAATCCAACATTATAAGGTGTGATAATATATGTTAAATTAGCAACAGGCTTAAGCTGTCCGCCATTTGCGTATGCAACACCAACAAGGAAGTCAATGATTCTTCTTTTATTTTCTGGTGAAGCAGTTTCAAGGTTAAGCACAACAGTTTTCTTTGAAATAAGATGGTCTGCAATCTGCTTTGCATCTGTGAAAACCTCAGGCTTTACAAGAACAACCTGAAGCTGTGCAGTTGTCTGGATATTAACTACCTTGTTTCTTTTATCTACTGCAGGCATATCATCAAAATCTGCTGATTTGTCCTGACGGATAGGCATATCGCCCTGATCAGCGTAATCCTCATCTGCTGAAAAGAAAAATTCCTTGATGTTTTCAAAAATTTTCATATTGTTCTCCATTCTCCGCAATTTTTATTTATTTTTTCGTCCGCTTAACTGCGATAATCACGAACGATTTTTATTTGTATATTCGATTGCCGAAAAGTCCTGTGCCTATTCTTACAAGTGTCGAGCCGTATTTTATGGCTGTTTCGTAATCATTTGACATTCCCATCGACAAAATATTCATTTTGACATTATTTATATTTTCCGCTGAAATATCGTCGTAAAGCATTTTCATCTCATACAAGAATTTTTCGCTTTCATAAGGCGGAGGAATTGTCATCAATCCGCATACTCTGATATTTTTAAGCTCTGACATCTGATAAATCAGCTCTTTTGCTTCATTTCTGTCAATACCGCCCTTGCTTTCCTCACCGCCGATATTGACTTCACACAGAATATCTGTTATCTTTGATGATTTTTCTGAAAGCCTGTCAATTTCAAGTGCAAGCTTTATACTGTCAACTGACTGTATAAGCTTAACGGAATCTATAATATATTTCACTTTATTTGTCTGAAGATGACCGATAAAATGAACTTCTGCACTTTTATCGTAATAATCCTTTTTTGACTGATACTCCTGAACTCTGTTTTCACCAAGAAGAGTTACACCCTTTGATACAGCATAATTGATGTATTCAGGCTCTACGGTTTTAGTAACTGCCATAAGGCTTACCTTTTCATCAGGGTTTCTGTATTTTGCGACAGCCTCATTGATATTAAAGGTAATCCGTTTAAGATTTTCATCTATAAAACCGAATCTATTTTCCATCAGAGTCAACTCCGTCAACAATTATTTCATCATAAAGCGAAAGATATTCTCTATCTTTATTTTCGGCTGAAAGAACGTAATTCTTCCCCTCATATATTACATCAAGCTTTTTGAAAACAACCTGTTCTCCCTGAATGATATAAACACCCTTATAGCTTGTTGTAACCTCATTTTCAATACCGTCTTCATCCTTGACGGTTTCTGTGATGTCCTTGAATCTGATAGCCTCTCTCGAAACTTTAAGTCCCTTGAATTCACCGTCAATGATTTCAACTCGCTCGCTTCTGTGCTGTACGAGGTCATAATTGAATTCCTTACAGGATATAACAACTATTGTCTTTTTTGAATCTGACGTAGCTTTCAGTTCAATAATCTCACCATTGAACTTATCGGGGCAGGATTCAAATTTAAGCTTTACCTTGTCACCGATTTCATAATTCTTCTTCGAATTATCTATAACACCCGCAATATACCAGTCATAGCCCTTTATGAGCTTTCCGATTATATGGGAGAATTCAAGCTTTCTGTCCTCAGTATTTTCAAGCATTTCAAGCGTAAGCGAATCTATTGCATCTTTCTTGAAAAGCTGCTCATATCCGTCTGCATAGCTCACAAAATAAGCCGAACGGTCTGCTGTGATAACATTACTCGGAAGCCCCTCTGAAAGTCTCAGACTATTTATTTCGGATTTCAAATCAGTTATTTTCTGTGAAAAATCAACCGAAGAATCTACAATAATCTGATATGTGCTCAGATTAACGAGCATATCCTCTTTTTCAGACTGAAAATCCTCAAAATCTCCGAGTTCACGTCTGTATGTTGAATTACGATAACTCTCTTCAATAAGCGCCGCTATATCAGCAGGCTGTGCAGAATCCGATGTACCCGGATTCTGTATTCGTTCAAGTAATTCAAGCTCACGGCTAAGCTCAGCTATACGCTGATTAAGCTGTATCTGCTCATCGGAAGCATAAATCTCAGCAATTACCGAACCATTGCCAAGACGTCCGCCGTCCTCTACATTATAGCTTACAGCGCCATTTCCGTCATAGCCTATTATTTCTTCATCTCTGATAAAAACACCGTCGAACTTAGTTGAAGAAATCGCATGACTTGTAAGTGCGCTTTCAGTAGTATAGTTATCCTCAACATCATTCTTGAAATAAGCTCTTACGCTGAAAAAAAGCACAAATCCTGCTGCGATTACAGCCGTCACCTTCAGGCATTTATGCAGAATTCCGCATACCGAAAGGATAGATTCACCCAGTATCCCGGTAATTTTTTCAGATTTTTTCATTCAATCACCGCTTATTCTGTTTTTTCAGAAGCGTCAAGAATTGATATTGACTTAGCAGGTACTATTGTTGAAATTGCATGCTTGTAAACAAGCTGCTGTTTACCCTCGCAATCGAGAATTACAACATAGCTGTCAAAGCCCTTTACAACGCCCTTGAACTGAAATCCGTTTGTAAGGAAGATTGTTACGGCAATTTTTTCTTTTCTGCACTGATTGAGAAAAACGTCCTGTAAATTCATTGTTTTGTTCATACACATTCTCCGTTCTTTTTCACATCTGACATTAACTGCGTCATAAAAATTAACTGACGCTGATAAAGCCGACATATTTTTTCTTTTTATTTTCAATATAATGTGCTTATTTACTATCGCAAATATGTACAATATCCACAATTATAAAAACACATTATATATTATATCATATTTTTTTGCGATTGGCTATATATTTTTTACATTTTTCTAAAATTTTTTCAGTTTTATCAATTTCATCTAACAGAATCCACCAAATTTGCTCATTTCGTCTAAACCAGGTAAGCTGTCGCTTGGCATAACGGCGTGTTTCTTGTTTTATTTTGTCGATACACTCTTCAAGAGAAGCTTTATTCTCAAAATAAGGAATAAGCTCCTTATAGCCGATTGCGTTTGAAGCTGTTTTAAGTCCGCTTTCAAGCCACACCTGCCTCGATTCCTCAACAAGTCCGTTTTCAGCCATTATATCCACACGCTTGTTGATTCTGTCATAAAGCATCTGTCTGTCGCTGTATGTAAGACCGAGAATAATTGAATCATATCTCGACTCGGTTTCACGTCCCTCACGTTTTACTTCGCTGAATTTCTTTCCTGTAAAACGACATATTTCAAGTGCTCTGATAACTCTTACCACGTTATTCGGGTGAATTTCAGCCGCACCCTCTTCATCTATCTCTGCAAGCCTTGCGTGAAGAGCCTCGTTGCCGTATTTTTCGGCATATTCGGTAAGTTCTTTTCGGTATTCGTCATCGTTTCTGCTTTCCGAAAACTTTATATTGTCAAGAAGTGAAGAAATGTAAAGTCCTGTTCCTCCTACAATAATGGGAAGCTTTCCTATTGAAAGCACCTCTGCAATCTTCTCATTTGCAAGAGATACATAATCTGCAACGCTGAATACCACGTTTCTGTCAAGAAAATCTATAAGATGATGAGGAACACCCTGCATTTCTTCTGCTGTCGGCTTTGCGGTTGCAATATCCATTCCCTTATAAATCTGCATTGAATCAGCTGATATTATCTCTCCGTCAAGCTCCTTTGCAAGTCTTATTCCCATCGCTGTCTTTCCCGAAGCCGTAGGTCCGACTACCGCAAGCACAAACGGCTTTTCAGAATTTCTCTCCACCGCAATCACCTCCGTTTACGTTCTTCTGAACTGTCTTTCTATATTTGACTTTGTAAGAGTAAACATTACAGGTCTGCCATGAGGACAATGACGTATATTTTCATTAAAATACACCTGTTCTGCAAGCGATTGAAGCTCTCTTATATCATTTTTATCATTCGCCTTGATTGCTGATTTACAAGCTAATGTGTGCAGTATATCATCAAATGTATGCGTCTGCGGATTCTGCTTGCCCATAACAAGATTTTCAGCAATTTCAGGAATTACCTCGTCAAGATCAAGCTCGCTGAAAAATACAGGTATCGCCGTTGTAACAACATACGGAGCCTGAGAAAAATCAAACGCAAAGCCCATTTCAGCAAGACGCTCGCTGTTACTTTCAATTGCTTCAAATTCCGCCGCTGAAAGAAGCGTTTTACGCTTTGTCATAAGCATCTGGCAATATTGTCTGCAATTCTGAGTTTTAAGGCGTTCAAAAATTATTCTTTCATGAGCCGCATGCTTATCAATCATTATAACGCTGTCCTCGACCTCAGCCATAATGTAATTTTTAAACGCTTCACCTATCACCCTCAGCTTCGGACGTTCCTCCTGCTGTGGCTTTACAGGTTCGGGTGCAGGCTCGACAGCCTTTGTAAATGAAGCAGTATTTATATATCTGTATTCCGAAAGTTCACTGCCTGTTGTTTTTACCTCAGTTTCAGCTTTCTCTGATACAGATTCGGATAGGTATGTATCGTTATCTGTTTGCTTAGCTTCGGGCATCTCACAACTTTCATAATTATCCATTACAATTTTCTGTACCTCATGATAATTATTATACGCAGAAGTGATTTCTTCTGCTTTTCTGTCGCTGATTTCAACTCTTATTTCTTCTTCCTCGATTTTTTCTACGGGAGTGAAAATCATTTCCTGCTGGATGTATTCCTCCTGTGGCTCTTCAGCAGGCATAGCCGCCCAGTCAACAGGCTTTCTCATCTGAAACTCATATATAAGCCCGTTATCCATAAACGCATTCTTTATTGCAAAGTAAACTGCGTCTGTTATCTTTTTTTCATTTGTAAATCTGATTTCTGCCTTTGCAGGATGTATATTTACATCTATTTCATTCGGTGATACCTCAATCATAAGAACGCATGCCGGAAATTTTCCTGTCATAATCAGATTTTCATACGCATTTTCAAGTGCCGCTGAGCAAAGCTTCGACTTTACATATCGCCTGTTCACAAAAAAATTCTGAAATGTTCTGTTTGATTTTGCGTACAAAGGCTTTACTACATATCCGCTTACTTTTACACCCTCATACTCATATTCCGTTCTGATAAGGTCACGGGCAAAATCACGTCCGAATATAGAATAAACAGCCGAATAAAGCTCTCCGTCACCGCCTGTATTGAATTCCATTCTGTTATCCCTGATAAGCTTGAACGAAATTTCAGGATGAGATAAAGCAATTTTCTGCATTATCTGACTTACCGCATTAGCCTCGGTTACATCCTTTTTCATAAACTTACGGCGAACAGGAACATTATAGAATAAATCTCTGATAATTATAGTCGTTCCGTCAGGACATCCGCTCGGCTCGCAGGATTTCTCAATACTGCCCTCAATGCAGTAGCATGTACCGTATTCATCGGATTTTCTCTTTGTCATAAGCTCTACCTTTGCTACTGCCGCAACAGAAGCAAGAGCCTCTCCTCTGAATCCTAATGTACAGATATTATCAAGGTCGTCCTTTTCATTGATTTTACTTGTAGCATGACGAAGAAAAGCAGTCGCAACATCTTCTGCGGCAATTCCGCATCCGTCGTCAGTAATACGCATAAATACAGTACCGCCGTTTTTAATCTCAACGGTAATATACTTTGCACCTGCGTCTATTGAGTTTTCAACAAGCTCCTTGATTACCGATGCAGGACGTTCTATTACTTCTCCTGCGGCAATAAGCTCGGATATTTCCTTGCTCAGTACGTTAATTGACGGCATTAAGCTTCTCCTTTCTTTTTTGTGATGCATACAAGCAACTGTAAAGTTTATCTTTATGAATAATGTTTAATTAAGCCCAATTTTTCAGTATATTTACAATATTAGTTGCATTCTCCTTTTGTTCGGGTAACCCCTTTACTGTCGTGTTGAGACTGAACTTGTAATTCTTCTTTTTTCCTTCGCTGTGATATACTATATCAATTGTATAATTAGGAAGGATAAATGACTTGTTAATTTTAATTTTATCAATAGACATACGGTAAATTGTGTTCATTGCCCCCTGTCTGTCACTTAACGCACTCATAAGCGAATTCTCCGTAAAAATAATTGCTTCGCCACTTGTATCAATTGCCATAAAGCCATATTCAGTATATTTTCCGGATAATTTAAAGCCGCAGCGATTGCTTATCATTACATAGACGGGGAATTCATATCCCACCCCAAAATTCCCAAGCTCTGCATCCATTGTTTCTTTTGTAATTATCATAATAATTTCTCCTTTTTATTTTATAACATCGAGCATATCCTTTAAAAGTTCACGGCATTCGCTGTCGGAAAGCTCGTCTATATTCGTTCTTTCAAGCATACTTAAAGCCGATTCCCTGTTTACAGAATCGAAGCTTATCTGCTCAAATCCGCCGTTATCACAGGCGGATTTTTCAGCCTTATGCTTTACCTCCATTTCAGCAAGAAGCTCTCTCGCACGATTTACCACCTTTGAAGGAAGTCCCGCAAGCTTTGCAACGTCAACGCCATAGCTCTCATCAACACCACCGCTTACAATTCTTCTCAGGAATCGGATTGAATCTCCATGCTTTTTAACTGCAATACTGTAATTCTTAACTCCTTCAAGAGTTTTTTCAAGCTCGATAAGCTCATGATAATGAGTTGCAAATAATGTTTTACAACCGAGCTTTTTCGAGGTGCATATATGCTCTGCAACAGCTCTTGCAATGCTTACACCGTCAAACGTTGAAGTACCTCTGCCGACTTCATCAAGAATTACAAGACTTTCAGGAGTTGCGTTTTTAAGTATATCCGAAACCTCGCTCATTTCCACCATGAATGTACTCTGTCCTGCTGTGAGGTCATCAGAAGCGCCTACTCTTGTGAAAATCTTATCCACAACCGATATTTTCGCCGAGCTTGCAGGTACGAATGAGCCTATCTGTGCCATTAAGGTTATTATTGCCACCTGACGCATATATGTCGATTTACCTGACATATTCGGGCCTGTTATGATTGACATTCTGTTTAATTTCTTATCTATGTATGTATCATTCGGAACGAATATTTCATCACCGAGCATAAGCTCTACAACAGGATGTCTGCCTGCTCTTATGTCAATTACACCATCCATTGCAATATCAGGCTTTACATACTGATTCTTTATTGCTGTTGAAGCAAATGAGCAAAGAACGTCTACCGCCGCAACTGCCGCCGCTGTTTTCTGTACGCTTTCAAGCTTTGTCGCAAGAAAATCTCTTACCTCGTTAAATATATCAGCTTCAAGCGATAATGCCTTATCCTTTGCACTTAAAATACTGTTTTCGGCATTTTTCAGCTCTTCGGTAATAAATCTCTCACAGTTTGCAAGAGTCTGCTTTCTGATATAATGGTCAGGGATAAGGTCGTAATATGAACGTGTTACCTCAATATAATAACCGAATACTCTGTTGAAGCCCACTTTAAGATTTTTAATTCCCGTAGCTTCACGCTCACGCTGTGCAATTTCTTCTATTATTTCCTTGCCGTGAGTCATTACATGACGAAGATTATCAAGATTTTCATTGAATCCGTCTTTTATAACTCCGCCGTCCTTTACAGATACAGGCGGCTCATCAATAATTGCATTTTCTACAAGTCTTGCTATTTCATCAAGAGTTGAAATTTCGCTGTTATACTTTGCAAGAAGCTTTGATTTTTCAAGCTGTGCGAGCTGCTGTTTCAACAACGGAAGCTGTATCGACGTTGCCGAAAGCGATTTTAAATCTCTCGGAGTTGCGGTTTTATACATTACCCTCGTCATAAGACGTTCAAGGTCGTATACCCTGTCGAGAATTTCAGAAGTTTCCATAAGCACTACGCTGTAACGGCAAAGCACCTCAACAGCGTCAAGACGCTCAATAATTCTTGCAGGACTCAGAAGCGGCTGTTCTATATACGATTTGAGAAGTCGCTTGCCCATTGAAGTCCTTGTACTGTCAAGCACCCATAAAAGCGAGCCTTTTTTCTCTTTATTTCTGAGTGTTTCGGTAAGCTCAAGATTACGTCTTGCATTAAGGTCAAGCCCCATATATGCATTTCCGTTTCTTATTTCAATCTCTGTAAATCTTGATACCGAGCTTTTCTGTGTATCGTTTATATATCCGAAAAGTCCGCATGCAGCAGAGCAGTCTGCTCCGTCATAGCTTATTCCGAGTGCTTCAACATCAGAAGCATTGAATACTCCCGCAAGCATATCTCTATTCAGCTGAGGAGAGAATTTTTCATCATCAAGAAGTGTAAGCGAACATTCAAGACGTGTCTTTATAAAATCAGCAACCGCCTTGCATGAAAGAAATCCGTCATTGAAGATTATTTCAGCAGGCTGATAGCGTGAAAGTTCATTTATTATTTCATCCTCAGGCTTTTTGCTTTCAATTCTTGAAAGATATGCTTCACCTGTTGAAAGGTCGGCAAAAGCAAGTCCGCAGTCATTTTCAACGCAGAAAACACAGGCAATAAAGTTATTCTTGCCCTCATCAAGCATATTACTGTCAATGAGAGTACCTGCTGTAACAACTCTAATTACGTCACGGACAACTATCCCCTTTGTTTCCGAAGGGTCTGTAAGCTGTTCGCAGACCGCAACCTTATAGCCTGAATCTATAAGCTTTTTAATGTATAAATCAGCACTGTGAAAAGGCACTCCGCACATAGGCGCACGTTCCTCAAGTCCGCAGTCCCTGCCCGTCAGGGTAAGCTCAAGTGCTTTTGATACAGTTATTGCATCATCAAAGAACATTTCATAAAAATCACCTAATCTGAAAAAAAGTATGCAGTCCTCATATTTATCCTTTACTTCAAAGTACTGCTTCATCATAGGGGAAATTTTACTTCTGTCTATTTCCATATGGATATGCTCCTTTCACATTTTCATTGCTTTAACAAGCAAGCAATCAGGCAACTGCTCATTTGTTAAAGCAATAAGACAAACAACACCGCACAAATAATGTGCGGTATTGCTTGAAATTTGTTGACATTTATGCCGAATAAACTTAGGATTATCAGTGACAGCCTCCGCATGTCGAACAGCTTCCGCTGCATCCGTGGCTTACCTGACATGTATCAGGGTCTTCGCCGTTTGCACACATTGTGATTATCTGATTAACTTCGGAAATAAGCTGTTCAAGAGAATTTTTCGCACCGTTGAATATAACCATATTCGGATTTGACATAATTCTGCCATAAAGGTCCTTGATATCCTCGTCAAGAGCCTTAATCATATCTGTGTTCTTATCTTCCTTGCAGACTTCTTCATTAAGTGAAGTTCTCTTCTTGTCAAAATCGCTGATAAGAGTCTGAAGCTCTGTATCGTTATCGTTTGCTGTCTTTGCAAGATTATATGCAACATATCTTTCGTCCTGCTGAATAGCCTTTCCAAGCTCTCTTGTCATTTTAATGATATCCATTTTCATTTCTCCTTTTCATTTCAGAAGTTTTCCTGTTACAGCCCAGTTCATAGCGTCTGTGATTTCAACATCAACAAAACTGCCTATAAGCGAGCTTTCACCCTCAAACTCAACTATTATAAACTCATTGCTCTTGCCTGTAAGATAGCCTTGCTTTTTACGACTTTCTCCGTCAACAAGAACTCTGAGAGTTTTTCCGATAAATCTTTTATAGCTTTCGGTTGTGATTTCTCTCTGTATTTCAAGAAGCTTTCTCATTCTTGCACTTTTTTCATCATCAGAAATCCTGTCGTCAATCTCAGCTGCCTTTGTTCCTGTTCTCTTTGAATAAATAAATGAGTAGATATTATCATACTTCACTTTTTTTATAAGTTCAAGAGTTTTTTCGAAATCCTCTGCTGATTCATTCGGAAATCCGACAATAATATCAGTTGTAAATGAAAAATCCTTATCGTAAGCTCTAAGATATTCCACCGTTTCAAGATATTTTTCGGCAGTATATCTTCTGTTCATAGCCGAAAGAATTTCATCGCTTCCGCTTTGTACAGGCAGATGAAGATGCTTTGCAACCTTTTCGCATTCAATTATTGCATCAAGAAGCTCTTTTGTAGCGTCTTTAGGATGAGATGACATAAATCTGATTATGAAATCTCCGTCAATTTCATTCAGCCTTCTGAGAAGCTGTGGGAAAGAAATACCGCATTCAAGGTCGTTTCCGTATGAGTTCACGTTCTGTCCGAGAAGCATTATTTCCTTATATCCGTCAGAAACAAGCTGTTTTACCTCGCTGATTATATCATCAGCCTTTCTGCTTCTCTCTCTTCCACGCACATAAGGTACAATACAGTATGTGCAGAAATTATTGCATCCGAACATTATAGGAACAGAAGCCTTGTATGTGCTTTCTCTTACCTGTTCCTGTCCCTCCGAAAAATCAGCATATTCAGCTATATCAGCCGCAAAGCTTCTTCCGTTCAGACAGTCAAGCAAAAGCTTCGGCAGAGAATTTATCGCAGAAGTTCCGAGAACTATATCAACCTGCGGATAAGATTTCTTTATGCGTTCTACGATATGCTCCTGCGCTGTCATACAGCCGCTTATACCAATGATGAGGTCGGGCTTTTCATCTTTCAGATGCTTCATACTTCCGACTATTCCAAAAACTCTGTCCTCTGCATTTTCACGCACAGCACAGGTATTCAGAATTATCAGGTCGGCATCTTCCGCAGCATCAGTAAACGAATAACCGATTTTTTTCAATACGCCTTTAATCTTTTCTCCGTCAGAAACATTAAGCTGACATCCGAAGCTGTGAACGTATGCTTTAAGCTCACCCTTTGCGGAAATAATTTCAATCAATTCGTTTATAATGCTTTCATTCTTACCCATAATCCTCACCTCTTTTTACAAAACGGCATATTACCTTAAAATTATACCACATTTTCAATTCATATTCAATAGTTTTTTCTTATTTCAAAAGAAAATATAAAAAACAAGATTTTCCTCTTGTCAAAATCGAACAGATGTGCTATAATGAATTCAGATGCAGAAACAAATGTTTCTTTTTTCGTTTTAAAGGAGGAATCGCATTGACTGATAATAACCGTTTCTATATCGCTATTGACCTTAAATCGTTCTATGCTTCTGTCGAATGTGTAAAACGAGGACTTGACCCGCTTAACACCAATCTCGTTGTTGCAGATATAACAAGAACAGAAAAAACTATATGTCTTGCGGTTACTCCGTCACTCAAATCATACGGCATAGGCGGCAGAGCAAGGCTCTATGAAGTAATACAGAAAGTAAAGGAAATAAACAATATGCGTCGCTTCAAAATACCTTACCGATGTTTTACAGGTAAATCTGTTTTCGGAAGCGAGCTTGACAAAAATTCCTCGCTTGAGCTTGATTTCATAATCGCACGTCCACAAATGGCGGAATATATGCGTGTAAGCACAGAAATTTTCAACATATATCAGAAATATATCGCCCCCGAAGATATCCACGTTTATTCTATCGACGAGGTTTTTATTGACGTTACCGCATATCTTCGTGCGTACAAGACAACGCCCCGTCAGCTTGCAGTAAAAATTATAAAGGACATTTTTGAAACAACAGGAATTACTGCTACCGCAGGAATAGGCACGAATTTATATCTCTGTAAAGTTGCAATGGATATTGTCGCTAAGAAAATGCCACCCGATGAAAATGGTGTACGCATTGCCGAGCTTGATGAAATGTCCTATCGTAAGCTTTTATGGTCACATACTCCGATTACTGATTTCTGGCGTGTAGGCAAGGGCTACGCAAAACGTCTTGAATCAAAAGGAATGTTTACTATGGGCGACATCGCACGCTGTTCAGTCTATAACGAAGATGTCCTCTATAAGCTTTTCGGTATCAATGCACGTTTTCTCATTGATCATGCATGGGGATATGAACCATGCACAATAGCCGATATAAAAGCCTATAAGCCTGTAAACAACAGCATAAGTCAGGGGCAGGTGCTTTCTGTTCCGTACAATTACGAAAAAGCACATCTTATTATCCGAGAAATGACAGAATTACTCGTTCTTGACCTTATCGCAAAGGAAGTTGTCACAAATCAGATGGTGCTGACCGTAGGCTATGACATTGAAAGTGCAAAAAATTACAGCGGAGAGCTTGTAACCGACCATTACGGAAGAAAAATCCCGAAATCCGCACACAGCTCCATTAACCTGAAAAATTACACTTCATCGGGAAAAATAATCTCGGAAGCTGTTTCAGAACTTTATCATAGAATCGTTGACGAAAACCTGCTTGTAAGACGTATGAGCATAGCGGCAAATCACATTATCCCCGAAAATCAGGTACAGACCGAAGCATTTTATCAGCTTGATTTCTTCACCGATTATAATACTCAGCAAAAACAACGTGAAGCTGAAAACCGACAGCTTATCCGTGAAAGAAATATACAGAATGCCGTACTCGGAATAAAATCAAGATACGGAAAAAACGCAATTCTGAAAGGTTTTAATCTTCAGGAGGGCGCAACATCAATAGAACGAAACAGTCAGATAGGAGGTCACTGGGCTTGACTATAAATAATAATTATGACGATATTATAAATCTTCCTCATTACACTTCATCAAGGCGCAACTGCATTTCTGCGTCTGACAGGGCGGCTCAGTTTTCATCATTTGCCGCACTCACAGGCTTTGAAGCTGAAATAGACGAAGCAGCTCGTTTTACCGATTCACGTCTTGAAGCCGATGATGACAGAAAATCAAAAATTGATGCTTATTTGCAGCTTCTTATTGATACTCAGCTACAGCAGCCTGAAATCTCGGTTACATATTTTATTCCCGATATAAAAAAAGAAGGCGGATTTTACATCACGCAGACATCATGCTTCAAAAGAATTGACGAATACGAATATACCCTAATTCTCACAAACGGAACAAAAATTCCGATTCATGATATATACGATATAGAAAATCCTGCATTTGCAAAGGAAAACGCTATGGCGGATAATATCCGCCCCTACACATACTAATCAACAAAAAATGCTGCCGAAAAATCAGCAGCATTTGATATTATAATTCAACACCATTCAGTTTAAGAAGCTCTCTTGCAGTATCAACCGAATCTACACCTGTTTTATTCTTTACGGGAGCAAATTCCCTGCTTCTTTCAACTTCATAAGCAAGACAACTGTCCTGAAGCTTTACCATATCAAGAACGAGAGTTTCATATTTGTATGCATTCGGCTCTTCGGGAGTTACAACAGCGTCAACCGTTTCATCATAATATTCAACTTTTTTAAATGCCTTATGAAGCGGTAAATTCTCATTCAGAAGCTTATTCAGATTATCAATTCTGAAAATGTAATTAAGTATTACTCCGTAGTTATATGAAAGTCTGCCGTCTGCTTCTTTGCTGTATCTCATTTCGGGAGTCATTTCATAATATTCAACAATAGAAGGCTTTCCGTCCTCAAGGCACATTACCCCTACTCTTTCATCAGCGTCAGCCTTAGCAACAACCTTTGAACCTGATTCCTTGCCCGAATCAATAACAGCGCCGATAAAGCATGGGTCCGCTATTCTCTGGAGTACATTATCAACGGCAAAAACATTAAGCCATTCTATCTTATTGTCTTTCAGAATCTTGAACATTCCCGATTTTATCATAGAAGCATACCAGCCGCCGTTTCCGTTAGGAGCAGTTGATACTGTGCCTTTATCAGCAAGCATAAGCTTACCATTCAGATCTACTGTCGGGAGCTGTTCCTGTACAAAAAACATAACATTGTCACTGCTGTAACCAAAATAATTATGCTTTTCAAGGAAATCTCTTGTATCCTTATCATTCTGAGCACTTGTCATAATAAAAAGCGGAATCCATGAGCCTGTCTGTTTTACAACGTCAAGAAGATTATTGATAAGACATTCAAATATATAAAGCTCTTTTGTTTCGCCTATATTGAACATTCCCTTAGGCTTATCGAAGCCAAGACGGCTTCCCTGACCGCCCGCAAGCAGTACAGCGCCTACCTTGCCAGCCTTTATAGCGGCTTCACCGATTTCTCTGTGACGAGCCTTGTTTTTTTCTGCTTCTTCAATAGTCATTGCAAATAAAGGCTCAATTACGCCTCTTTTTTCATCTGCAACATTTTCATCAAGCACAGAAAAATCAAGATTTTCAATCTGATTTATAAGCTTTTCCTGTTCACTTTCATCAAGCTCTTTTATATGCTTTAAAATATGAGCCTGATTAAGCAGTGAAAGCTTTTCTGAAATTACATTCTTCAACTTAATCACCCTTGAATTTGTACGTTCTTTGTATGCGTGGATATTATCTGCATCAGTCAAAATGAATTATATTAACGGGACATCGTTGACAACGTCCCCTGCATATTTCCTATAATGGACATAATAATGTCATTATAACACTAATTATAAAAAACGTCAACTTATTTTTTGCTATAATCAAGCATTTTGAGAAAATATGTTCGATTATTTATATTTTCCTCTTTATTTTATTCTTTATATATGATATAATAATTATAACGCTATTTTTAAGGAGTTTTTGTTTTATGGACGAATTCAGACTTGTTTCTGATTATAAGCCGTCAGGCGACCAGCCGGAAGCTATACAGGCTCTCACAGACGGCATTCTCAAAGGAGAAAAGGAACAGATTTTACTCGGTGTTACAGGTTCGGGAAAGACTTTTACAATGGCGAATGTAATCGCAAATGTAAATAAGCCCACTCTTGTTCTCGCACACAATAAAATTCTTGCCGCACAGCTATGCTCGGAATTCAAGGAGTTTTTTCCTGATAATGCGGTAGAATATTTTGTTTCATATTACGATTATTATCAGCCTGAGGCTTATATCCCAAGCACAGACAGCTATATAGAAAAGGACTCCTCAATCAATGATGAAATAGACAAGCTACGACACTCCGCAACTACTGCACTCACCGAGCGACGTGATGTAATTATAGTTGCAAGCGTTTCATGCATATACTCTCTCGGAAGTCCTGATGAATACAGAAATATGGTGGTTTCAGTCCGTCAGGGTATGGAAAAGCCAAGAGAACAGCTCATAGATGAGCTTGTAAAAATCCAGTATGAACGCAACGATATAAACTTTGTCCGTAACAAATTCAGAGTAAGAGGCGATGTAGTGGAAATATTCCCCTCACGCTCAGACGATACAGCTGTAAGAGTTGAATTTTTCGGCGACGAAATTGACCGAATCTGTGAAATCAACGTAGTTACAGGAGAAATCGTTTCAACGCTCTCACATGTTGCGATTTTTCCTGCCTCACATTATGTAGTAGGCGGCGATAAGATTGAAGAAGCTCTTAAAGATATTGATGAAGAACTCGAAGAACGTATTAACTTTTTCACTGTAAACAACAAGCTTGTAGAGGCACAGCGTATTTCACAGCGCACACATTACGATATGGAAATGCTGCGTGAAATAGGCTTTTGCAGTGGTATAGAAAATTATTCGCGAGTACTTGCAAGACGTGCTCCGGGAAGCACTCCGCTTACTCTGCTTGACCACTTCCCCGAAGACTTTCTGCTGATTGTAGACGAAAGCCACGTTACTCTGCCTCAGGTAAGAGCTATGTATGCAGGTGACAGGGCAAGAAAAACAACTCTTATAGATTATGGTTTCCGTCTGCCGAGTGCCTATGACAACAGACCTCTTAATTTTGACGAATTCAATTCACATATAAAGAATGCAATATATGTCAGCGCAACTCCCGGACAGATAGAACGCTCAAAAACAGATAAAATCGTTGAACAGGTTATACGTCCGACAGGTCTTGTTGACCCTGAAATAATTGTAAAGCCAACTGAGGGACAGATTGACGATTTATTATCCGAAATCAATGTCCGTGCCGAAAAGGGTGAACGTGTACTCATCACTACGCTTACAAAGAAAATGGCTGAGGATCTTACAAGCTACTACGAAAATCTCGGAATTAAAATAAAATATATGCATCATGATATCGATACTATCGAAAGAATGGAGATAATCCGTGACCTCAGAAACGGTGAATTTGATGTTCTTGTAGGAATAAATCTTCTTCGTGAAGGACTTGATATCCCCGAAGTAACTCTCGTTGCTATTCTTGACGCTGACAAAGAGGGCTTCCTGCGCAGCGAAACATCTCTCATTCAGACGGTAGGCCGTGCCGCACGAAACAGCGAGGGCAAGGTAATCATGTATGCAGATTCCGTTACAGGCTCTATGGAGCGTGCCATAACAGAAACAGAGCGTCGCCGTGCCATTCAGATGGAATACAACGAAAAACATAATATAACTCCGAAAACCATTATCAAGGAAGTAAGAAATGTCCTTGAAATAACATCTAAAGAAAAGGTTGAAGAAAAATCAGGCAAGAAGAAAATGTCTGCAAAGGAACGTGCAGAGCTTATCGAAACGCTTACAGAGTAAATGAAGAACGCCGCAAAAATGCTTGAATTTGAACACGCAGCCTATCTGAGAGATAAAATAAAGGAGCTTAAAGGAGAATAAAATGATAGATAAAATAATCATAAAAGGCGCAAGAGAGCATAATCTCAAAGACATTGATCTTGAAATTCCCCGTGATAAATTCGTCGTTATGACAGGTCTTTCAGGCTCGGGAAAATCCTCTCTTGCCTTTGACACCATATATGCCGACGGACAGCGCAGATATATGGAAAGTCTTTCATCATATGCAAGAATGTTTCTCGGACAAATGGAAAAGCCTGATGTTGACAGCATTGACGGACTTTCTCCCGCTATTTCAATCGACCAGAAAACAACATCAAAAAATCCACGTTCCACAGTCGGAACTGTTACCGAAATTTACGATTATCTGCGTCTGCTTTATGCAAGAATAGGTATTCCGCATTGTCCTGTCTGCAATCGTGAAATCACACAGCAGACTATCGACCAGATAGTTGACCAGATATGCGACCTTGAATCAGGAACAAAAATCCAGCTTCTCGCCCCGATTGTAAGAGGCAGAAAGGGACAATACACCAAAGAGCTTGAACACGCAAGAAAAAGCGGTTATGTCCGTGTGCGTATTGACGGGATTATTTATGATTTATCCGAGGAAATAACGCTTGATAAGAATAAAAAGCATACAATTGAAATTGTTGTTGACCGTCTTGTTATAAAAGAAGGAATAAAATCACGTCTTACAGACAGCCTTGAAACTGTTTTCTCAATTTCGGGCGGTATCGTAACTATCGATGTAATTGACGGAGAGGAGCTTACATTCTCTCAGAATTACGCCTGTCCCGAACATAATATAAGCATTGAAGAGCTTACTCCGAGAATGTTCTCCTTCAATAACCCTTTCGGTGCTTGTCCGCATTGTACAGGACTCGGAGTTTTCCGTCACATTGACCCTGATATTAT
The DNA here is from genome assembly GCA_017523285.1 of Ruminococcus sp. Taxonomy (GTDB): domain Bacteria; phylum Bacillota; class Clostridia; order Oscillospirales; family Ruminococcaceae; genus Ruminococcus. Next base: position 37,502 of record JAFWWU010000100.1, read on the forward strand.
TGTTCCGAATAAAAATCTCAGCATCCGTGAAGGCGCAATAAAGGCTTCCGGCTGGAATACACTTGATAAAGGCTCTGTTGCAATGATGTATTATACTGCAATTGCAAATGAATACGGCATAAGCCTTGATACTCCTTTCTGTGAGCTCCCCGAAGAAGTACAGAATGTTTTTCTCTACGGAACAGACCGAAAGCTTGAATTCAAGATAATAGAATCATTCGGCGGCGGAGTAAGATACGGTAAATTTGAAGGTGTTATCAACAATCTCGAAAGACGCTATAAAGAATCAAACAGCAGCTATTCCAGAAATGAAATAGAATCATATATGAGCGAAACACTCTGCCCTGAATGTAAGGGCAACAGACTTAAAAAAGAAAGTCTGAGTGTTACAGTAGGCGGTCTTAACATAAGTCAGCTTACTGCTCTTTCTGTGCGTGACTGCTTTGACTTTTTTGAAAATTTAAATCTCACAGAGCGTCAGCAGTTCATTTCCCGTCAGATTATAAAAGAAATCAGGGAACGTCTTGGATTTCTGAAAAATGTAGGACTTGACTATCTTAACCTTTCCCGCTCGGCAGGTACATTATCGGGTGGAGAAAGTCAGCGTATACGTCTTGCAACGCAAATCGGCTCATCACTTACAGGAGTTCTCTATATACTTGACGAGCCGAGTATCGGACTTCATCAGCGTGATAACGATAAGCTTATCGCAACTATGAAAAGACTTCGTGACCTAGGCAACACGCTCATAGTCGTTGAGCATGACGATGACACAATGCTTGCGGCTGATTATATCGTGGATATCGGTCCCGGTGCGGGTGTAAACGGAGGAAATGTAGTATTTGCAGGAACTGTCGATAAGCTTTTGAAATGCAAGAATTCCGTTACGGGTGATTATCTCAGCGGACGCAAAAAAATTCCTGTACCTGCAAAAAGACGTAAAGGAAACGGAAAATTCCTCTCCGTAAAGGGTGCAAGCGAGCATAATCTGAAAAATATCAACGTAGATATTCCACTCGGAAAGCTTATATGTGTTACGGGAGTTTCAGGCTCAGGAAAATCCTCTCTTGTAAACGAAATTATATACAAGCATCTTGCCTGCAAGCTCAACAGAGCAAAGCTTAAAGCAGGTAATTTCAAGGAAATTACAGGCTGTGAACATCTTGATAAGGTAATCAACATAGACCAGTCACCGATAGGACGTACTCCACGTTCAAATCCTGCAACATATACGGGAGTATTCACCGATATCCGAGAGCTTTTTGCCCAGACCTCTGATGCAAAGGCACGAGGATATTCAAGCGGACGTTTTTCGTTCAACACAAAAGGCGGACGATGTGAAGCTTGTGAGGGTGACGGTATAATCAAGATAGAAATGCATTTTCTTCCCGATATTTACGCTCCGTGCGAGGTTTGCAAGGGCAAACGCTATAACAGAGAAACACTTGAAGTACATTATAAAGGAAAATCCATACATGACGTACTTGAAATGACTGTTGACGAGGGCGTTCAGTTTTTTGAGCATATTCCGAAAATTGCACGCAAGCTTAAAACGCTTCAGGAAGTAGGACTTGGCTATATTAAAATAGGACAGCCTGCAACAACACTCTCAGGCGGCGAAGCTCAGCGAGTAAAGCTTTCAACCGAGCTTTCAAAGCGTGCAACAGGCAAAACCATATACATCCTTGATGAGCCTACAACAGGACTTCACAATGCTGATGTACACAAGCTTATTGAAGTATTACAGAAGCTTGCAGACAGCGGAAATACTGTTCTTATCATCGAGCATAATCTTAATGTTATAAAGGTTGCCGACCACATAATAGACCTCGGAAAAGAGGGCGGTGACGGCGGCGGAGAAATTCTCGTCTGCGGCACTCCTGAAGAAATTGTAAAATGCGAAGACTCATACACAGGCAGATATTTAAAGCCATATCTTGAATAATTCAGAATGCTGTTATATCGTTTGATACGATATAACAGCATTTTTTTACTTTTATGAAAAATTTTTTCAAAAAACTATTGACAAACTGAAATTCATATGATATCATAATGATATCACAAGGATATAAAATCCAATAACGAAAGGAAGATAATCATGAAAGAAAAAATACTCGACTCAAAGAAAAACGGATTGCTTGTACTATTTGTTACAATTCTGCTCTACCTCGGCGCAATTGCTCTTATAATTATCGGCGGAATAATGCTGGACGATAAAAACAACGCAGGCATTCCACTCCTTGCCATAGGCGTTTTATGGGTGTGTATCGGCTGGATACCATTCCTCGGATTAAAAATTCTCAAGCCACAGGAAGCTCTTGTACTTACTCTTTTCGGTAAATATATCGGAACAATAAAGGGCGACGGATTTTACTTCGTAAATCCATTCTGTACAGCTGTAAACCCTGCCGCACAGACTAAACTCAGACAAAGCGGTGACGTAAACGGCACATCTGCACTCTCTATCGGATCAAAAGAGGCTGGGGCCGCACAGGTAAATCTTAATGTCGGTGCAATTGACAAGAAAATCTCGCTCAAAATTATGACACTCAACAATAACCGTCAGAAAGTAAACGATTGCCTCGGCAACCCTGTTGAAATCGGTATTGCTGTTATGTGGAGAGTTGTTGATACTGCCAAGGCTGTTTTTGATGTTGACAACTATAAGGAATACCTTTCACTCCAGTGTGACAGCGCACTCAGAAACATCGTAAAGATTTATCCTTATGATGTTGCTCCAAACGTAGATACAACAGGCGATGGCGTTGCAGACGAGGGCAGTTTAAGAGGCTCAAGTGAGCTTGTTGCTGAAAGAATCCGTGATGAAATTCAGGCTAAGGTTGAAAATGCAGGCCTTGAAATCATTGAAGCCCGCATCACTTACCTTGCATACGCTCCTGAAATTGCCGCAGTTATGCTTCAAAGACAGCAGGCTTCTGCTATCATTGACGCAAGAAAAATGATTGTTGACGGCGCTGTTGGAATGGTTGAAATGGCTCTTGAAAGACTTAATGAAACTAACGTAGTTGACCTTGACGAAGAACGTAAAGCCGCAATGGTATCAAATCTGCTTGTGGTACTCTGCGGAAATCATGACGCTCAGCCTATCGTTAACTCGGGAAGTCTTTATTAAGAATGGCTCAGAAAAAACAAGTTCCGCTCAGACTTTCTGAAAAGCTGTATAACGAGATTTCGGCTTGGGCTGAGGACGATTTCCGTTCGGTAAACGGTCAGATTGAATATCTGCTTACCGAATGTGTTAAACAGCGTAAGAAAAATGGGAAGTATGTTTCGGATGAAATTGATGCACCGCCCGATTTCGATATTGAAAAATTTGACTGACATAATGTCGATAGTTTTAAAGATTTATGAGCAACATTCCGCAATTGTGGGACATCGATAATTTACACCCTATGTGTATTCAGCCCTTACGAAACAGCGCTATTAAAAAGCATTGTATGATATGGTATGATATAGTAAATCGTATTGTTCGATAAATAATAACGTATTGGAGGAAATTAAAATGGCTAAAAATGAAAGATTCGAAAAAGTTTATTCTCAAGGAGTAGCTAATGTAGTAGAAATATGGGTTGATAAAGAAACAGGCGTGAATTACATGTTTCGTCAATCAGGATATGCTGCTGGATTGACTCAGTTATTAGATAAAGACGGAAAACCTGTTATTTCTACTGTTGATAATAAGTAAATTACAATTAATCACTAAATTAATTATAACAAATATATAATAAATGCCATAAACAATGTAAAGACATCAGGCGTGTTTCGTGCGGTGTTGCTTTAAATAAGGGCTGTTGTACTTTGCGGTACAACAGCCCTTACTTTTATGTAATTTCATCATTTTACTTTTTGTGAAACAGGAAGATTAAGACCCTTTAATGCGTTTGCAACTAAGCCTGCAACTGCATTTGCACCTGTTTCTGTGAAATGAGTCTTATCTGTACTTCCCTCAACAGCACCGCAAAGATGATACTTATATGCAGCATCATATCCGATTGAATTATAATGATTTACCATAAGTGAGTTAAGGTCAATACATGGAATATTATAATATGAAGCCATATTCTTCATTGCCTGACAATAATCTGTATAGCTTCCTACAAATTTTCCGTTTGAATATGCTTTAAGTCCGATTACTGTTGTTACAAGTATCGGTGTAGCTCCCTTTGATTTAGCTCCCTCGATATATTTTGCAATATAATATTCAAATGAGCCGTTATCAGGATTCTGTACCTTTCCGCATACAGGAGCATATCTTTCTGTTTTGGTATAGTCTGCGTCATTTATCGCAAACTGTACCATAAGATAATCGCCCTCTTTGATTGTGTTTAAAATTGTATCAAGGCGTCCGTTATCAACAAAGCTCTTTGAGCTTCTGCCTGCTATTGCATGATTTGATACTGTAACATCGTTAAGGTAATTCTGGAGGTAATATCCCCAGCCCTGCTGTGGCTTATAGCTTTCACGATAGCTCTGTACAGTTGAATCACCTGCAATATAAATTGTGGAATTTCCTGTCGGAGTAATATTCTCACTGCTTGGGTCGTATGTTTCAGCAATCGGCTCATCTGTAAGCTCAATTCTGAGATAATCAAGGTTAGGTGCGCCCTCTGACATAAGTGATGTCATTTTTATTGTGTTCATACCCGCAACAAGCGGAAGCACAATTCCTGTTTCTACCCATGTTGTCCAGTCGCCTGTCGGGAGGAATGACTGCACCCAGTATTCGCTTGCACCATTTACCTCAATTTTCATTTTGCGGTCATTTGTACTTGCATTTGCATTTCTTATTGCAACATAATAATTGCCTGTCTGACCTGCTTCAACATTGAATGTAATATTACTGCCAACCTCGTTATTGAGATTTACATAGCAATCTTCAGTATAGCCTGCATTGACTGTTTCTGTAATACCGCCTGAAATCATAGCATCCTTTGCAGGATACATTGTCTGGTATACTCTTTCGCCAACAGGAAGAGTATCAATTCTGCTTATAACATAAGACTGAATTGCAAGTGCATCCTGAGCATTTATGCCGTTTCCGACATTATGAACATCGGCATTTTTTATTCCCTGTTTACTGAGATTGTATTTTGACGGATTAATCATATAAAGCTTTGTAATTACAGCATCAGCAATATCAACGCTTTCATCACAGTTTACGTCACCGTAAATAAGCTTTCCTGCTTCTTCTGTCGGCGGCTGAGTAGTCTGCTCTGTCACCTCTTCAGCAATCCAGCTCTGACATTTATGTCCGTTTACTTCCCACTGCTGAATATTTGCACCGTTTTCGGTCTTTGCACTGCCAACTTCTACACAGCTTCTGTCCTTGCTGTTCTTTGTAAGAATCACATAAGAGCCATCTGAATTCTTGCTGAATTTGAAAAGCTGTGCCGAAGCGTTTGTGTTTGTATAAATTCCGATATTTGTTCCATTATCGGTTTTTCCGTAATCAAGGTCAAGGAGATAAGTCTTTCCGTCACCAAGCGTTGAATAAATATAATAATATCCGTTGGAATCAGCTTTAAGCTGCCATGTATTCTTGGCTTCAGCCTGTGAAGCTGCTCCCTGCTGTACGTTAGTACCTGCCGCAGCTGCACCGTCTGCAACTTCAAGATAAAGTCCGCTGTTTACGTTTTTGAACGTATATTTTACGTTTTCTTTCATAACAGCACCTTCGGCAAGCTGAACATTCTCAAAATCAATTTCGCCTGCAACAAGCTCTGCAAGCTTTATTGCACCCTTGCGGTTCGGATGAAGTGAATCACCTGTCATATACATTGAATCTGTAACGCTTGTACCTGCTGAAATGCAGTAATTCTGCCACAGATTGAAAAGGTCAACTACCTGTACATTCTGCTCTTTACCGATAGTATCAAGCTGTCCACCAAACCATCTTCCCGTAAGAAGCGGATTTCTTGTAGCGTCACCGTTGCGTCCCTGCTGTTTTACGAGAATTACTGTCATTCCCTTTGCCTTTGCTCTTTTTACCATATCTGTAACAACAGTATAGTATTCATCGGCATTTGAATAGTTTGTATCGTTGATTCCGATTGAAATAATATAAAAGTCGCCCTCTTTGCCATAATATTCAATCGGCTTGAACTGTCCTGCATCAACAAAGCCCTTTGCAAACTGTCCGCTTGCAGCCATATTTCTTATTTCAAATTTGCTTGTATCTACAAACTGATTGAGCATCTGTCCCCAGCCGCCCTGTGCACTTGTATCAAGCGGATAATAATTACATACGGTTGAGTCGCCGCAGAGCCATATTGTAGGCTTCATAGCAGGATTTGTTGATATCTGCTTGATTTCAAGCGAGCTCATTGTAAATGCATAGCCTGCTTTGCCCTCTGTTGCCATAATATTGAGCTGTCCGTCTGTTACAGGAATCTGGAATGTATGATAGGCGTTATTTCCTGTCATATTGATTACCTGAAGCATATTTTCAGCCTTTATGCTTGTTCTCATTGTATTACCGAGCTGAATTGTAACCTGATACAAGCCTTTGTCGAGGTCTACATTGAATGTATTTGCTTCATCTGTGCTTTTGAACTGAACTGCGTCACTGAGTGCACCGCTTCCCGAAGCGCTTACATTTGCCATATTCCATGTCTGATTGAAGCCATAGCCTCTGCCGGAATTATAGCCGTCTGATGCAGATACACCCGTATATCCGCTTGCAACACCGCCTGCTCCGAAATCGAATTTCCAGTTGGACTGTGCGGCATCTGCTTTTACATTCAGATTAACGCCTGTAAATACTGTTGCCGAGAGCGCAAGAGAGGTTATTGCACTCAGGATTTTTTTTAATCTCACCAAAACTCCTCCATTCATTTCAGACATTATCACATAAATACAATAACATCTGTATATTTTTATTTCAAACCTTAAAACAACACCAATAAAATAAATGCCTAAAATAAATTTAACATTCATCTACATATTAATAATAATTCATAATTACAGTTTTGTCAATATAGTTTTATTCAATAATGTGGCAGTTTTATACACTATATGGCATTATGTATCCATATTAAAAGAAAATAGCATTATCTGCAATCAGATAATGCTATTCATGATTATTTTACGGGCGGATGATATCCGCCGCTACTAATGCATTTATTTACATGTTCAGTAATGTTTCAGCAATTTTTATATCCTCAGGAGTTGTAATCTTGATATTGGTATAATCGCCGATTGTCATATACACCTTGCCGCCAATCGCTTCTACAAGCTGACAGTCATCTGTGAAATCAAGCTCATGCTCAAGTGCAAAATCAATTCCCTCAAAATAAAGTCTGCGTTTGAAAACCTGCGGTGTCTGAGTTATATAAAGCGACGCTCTGTGCGGGGTATCTGTTATAAGTCCGTCATCGACAACCTTTATTGTATCTTTTACAGGAACTCCGAGTGTTGCACCGCCGAATACTCCCGCATCCTTTATTACAGCTTCAATATGCTCAGGCTTTACAAGCGGTCTTGCTCCGTCATGAATTGCAACCATTTCTGTATCACTACCGATACAGCGTATTCCGTTTATAACGCTCTGCTGACGTGTTTCACCGCCCTCTGCAAATTTAAGCGGCTTTGTTATTCCTATACGCTCCGCCTCTTTCTCAATCTGAGGAACATAATCGCTTTTTGTAACAATTATGATTTCCTTTATGCTTTCAGCTTTTTCAAATGCTCTGAGAGTATTTCCTATAACAAGCGTATCACCAAGCGGAAGCAGAATTTTATTCACTCCGCCCATTCTTGTTGAATTTCCTGCACAAACTATTATTGCTGATGTATTCATGTTGTTTCTCCTGTATTAATATTCTGAAAGAGATATTCCGTTGCTTCCGAGAGGAATTTGATGGTCAAGGCCTACAAACTTGCCGTCTTTCTGCCATAAAACTTCCTTTACGAATTCGTATTTATCAGTATCCCATGTCTGAAAATCGTCAAGAACAAGTCCGCCTGTATCACCTGAATTCGCATTGAAGCACCAGAATGTATGATTTATCTTGTTCTCACTTATAAGCTGACGGAGATATGTCATCCATTTAAGGTTAGGCTCACGCATATATCCGCCCCATTCACCGATAAGAAGCGGAGCTATATCATCATCCTGAATATAGAACCAGTTATCTCTCCAGCAATCCTCCATAAGTGAATCGAAATCATAACCGCCCTCAAACCAAGGCTGTTCGTATACTGTAGGGCCGTAATCATGAGGTGAATATACAAGCTTATCCTGATATTTTCCGAGGTCAATCGGATTATCGGCTACACCTCTGAGGTTTCCTCCCCACCAGTTATAGTAATAATCCTTTTCATTCTGTGATTTGAAATCACCGTTTGTCTTTATATCCTTTGGATATATTTCAATTCCCTCAACCATTACAAGCAGATTAGGGTTTTTAGCAAGCACTTTTAATGAAGCCTGCTCTGCAATATATTTCCAGTTATCGCTGTCCTTTGAGTCGTCCCATTTTGCTCTCGGTGTTTCATGAGGCTTTCCGTGAGGTTCATTTTCAAGGTCAATTGCGATAATTGTATCGTCATTTTTATAACGATCTGCAATCCATTCAAGACCTCTGAAATAATCCTCCTCTGTAACGCTTCCGTCTGTCCAGAGTGGCTTGTTGTGTCCCATTGCATCTGTAACGGCACAATGGAAATCTATCATAATCTTTATTCCGTTTGCTCTGCACTGACCGATAACGTGGTCGAAAATTTCAAGGCTGTTCATACCGTTAAGATATGCATTTGTTGCATTATTATAATTTGCGGCAGGATATTCTCCGTCCTCCCAGTTATTTACAAGCTCAGTAGAAATCGGTATTCTGAGAAGATTAAAGCCGTGGTCTGCAATACTTGCAAGTGATGCGTCAAGGTCGCATGCCCATAAACCGTCAAAGCAATTTGTGCCTGTATTATAGCCGAACCAGTTACAGCCTGTGAGCCATACTTCCTTACCGCTTGAATCAACTATCTTATGTCCGTCAGTTGAAAGCCAGTCGTCAGTTGTAGGCTCCGGAACTTCCTTTCCGTTTACGCTTTCTATTTTATCTGTACCTGTATTTGCGTTATTATTAGAATTATTGTTATTACTTGAATTATTGCTGCTTGAATCAGATGATGAAGAAACGCTTCCTTTTTCGGCAGTAATTGTAATTGCGTCACCCTTTATTTCCTCTGTTGATGTCAGCTGAAATCCGAATTCAACAGAAGATTTTGCTTCAATTGTGCTGTTATAGTTTTCGGGAGTAACTGTTATAACTCCGTTTTCAAGAGTATAGCTCATACTCCAGCCGCTTACCATACTGCTTCCGTCAGCAACAGGAATAGAAGCCTTCCATGATTTGCAAGGAGCATCAGTATTATTTTTCAGCGTAACTGTATAATCATAAGTCGTATTGCCGCCCGACTGCCAGCTGCTGTTAAGCTTTAAATTAATTGATACATCAGCACTGCTTTCTGTCTGCTGATTATCATTTCCATTATTATCACTGCTGTTATCGGAATTGCCGTTTTCCGATACATTGCTGCTTTCGCTTACAGATGATTGGGAGTTTTTTGATTTTTTCTTTTCCTTATCATTACAGCTGACAGCCGATAAAAGCATTACAGCCGCAGATAAAAAAGCAAGGCTTTTTCTGAAATTCATAATATGTACCTCTCATTAATTATATCAATCTATTTTTAATTATAATCCCTGTATAAACGAATTGTCAAACAATTTTGGAATAATTAACATATAATTTACAAGACTTTTTTTACATTCACTATATTTTTGCAAATTTAACAATAAACATATTGATTTTTCACATATTTTGTGCTATAATAATATCTATATTTATAGGGTGCGATATTTAATACGCACCCTCAGTTTTATTGGATTTGTGGACTGAATCTGTTTTTTATAATTTTACAAAGATAATACGCAGGTATACAAAGTAAAAACCACAATGCAGAAAACGGCAGACATATCTGTCCCAATACGTTAAGCGGCATATCGGAATAATCCCATACCTGCCACTTTAAAATAAGATTTACCGCAACTCCTACCGTAAATTCAATGAATGTTATTATTATCATTCCTGCAATACAGCTTTTAAAAAGCGAAACAGCATCTCTGCTGTTTATATCATACAATATGGACAATACAAGCCCTCCTGTAAGTGCCATTGTCCAGTGTGTATAGCCTCTTGCGGCTATTTCTATAAGACTATATATAAAAAAGCCCATTAAAAATGAAAAAAATCGCTCTGCTGCTTTCATCACTCACTACCTCCGATCCGCATAGCGATATTATATGACATTACGAAAGGATTATTCTTTATTTTATGGATTTATTTATCATTATTCTTCTCATAATTCTTATTATACTTGTTTTAACTGCCATTATCATTCTGCTTAAAAGAGATAATTCCACTGAACTGAAAAAAGAACTTGATATCCAGAACAGCCGTCTGCGTCAGGAGCTTAATTCAAACGCAAGCGATAATCTGCGATCTGTTATTGATATAGTTTCAAAAAATCAAAACGACCTCGGCTCTGCACAGCTCAGACAGCTTGATGCTATAAATCAGAGTCTTTCAGACAAACAGGATAAAACATGCGATATGTTCTCGCAGATGTCAACTCAGCTTGAACACCGCTTTCAGTCATTTGCGCTTGAAAGTGAACAAAAACTTGATATTATCCGTAAATCAGTAGAAAATAAACTTACAAATATTCAGACTGAAAATAATGTTCATCTTGATAAAATTCAGGGAATTGTAGATGATAAGCTGCAAAAATCCCTCGATGCACGAATGACTCAGGCATTTTCTGCTGTAAATGAACGTCTTGAACAGGTTTATAAAGGGCTCGGAGAAATGCAGACGCTTGCTTCAGGAGTCGGCGACTTGAAAAAAGTCCTTTCAAATGTAAAAACGAGAGGTGTTCTCGGAGAAATCCAGCTTGAATCTATCCTGCGTGAAATACTCTCTCCTGCACAATATGTTAAAAATGCCGCAATAAAAAGCGGATTTGTTGAATTTTCGCTGAAAATCCCCAACGAATCAGGCGAAACAATTCTCCTTCCGATTGACTCAAAATTTCCTGCCGATACATATTCCGCACTTAATGAGGCATATAATAATGGCAGTCCCGCTGATATCGAAGCTGCAAAAAAAGCTCTTGTGACTACACTGAAAAATGAAGCCAAGGACATTTCAACAAAATATATCAACCCTCCGCAGACAACAGATTTCGCTATTATGTTCCTGCCGTTTGAGGGACTTTATGCAGAAGCTGTAAACAACGGGTTAATTGAAGTATTACAGAATAATTATCATGTATGCATAACAGGTCCGAGCACTATGGGTGCTATGCTGAGCAGTCTTGGAATGTGTTTCAGAAATATGCAGATTCAGAAGCACAGCAATGACGTATGGCGTGTTCTCGGAGAGGTAAGAACAGAATTTGATAAATTTGCTGACGCTCTTGAAAAAACTCAGCACCGCATTGAAACAGCAAACGAAGAACTTAACAAGCTTGTCGGAGTCCGTACAAGACAGATGCAGAAACAGCTAAGACAGATTTCAGATTACGATATACAAGAATTTCCGCCGCAGAATACGGCAGAACGGAGTGATAATATATGAGAAAAGGTTGTATACTGATGCATATTTCCAGCCTGCCATCATCATACGGTATCGGCAAGCTCGGTAAATCGGCATATTCTTTCATTGATTTTCTTTGCAGAAGCGGCATAAAGGCATGGCAGATTCTTCCGCTTTCACCTACAAGCTATGGAGATTCTCCGTATCAATCATTCTCTGTAAATGCAGGAAATCCATATTTTATTGATTTTGAAACACTTCAGGAGGAAAAACTCCTTAACCGTGAGGATTATGCTCAGATAATCTGGGAGGACAATCCCCGTCAGGTCAATTACAGCATAATCTATGACAACTGCTTTGATGTGCTGAAAAAAGCCTTTGCACGTTTTATTCCGAATCAATCAGACGAGTATTCGGATTTTCTCAATAAAAACAAGGACTGGCTTGATGAATATGCGTTTTTTATGGCACTCAAATTCAAATATGACGGCAAGCCTTGGTATGAATGGGATAAAAAACTTGCAATGCGTGACGGAAATGCTCTTTCAAAAGCACGCAAGGAGCTTGAAAAGGATATTGATTTTTTTAAATTCCTGCAATTCAAATTCTATCAGCAATGGTTAAGAGTAAAAAACTATGCAAACGAATGCGGTATTGAAATTATCGGAGATATTCCGATATATACAGCATATGACAGTGTTGAAGCATGGGCATATCCCGAACTATTCTGCTTTGATAAAAACAAGAAGCCGATTGACGTTGCTGGCTGTCCGCCCGATGAATTTTCACCGACAGGTCAGCTGTGGGGAAACCCTGTTTACGACTGGAAATATCACAAAAAAACTAATTATAAATGGTGGACAGACCGTATTTCATTCGCCGCTGAAATATACGATGTCGTAAGAATTGACCATTTCAGAGGCTTTGAAAGCTATTATGCTATCCCATTCGGCAATAAAACAGCTGAAAAGGGCGAATGGCGTAAAGGCCCTGGAGCTGAATTATTCAAGCTTGCGGAAAAGAAGCTCGGCAGACTTAATATTATTGCTGAGGATTTGGGCTTTATTACTCCCGAAGTAAGACAAATGCTCGATGATGTGGGATATCCAGGAATGAAAGTTCTGCAGTTTGCTTTTGATAACAGCAAGAATGAGCATCTTCCGCACAATTTCAAGAATTCCAACTGCTTTGCATATACAGGCACTCACGACAACGAAACTCTTATCGGCTGGGTTGATAATATGCCGCCGAAAAATCTTAAATTTGCAAGAAAATATCTTAATGTCAAAAAGCTTTGCAAAATTCCTTACGCAGTTATAAAATGCACCTGGGCAAGTATAGCACAGACAGCTGTTGCTCAGATTCAGGACTTTATCGAAAGTGAGGCTGACGGAAGAATGAATACTCCGTCAACACTCGGAAAAAACTGGCAGTTCAGAACTGTTAATTCCGATTTTTCGCCTGCACTTTCATTGGAAATAAAACGACTTAACAAGCTATATAACCGACTCGGTGAATGAGTCATGGATAGGAGTATAAATATTATGGACAAAAAAGTATTTAAAACAACTTTTCTCGATAAATTAGCAGTTTCACCATCAAAAGCTACCGCTGTACAGCTTCACAATGCACTTGCAGATACTCTTATGGAGCTTTTTGCCGAAAACTGGGAAACAAGCAGACAGAAGCATCTTTCAGCAAGACGTGCATGCTATTTCTCTATGGAATTTCTCGTAGGACGTGCTGTTTATAACAATCTGCTTTGTCTTGGAATTTATGACGAGGTTGCAGAAATTTTCAAGGAATGTGGCGCTTCGCTTGACGCTCTTGAAGAAATTGAGGATATGGCTCTCGGTAACGGCGGCTTAGGACGTCTTGCCGCTTGCTTCCTTGATAGTGCCGCTACTCTTAATCTTCCGCTTGACGGATATGGTATAAGATATAAATATGGCCTTTTCAAACAGCTTATAGTTGACGGATTTCAGAAAGAGGTTATCGACCACTGGACAAAATACGGCGATCCTTGGTCAAAAAGATGTGAAAAGGATATTGTTGAAGTAAGCTTCAGCGACCAGACAGTTCTTGCCGTTCCATACGATATGCCTGTTATCGGCTGTAAGACAAATAATATCGGTACGCTCCGTCTTTGGCAGTCTGAGCCTGTAAATGAATTTGATTTTGATATATTCAACAAGCAGGATTACCTTGAAGCTTCTAAGGAAAAAATCTATGCTGAGGATATTTCAAGAGTTCTCTACCCTAACGACGATACAAACGAGGGCAAAAAACTCCGCCTTAAACAGCAATATTTCTTCTGCTGTGCTTCACTCACTGATATTCTGAAAAAGCATAAGGAAAAACATGGAACGCTCGAAAATCTTGATGAATTCGTTACAATTCAGCTTAACGATACTCATCCTGTTATTTCAATTCCTGAGCTTATCCGTCAGCTTATGGATATTGAAGGATTTGATTACAAAAAAGCCTTCAATATAACCTGCAAGGTATTCAACTATACAAATCACACTATTATGCAGGAGGCTCTTGAGAAATGGAGTTCTGAACTGATTGAAGAACTTTTACCGAGAATTTACAGTATTATAATTATGCTTAATGAAACTCTTATCGCTGATATGTATTCAAGAGAAATTGAGCGTGAAACTATCGATAAAATGAAAATTATCAATAACGGTATGGTTTATATGGCAAATATGGCTGTTTACTGTTCTTCTTATACAAATGGAGTTGCAAAAATCCACACTCAGATTCTTAAAGATACTGTGCTTTCAGACTGGTATAAGATATTCCCTGAGCGTTTCCAGAATAAAACAAACGGAATCACTCAGCGTCGCTGGCTCGGGCTCTGCAATCGTGAGCTTTCAGCGCTCATCACCGAGCTTATGGGAAATGATGAATGGCTTATTAATCTTAATCTTAAAGAACTTAAAAAATATGCACTTGATGATGAAATTCTCAACAGATTTGTTCAGATTAAGAATGCAAAGAAAAAACAGCTTGCTGATTATATTGCTAAAAAAGATGGAATATTTATCGATTCAAACAGTATTTTCGATATTCAGATTAAACGTCTGCACGAATATAAGCGTCAGCTTCTCAATGCATTTTCAATTCTTTACATCTACTATGGAATCAAAGACGGAACTATCAGGGATTTCACTCCTACAACATTTATTTTCGGTGCAAAATCTGCTCCCGGATATAAGAGGGCAAAGGCAATTATCAAGTATATAAATGAAATTGCTCGTATAATTGAAGCTGATGAAGAAGTAAACAAGCTTATCAAGGTTGTTTTTGTTTCAAATTACAATGTTTCCTATGCAGAAAAGCTCGTTGCTGCCGCTGATATTTCAGAGCAGATTTCAACTGCGGGAACAGAGGCTTCGGGCACAGGAAATATGAAGCTTATGCTCAATGGTGCAGTTACACTCGGCACTCTTGACGGTGCGAACGTAGAAATCGTTGATGAGGCAGGCGAGGAAAACAACTATATCTTCGGTGCTAAGGTCGATGAGCTTACCGAGCTTATGCCCAAATACAACAGCCGCAAGATTTTCTCTGAAAATCAGATGATTAATCGTGTTGTTTCATCACTTATTGACGGTACAGTTTCAGACGATGGCTCCGGCGATTTCAAGGAGCTTTTCTACTCGCTTCTTGACGGTGCAAGCTGGCACAATCCTGACCATTATTATCTGCTCGGCGACCTTGAATCCTACGTTGAAGCAAAGCTTCGTGCAAATGCGGATTATAAGGACAGACTTTCATTTGCTAAAAAGCAATGGATTAATATGTGCAATGCAGGAAAATTCAGCTCAGATAATACTATTTCTAAATATGCTGAAAGCATCTGGAAGATTTCTGCTGTATAATCACTATAATATAAAAAAGCCTGAGAGGTTAATTTCCTCTCAGGTTAATTTTTTCTTGAAATTGATTTTATCGAGTGCTTTTCCAGCCGCTATGTATAGAATTGTGCTTGCAATTATCTGTATGAAATATGACGGAGTCTGTGTAAATGCCGCAATAAGAGAAGCCTTTGATATCTCGCCTGTTATGACTATCCCCTCATAAAGCGAATATCCTGCTATACATACTATCAATGACGGAATAACGCCAATAATATTTCTTATAGTAATAATCTTTTCGCCTTTATTGCTGAAAAACAGTGCTGTAAGACCTTTTATAACTGCTGTTGCGGGAATCCATACAGCATAGCCTGAAAGTCCGTCTGCAAGTGAACCTCCGATTACTCCTGCCGCAACTGCATAAGGCATTGGCAGAATAGACGCTGCAAGGTATATAATTCCGTCGCCTGCATGAGTATAACCTGAACCAGTAGGAATGTGGAGATACGCCGTAAAAACAAATGTAATTGCTGCAAAAAAAGCTGTAAGAACTATTTTCTGGACATGCTTTGATGAATTTTTAGTTGACATATTAAAGACCTCCGAAAAAAAATTCTGACATAATTATAGCATTCGTATCCATATTTTTCAAGAATTAATATGCACAAAGTTTGTGAACAGATACTTTTAATTTAAATTAATAATAAATATTTATATTAATGAATACAAGTAGGGGCGGATATCATCCGCCCGATTTGTTTACGGGAAGATAATATCTTCCCCTACACTATCATGTGGGATGCCGAGGGCGGCATTCCCTACATTTAAATATTTATATAAATAAAAAACGGATTCGCTATGAATCCGTTTTTTGATGTATTTAATTAACCCATTACAACTTCAACAGTGTGAACGCCGCCGTCCATTGCAGGAATTACATTTCCGTCAACAGCCTTGCCGTCAACAGTCATGCTCTTAACACCCTTGCAAACGTGGTCAGGATTCTTAACTGTGATTTCGTATGTAGCGCCTCTGAACTTTCTTGAAGCAGTAAATCCGTCCCAAGCCTGTGGAATTGAAGGATCAACCTTTAAGCCGTCCCAATCAGCTGAGATACCGAGGATGTACTGTGAAATAGCAACAAAGTTCCAAGCAGCTGTACCTGTGAGCCATGAGTTCTTACCTTCACCGAATCTGCTTGCGTCCTTACCAGCAATCATCTGACCGTATACATAAGGCTCTGTCTTGTGGAGATCTGAGATTTCTTCATTGAATGCAGGAGCAATCTTTGAATAGTATTCAAATGCCTTGTCACCTCTGCCTGCGTAAGCTTCAGCACAGATAATCCAAGCATTGTTATGTGTGAAGATACCTGCATTTTCCTTATATCCGCCAGGATATGTTGAGATTTCACCGTACTGAATGTAGTACTTTGTGAAAGCAGGATTATTAAGAACAAGACCATACTGTGTATTGAGGTACTTGTCAATTGATTCAAGAGTCTTGATGTCAGCACCCTGATCCTTACCGATTTCTGACATAACAGCGAAGCCCTGTGGTTCGATGAAGATCTTACCTTCTTCACATTCCTTTGAACCCATTTTTGCACCTGAAGCATCATAAGCTCTGAGGAACCAGTCGCCGTCAAATGCATGCTTCATTACATTTTCCTTCATCTTGTCGATTTCAGCCTGAGCCTTGTCAGCTTCGGCATTCATACCGAGATGTCTGAGAATTCCAACGTATGAAGGACCTGCGTATGTAAAGAGTGTAGCAACCATTACTGATTCAGCAACCTTTGAGTAGCCGCCTTCTGCTGCAAACTTAGGATTTGTATATGTCTGGAAGCTTTCGCCCGGCTTGTCTGAGAAGCATGAAAGGTTGATACAGTCATTCCAGTCAGCACGCATAGCGAGTGGGAGTCCGTGAGGACCGAGGTTGTTTACAATGTGGTAGAATGAAACTGTAAGGTGATCAAACATTGGCTTTGCAAGTGATTCATCGTTATCGTAAGGAACCATTTCGTTGAGAATATCCCAGTCGCCTGTTTCCTTGATGTATGAACCAACCGAAAGAATCATCCACAATGGGTCATCTGAGAAGTCGCCGCCGATATCAGAGTTACCCTTCTTTGTGAGTGGCTGATACTGGTGGTAGCAGCCGCCGTCAGGAAGCTGAGTTGAAGCGAGGTCGATAAGACGCTCTCTTGCTCTGTCAGGAATCTGATGAACGAAGCCGAGAATATCCTGGTTGGAATCTCTGAAGCCCATTCCACGACCGATACCTGATTCAAAGTATGAAGCAGAACGTGAAAGGTTGAATGTAACCATACACTGATACTGATTCCAAATATTAACCATACGGTTAACCTTATCATCAGGAGTATTTGTATTGAAGATGCCGAGAAGCTTATCCCATGCAGCCTTGAGTTCTGCAAGTCCGTCAGCAACCTTTTCAGGTGTGTTGAACTTCTCAATCATAGCGTATGCCTTTTCCTTGTTGATTGTCTGACCGTCAGCTTCAAACTTCTTGTCATCTTCATTTTCAACATAACCGAGGATGAATACAAGTGTCTTGCTTTCGCCTGGAGCGAGAGTGATTTCCTTGTAGTGTGAAGCGATTGGTGACCAACCATCAGCAAATGAATTTGTAGCCTTGCCGTCTGTAACAGCCTGTGGTGAATCAAAGCCGTTGTAAAGACCGATAAATGAATCACGGTCTGTATCATAACCATCGATTGCATCGTTTACTGTGTAGAATGCATAGTGGTTACGTCTGTCTCTGTATTCTGTCTTGTGATAGATAGTTGAGCCTTCAACTTCTACACGACCTGTTGAGAAGTTTCTCTGGAAGTTTGTGCAGTCATCCTGAGCATCCCATAAGCACCATTCAGCAAATGAGAAGAACTTGAATGTCTTTGCAGCTGAGCCTTCGTTTGTGAGAACAACCTGCTGAACTTCTCCGTCATAGTTCTGTGGAACGAAGAATGTAGCTTCAGCCTTGAGGTCATTTTTCTTACCTGTGATGATTGTATAACCCATACCGTGACGGCATTCGTAAGAATCAAGCTCTGTCTTTACAGGTGACCAACCCGGATTCCAGATTGTACCGTTATCATTGATGTAGAAATAACGTCCGCCCATATCGATTGGAACGTTGTTGTAGCGGTAACGTGTAATTCTTCTTAAACGAGCATCCTTGTAGAAGCTGTAACCGCCTGCTGTATTGGAAATAAGCGAGAAGAAAGCCTGTGTTCCGAGATAGTTAATCCATGGATAAGGTGTTCTTGGGGAATTGATAACGTATTCCTTGTTCGCATCATCAAAAAATCCGAATTTCATAATAATTCTCCTTAATAATTGATATTTCGGCAAAGCCGTATTACATTTATTATAGCATATTTCTGCATATATTACAAGAGATTTTCAAAAATTGCTATGTACTATTTTTTTACCGATATTTGTGCATTTTTACAAATAACACAAACTATCATCTGTAAGTTTATGCATTTTATCCTAAACAATTATATTTGCATATTTTCCGTTCTTCTTACGGGCATATTTTACATGTACTGTATCTCCTATGCGATATTTCGGATAATCCTCTGTACATTCTTCAAAAGTATGTACTGTTCCTTCCAGATCAGTATATGCTATCTTTATAGCATAGAATACATAATTGCCTGCTCCGTCACGACGCACATCGATAACCTGTCCCTGAGCGAACTCTCCTTCAAGAACAAGCAGATCCATATCAGCATTACGCTTTAATCCCAAAAGGAAAACTGCTATACCGCCACCCATAAACACTAATGAAAGTGCTACATAAAGGCACGCAAGCCATGCCGGAGTTTTCAAAGCAACCGTACCCGGCTTGTCAGGAGTAACATAACCTTCAAGAACTGCGCCGACATAGGTGTTACCTGTATTAATAATTTCTGCATTAATCTCGTTTCCGTTATCATCAATGTAATATCCATTAGCTGTACGATGTTTTCCTGCTTTGAAAACAGAAGTAACTGTACAGGTAACGAGTTTTCCATCTCTGGTCTTTTTGCTTTCGCTATTGAGAAAAACCGAAAGCATAACTATACCGATAATTATCAGCATAAGACTTATTGCAACCACTTTAAATGTACTTGTTTTCTTATCTGCCATTTAAATTTCTCCAATTAAAGCTTAGTAAAGAATCTTTCCTGAGCTTCATAGCTGTCGCCCGGCTTAACTTCACAATAGCCTGTAACATCAGCAGGAAGCGAAAGATTTGGAGCGTCAATCATTGCTGTCATAGGCTCTGGGCAGAAATAACCATTGAATCCTCTGTCATTCCAGATAATCCAGAACTTATAATTCTCTGAAACCTGATAGCAGAGCTTCTTTTCGCTTGCAATATCCTCAACAACAACACCATAGAAATCCTCATTATTGAGTGAACCCCATTCGGCAACATACATATCGTTATCGATAATCTGAAGAACAGGGCATTTATTGCCTGTCTTGTATTCAAGGTCATACATTGTAAGGGTTTTAAGTCTTTCAGTCGGCAGACATCTCTCATTAAGCTCACACTTTTTGCCGACAGGTACTGTAAGGCGTATATCGCCTTCCTTGCCTCCGTCAACAAACGGAGTATTGATTGTTGTATGTGAAGCAAGTGACATAGGAAGCATCTTATCTGAAAGATTTGTAAACTTCACTGTTTTTTCAAGTCCATACTGTGAAAGTGTGAATGTATACTCAGCGATGAATTTTACAGGAAGATACTGGAAGAATTCATCCTTTTCATCATAGAAATACTGTGTTTTAACCCATGCACAGTTTACGTCTGCACCCTGCTGTATAACAGTATGCTCACGCTTATGTAAAAATCCGTGAATATGGTTGTTATATGGTGCTTTTTCATTTACAGGAAGCTGATATACTGCATCTGATGCCTTTAAAACACCATCTGCAAAACGATTCGGAAGATAAAGTGTAGGAAGTCCCCATACTTCAGCAGACTGCTTTATATCTTCGGCAGTATTTGATTCTTTGAAACGGAAAAACTCAATACCATTCTTGTTATCTCTCAGTCTAATTACATTCGAGCCGACTTCATAGGCAATAAGAGCTTCATAGCCTCCTGCGTTGAGCTGTATGCAGCTAAGTCCGTTAAAATTTACTGTTTTTGTTGTATTCATATATGATTTCCTTTCATAAAATTATTCAATGATTCTGTCAATAATATCTGTATAGCTTGCCTGCGGAGCAATTGATTTATATGCAGGTCTTATAATCTTATTTGAATTGATAAGCTCTTCTATTCTGTGTGCAGACCAGCCTGCAATTCTTGCAATTGCAAAAATAGGAGTATAAAGCTCATAAGGAAGTCCGAGCATTCTGTAAACGAAACCGCTGTAAAAGTCAACATTTGCACATACACCCTTGTAAATGCGTCTTTCCTCTGCGATAACTTCCTTTGCAAGTTCTTCAACCCGTGCATAAAGTCTGTATTCTTCTTCCATACCCTTTTCTATTGAGAGTTTTTCTACATAAGATTTGAAAAGCTGTGCTCTTGGGTCTGAAACGGAATAAACAGCATGTCCCATACCGTAAATAAGTCCTGATTTATCAAAAGCTTCGCCATGGAGAATTTTTCTGAGGTAAGCCTTCAACTCATCTTCATTATTCCAGTCCTTGACATTTTCTTTGATTTCATCAAACATCATACATACCTTGATGTTTGCGCCGCCATGCTTTGGTCCTTTGAGTGAACCGAGCGCCGCCGCTATTGCGGAATATGTATCAGTTCCCGATGAAGAAACAACATGAACTGTAAATGAAGAGTTGTTTCCGCCACCGTGTTCAGCATGAAGAACAAGTGCAAGGTCAAGTATTCTTGCTTCAAGCTCAGTATACTTGGTATCGGCACGAAGCAGATAAAGAATATTCTCTGCGATAGAAAGGTCAGGATGAGGCTTATGTATGAAAAGGCTTTCACCATTCTTGTAATAGCTGTAAGCCTGATATCCGTAAACCGATAACACAGGAAAAAGCGTGATAAGCTCAATACACTGTCTTAAAACATTCGGAATTGATATATCATTTGCATTATCATCATAGGAATAAAGCGCAAGTACACATTTTGCGAGCGTATTCATCATATTATCGCTCGGAGATTTCATTATTACATCTCTTGTAAATGTGGTAGGAAGCACTCTGCAATCAGCGAGAAGCTTTTTGAAATCATTAAGCTGCTGTAATGTAGGCATACCCCCGAAAAGAAGTATATAAATCGTTTCTTCAAAACCGAAACGCTTATCCTTTATAAATCCGCTTACGATATCCTCGACATTGATACCACGATAAAAAAGCTTTCCTTCGCATGGTACGGGTACATCACCGACTATTTCGGTTGTTTTTATTGTACTTATATTTGTAAGTCCCGCAACTACTCCGTTGCCGTTTATATCTCTAAGCCCCCTCTTTACATCGTACTTGACATAAAGCTCAGGGTCAATAACGTAATTGCCGTGACATTTTTCAGTAAGTGATTGTATAAGCGGTGTGATTTTTGAGAAGCTGTATTCTGCCATCTACTTCATTCCTTTCTGTGAAATGTGTTATACTTTTATAAACTTTACCCCATTATAATCTATATTTTTTATTATAAACTAATATACACAAATTGTCAAGAAGAAAATATGTAAACCAATTCATACTCTGTAAATATAAAAAGGCGGATATAATCCGCCTAAATTATCAGTATTCGCATATTATCCCATAATGGTCAGATATTACAGGCTCATTAATGCCATTGAATATCGTCTGTGATGAAATAATATCACGTTTTTTATTGCAGAAAATATAATCTATTCTAAGCTTACGATTATTCTTTTGTGTGACTTTCCAACCGTCAATTGTACTTTCTGCCGTATAACCGCTGTCCTTTTTTTCTGCAAGCAAAAACGTATCATGCCAGCCGAAATTCCTTATTATATCATAACCTTCATTACATTTATCTGATGGATTGTTGAAATCGCCCATCAGCCATACTGTTTCCTTATCCGCAACTTCCTTCATCATTTTTGCCCACTGCATCAAAAATGGCTCATCCTTATCATTCCACCAGTTGAAATGAACGTTGTAAAACCACTCGTTATTTACTTTTATACCAAGTGATTTTCTTGTTTTCCAGTTTTCGTAATTATCTGTTTCACTGAGATTAATGGCATTTATCATTTCTATCGGCTCAAGACTGAGCATTGCAATCCCCTCGTCATATTTATCATATCCACGCTTTATCCCAAGCCATACCCAGTTATATTCTATACCTCTTTCTCTCAGCATTTCAGCTGTTCTGAAAATATGATTATCAGCTTTCAGAGGAATATTTCCTATGAAAGTGCCGCCGACAATCTGTTTTTTATCTATAATATCAGCTGAAATTGATTGATTTACTTCCTGAAGTGCTATAATATCGGGACGTATTCTTTCTATTGCATCTGCAAAATATTCGAGTTTATTTTCATAATCCGATTCAACAAGGCTATGCGTATTCAGAGTTAAAAGTCTGATTTCAAACACCTCTTTTAGAGAATATCATTTATATCTGATTTAAGAACATCGGCTTTCGGACCATATACAGCCTGTATTCCCGTATCCTTTTTAATAAATCCGAGTGCTCCCTCTGCTTTCCAGCTTTCTGCGTCAGCAACCTTTTCTGGATTTTTTACAGTTACTCTCAGTCTTGTCATACAAGCGTCAACAAGTGTTATATTATCTCTGCCGCCAAGAAGTGCTATGATTCTTTCTGCCTGATTGTTTCCTGAATTTCTTATTTCAGATGATGAATTGTTATCTGATACAGATGCATCTGTATAATTGCCAAGTCTGCCGGGAGTAGCATATCTGAATTTTCCTATCATATAATAAGCAACCAGATATCCGATTCCGAAAAATACAACCGTACTTATGACGAAATTTATAATATCTCCGAGCAAGCCTGCTTTGAGGGACATTGGTATTCGTGTGAAAAATTCAAGATTTCCGAAAGAATGAAGTCTTAAATCAACAACTCCTGCAAGAGCAAAAGCAAGTCCCTGCAAAATCGCATATATAATATAAAGAGGAATTGCACAGAACATAAACATAAATTCAATCGGCTCTGTTACACCGGTAAGAAAAACGGCAAGCGAAGTTGAAACAAACATCGAACGATATTTGTGACGTTTATCCTTATCAACTCTGCGATACATAGCAAGAGCAAATCCGAGGAGAAGTCCTGTTGCACCAATCATCTGACCGACCTTGAAACGTGCAGGAATTACTGTTTCCATAAGATTATTATAAGCCGCTGTATCACCGCTGTTTTTCAGATTTATAAGGTCAGTTATCCATGCAAGCCATAACGGGTCCTGTCCGAAAACCTCTGTACCTGCATTAGCGCCTGTCTGAATGAGATACGTTCCGCCGAATGATGTATAATTCATTGGAATTGTAAGCATATGATGAAGTCCGAACGGAAGAAGCAGACGTTCAAGCGTTCCGTATACAAATGGTGCAAGAACTGGTGATGTCGATGAAGAATCGGCAATCCACAGACCGAATGAATTAATACCAAGCTGTATAATCGGCCAAATCACCGATAATATAAGCGATAGTATAAGCGACCATGCAATTACTACAAGCGGTACAAAGCGTTTGCCGTTGAAAAATGACAATGCATCGGGCAATTTTCGATAGTTATAGTATTTGTTGTAGATAATACCGCCTGCAAAGCCTGATATAATTCCGACAAATACGCCCATATTGAGTGCAGGAGCTCCAAGAACAGATGTAAAGTATCCATTTACAAGTATTTCCTGCCCGAATAGCGTATGCGTAACAGCATCGGCATCATTAAGCATATCTGCTGTCACTCCGAAAATTGCACCTGTGAGACTGTTTATCAGAATAAACGCTATCGATGCAGCAAAAGCGCCGCCTGCACGTTCCTTTGCCCACGAGCCGCCTATTGCAATAGCAAAAAGCAGATTGAGATTACTTATTATCGCCCAGCCTATATTTTCGGCTATTGAACCGATTGTCTGAGTTATCTGTATATCACCGCCAAGCATTGCAATAAGCTTGCCGATACTTATCATAAGTCCAGCCGCAGGCATTACAGCAATGACAACCATAAGTACCTTGCCAAGCTTCTGTAGAGCGTCAAAATTAAGACCTCGAAGTTTTTTCTCAGGCTTATCTGTAATTTCTTCAGCAATATCCTGTGCTGTTTCATCAATTATTTCAAATATAGAAGTTTCTCCGCCTATCAGCGTATCATTAATCAGATTTATTCTCATTCCGTCAGAAAGGTTGCACACAAGCACGGGAGTTATGGGGTTAATATTGTTTTTATTCAGATAATCCATATCAACCTCAGCCACAACATCTCCTGAATTTACTCTGTCACCCTCTTTAACCCTTGCAGTAAATCCGCTACCATTGAGAGAAACAGTTTCAAGCCCGAAATGAACAAGAATATTAAGTCCGTCATCAGATGTAAAACCATAGGCGTGAGAGGTTTCTGCAATTGTAGACACAATTCCGTTTACAGGACTGTATATTTTTACTTTTCCTGACGTTTTTTCGGGAATAATCGCATATCCGTCACCTAATATTCTGTCGGAGAACACTTTGTCGCTCACCTTATCAAGAGAAACAACCTTGCCTCTTAAAGGTGATTTAATTCTCGATATAGCTTTTTCCAACATTTATCACTCCTTAAAATCAAAATTGCTTTTAAGTATGATGTGCAGAATATTAGTGAATTATTCAATTTTATATAATAAA
The DNA here is from genome assembly GCA_017523285.1 of Ruminococcus sp. Taxonomy (GTDB): domain Bacteria; phylum Bacillota; class Clostridia; order Oscillospirales; family Ruminococcaceae; genus Ruminococcus. The sequence goes on from JAFWWU010000100.1 coordinate 62,801, forward strand.
AAACTCTGATTATATAATCAGAGTAAAAATAAAAAAAGCCCGAATAATCGGACTTTTTATGGTGGGCCATTAGGGACTCGAACCCCAGACCAACCGGTTATGAGCCGGTTGCTCTAACCAACTGAGCTAATGGCCCTTATATAATTTAGAATATGAAAACAGAAGCTATATAAATAGCTTCTGTCCATAATATCGGCATTGACCAATCTTCCCGGGCCGTTGCCAGCCAAGTATTGTAGGCACAGAAGAGCTTAACTGCCGTGTTCGGAATGGGAACGGGTGGAACCTCAACGCTATAAACACCGATTAAAACCTGAAACAAACAAAGCAA
>JAFWWU010000101.1 GCA_017523285.1 Ruminococcus sp.
CTGTCAGGTGTACCGTAGTACACTCTTTCCATAAAATACTTCTTGTTTACACGTCCTGAAATTGTCAGGAAACCTTTTTCTTTCAGCTCATCGTTGAGCTTCTGAACAATTTTGTAAGCGTAGGATTTTGAAATTCCGAGAATCTCTGCAACCTTCTCCACTTTCATAAAAGTGTTATTGCTCATTCGCAACCCTCCTTTCTGTTATATAAACTATTTTGTTTAAGTCTGCATCTCTATTATACTAAACATATTTGTTTACGTCAACCCTTATTGAAAATTTCTTAAACTTTTTTGTTTAAATTATCTTGACTATCTTAAACATATATGCTATAATGGGTTTAAAATTATTTACACCCATTTCAAGGTTCTGTCAAGTAGGAGAGGGTGGAGATTTTCGAAGAAAATACTACCCGATGCTTGACAGGTTCTTATAATGAGCGTAAAGTGATTATTTTCATTATCATCTGATCATTAACATAACAGGAGTGAAAAATATGGCTATCGGCGAAAGAATTAGATTTATCCGCAATCTTCGTGGAATGACACAGAAATGGCTTGGTATGGCTGTTGGCTTTCCAGAGAAAACAGCAGACATCAGACTTGCACAGTATGAGTCAGGAACAAGAACACCAAAGGCAGAGCTGACAAAGGAAATAGCGAAAACACTTGACGTCTCTCCGGCAGCACTTGATGTTCCGAACATAGAGAGCTATATCGGGCTTATGCACACGCTCTTTGCTCTTGAGGATTTATATGGTTTCCGTATTGATACGCTCAATGATGAAGTATGTATCCGACTTGATAAGAATAGCGGAATGGAATATCCGCAAATGGTAAAGCTCTTTACAGCGTGGCAGATAGAAGCTGATAAGTTCCGAAATGAAGAAATCACAAAAGAGGAATATGACCGCTGGCGTTATCACTATCCTGAACTTGATACTTCTGGTGAATGGCATAAGATAGGTGTGTCACAGGAGTTGAGTGATATGATAGTTGAAACATTAAAGAATGATTCAAATTAAATAAAATTCATAGAGGGATATATAATGAAAAAATCTGATATTTTTTGGCAAACATACCTAAATCTTGAAAAAGAAGCACTGGAGGTATCCAAATTTATCTTTTTTACAGATGAAGTGTTAGTAAATAGCAAGGGTGGTGTTATTGCTCAATCATGTAATACACAACTTGAAGCATTTTCACCTTATATTGCAGATTTATTAGTTCGTTGTTGTGTGCAAATTGAAGCTGTTTCAAAAGAACTATATTTTGACAATGGCGGCACCAAACAGCGAGGAGATAGTAGTATTTTGTTTGATGAAGATTGCTTGAAACTAATTGATGTTAAGTGGCAGACTCATAAAAAGACAGTTATGGTTGTTTCACCATCTTTTAATTTCACAAAAGATGAGAATCGTGTTCTCAAGCCATTAAAAGAAGCTCATAAACGACAAGGAACTTATTGGGAAAAAGCTTATCAAGCTGTAAAACATGATAGATACGCATCACTACACAAAGGAAATGTAAAAGCCTTTATACATGCATTAGCTGCCCTATATTTGTTGAATATCTACTATCGTAATGATTCATGGATTACAAAGCATCAAGATATTTCTAAATGTGATTATAGTTTAGGTTCAGCAATTTTCAGCGTTGCTCCACCTTCTGGAGATCAACTGTGGTATGGTAATAATCCAATCTGTAGCGAAAGCCCATATGTTGTAAGGTATCGTGATTCAGACTATCGACGCATTGAGGAAATACAACAAAGAGAGAGCCAAGCATTGGATACTTATTGGAAGGCACAGCCTGAATTGCAGGATCCGGCCTTTGTAGCACAACTACAAATAGCTATTGATGCCGCAAAGAGCAATCCGAGTCAAAGAGTGATGCCAATTTGGGAACTTGCTAAGTATCGTCTGAATAAACTTATTCCTCAGAGTCTATCACTTGAAGAGAAAAAAGCTATATTGCTAAACAGTGAAGCGTGGAAATGCTCTATACATCAGCAAAATAAACATCTTACTATAGAAGAAATAACAGAAGATAATATTCAAAACGAAATAGATTCTGCAGCCACTCATTGGGGAATCCATATAATGAAAAGATATCAGAAATTAGAGTGGCTTCCGCTTGCTTTAGACGGGGATATTTGCGAGATTTATATTGGCTAATTTATAAACAAAAAGAGCTATCCGATTTAAAATCAGATAGCTCTTAATTTTTAGAATAATTCAAATGTTGCCAAAACGTTGCCATTTTTCTGTTATGATAACAGAAAATAGCGTAGTTAAGCCATTTGCGTGGGGTCTGTTATTATTCCCACTCAATAGTACCAACAGGCTTTGGAGTGAGGTCATAGAGAACACGATTGATGCCTTCTACTTCAGAAGTGATACGAGCAGTAATTGTATGAAGGAGTGCATAAGGGATTTCTTCAATAGTAGCAGACATAGCATCAGTAGTATTTACGGCACGGATAATTGCAGGCCATCCTTCGTAACGCTTGTCATTTTTTACGCCAACGCTCTTCATATCAGGAACTGCAATAAAATACTGCCAAACTGTATTGTTAAGACCATTTTTCTCAAATTCTTCACGGAGTATAGCGTCAGCTTCACGGAGTGCATTAAGTCTGTCGCGAGTGATAGCACCAAGACAACGAACACCAAGACCTGGACCAGGGAATGGCTGACGGTCAACCATAGATGCAGGAAGTCCGAGAGCCTTACCTACAACACGAACTTCATCCTTGAAAAGTAAACGAACAGGCTCAACGAGTTCAAACTGCATATCTTCAGGAAGTCCGCCTACGTTATGATGAGCCTTTACGCCATCGCTTTCAAGAATATCAGGATAAATTGTACCCTGAGCGAGGAAAGAAATTCCTTCAAGCTTGCTTGCTTCTTCGTCAAACACCTTGATGAATTCTCCGCCTATAATTTTACGCTTTGTTTCAGGAGCTTCAACACCCTTGAGTAAATCAAGGAAACGGTCAGTAGCGTCAATATATATAAGATTTGCGTCGAGCTGGTTGCGGAATACTTCAATAACTTGTTCGCTTTCACCTTTACGCATAAGCCCGTGATTTACATGAACACAAACGAGCTGTTTCCCGATAGCCTTAATTAAAAGTGCGGCAACAACAGAGCTGTCTACACCACCGGAGAGAGCGAGGAGTACCTTTTTATCTCCAACCTGAGCACGTACTTCGGCAATTTGTTCTTCAATGAATTTTTCTGCAAGTTCAGCAGTGGTAATTCTTGCCATTGAATCCGGTCTTACATTATTCATATTGTACACTCCTTGGTGATACCGTTTCATTTGTTCGGTACCTGAAAATTTTTATATAAGTATTATATCACAAAAACACTGATTTTTCAATATATTTTTTTTATGATGAAAAACAAAATATTTTATCAGTTTTTTTATGATTTTAGTTGATTTGCGTGATTAATACGCAGTTTCGACTAAAAAACTGATTATATATATAATTACAAGGTGAACGGGATAATAAATATAAAACAGATATTTCATATTCATTTTGCCTCGTTTACCATTGTAAAGAGCAAGCGGAATAAGAGTAATTAGTGAAAACCACTGGTTTCCACCGTTATTTATGGCAAGTAAAACAAGACCGACAGCCATAAATATAAGCTTTTGCGTGTTTGTTTTTGCTGCATAGACATAAAGTGGCAGTAATACACCGAAAAATCCGTAGTCTATTTCATAATCAGTATTATTAAGAATATCCGGCAGACACGAACATATAAAATATACAGTGGCAAAGCATACCGCAAATAATGCAGATGAGAAAAAATCTCTTTTATTGCACATATAATCGAATGTGTAAATCAGACATATTCCAAGCGAAAACGTAACAAATACACATTGATAAAGCGATTTCATTGCTATGAAATAAACTATCTGCAATATAAGTGCCATTCCTGCCATCAACAGCAGGTATTTTCTGCGGTTTTTGGTGTATCTGCATCCTTCTGCAATCATAAATGCAAAAATCGGAAATGCTAATCTTCCGATAATACGGAGAATTTGCAATTGCGGAAGAAGCTGAACTCCGATATGGTCGATAGTCATAGAAATCAGAGCAAGAATTTTGAGCTGATTTCCTGTGAGAAAAGAGCGGTTATTCATACTTACTTATTATCCTTTAAAGCTATGTCGTTGATAATTCTGCCTGCCATAATAAGTCCTGCAACAGACGGAACATATGAAACACTCCCGATAGTTTTTCTTTTTCCGCTTTCTTCATCGCTTATAGCCTTATGAGCAACGGGCTTTTCAGTAGAATATACAACAGTATGATGATTTATTCCTCTTTTTCTAAGCTCAGTTCTTATGATTTTGGCAAGCGGACACATTTCTGTTTTGCTGATATCTGTAACTACAAGTTTTGTCGGGTCAAGCTTGTTTCCCGTACCCATACTTGAAATAATCGGAATATTAAGTTTTATTGCATTTTCAATAAGATTAAGCTTAGACGTTACGCTGTCGATAGCGTCAGCAATATAGTCAAATTCATCAAGCGGAAATTCATTTCCTGTATAAAAACAGCTGTGCAATGTAACATTGCAGTTCGGATTTATATCAAGTATTCTCGCTTTTGCTGCTTCTGTTTTAAGCATACCTACAGTTGATTGAAGTGCAATTATCTGACGATTGATATTTGTTACATTAACAGTATCATTGTCTATAAGAGTGATATTGCCTATTCCGCTTCTTGCAAGAGCTTCGGCAGTATATGAGCCTACACCGCCGACTCCGAATACAGCAACTGAGCTGTTTTTCAGCCTTGATATACCCTCAGCACCCAGAAGAAGCTCTGTTCTCGAAAATTCATTTATCATCTGTTATTCCTCTTCATCGTAGAAAACATTATACTTTTTGCTGTTATGAGTATAAGTGCTGAGAACTAATCCGATTGCTACATACATACTCAGCATAGCTGTACCGCCTGCACTGAGGAAGGGCAAAGGTACGCCGATAACAGGCATTACCTTTAATACCATGCCGATATTCATAATGCAGTGAGCAAGCATTAATCCGAATGTTCCCATGCAGATGAATTTTCCGAGATTATCCTTAGTCGCACGACTGTCGGCGAGAATTTTAAGGCAAAGATAAGCTAAAATTGCAATAAGACCGATTGCCCCGACAAATCCGAAAACCTGTCCCGCATAAGCAAGGATAAAGTCGTTGTGGATTTCAGGAACTGAAATGTATTTTTCTTCCTTATTGAAAAGACCGATTCCAAGAACTTTTCCGTTATTTAGTGCAGCAAGTCCGAGATTCTGCTGATATTCAAGTCCCTCAGGGTCAGTGCCAGGGTGCAGAAGCACCTCAATACGTCTTTTATGGTCATATCCGAGAACAAAATTCCATGCAAGAAAGAGTACTGCGGCAAGAATAAACGGAGCAGCAGCAAGATATTTCCATGAAATATCTGCTGACACTATCATACATACAAAAATAAAAACGAATACAATAGCAGTACCATAGTCGCCCTGTAAGCCGATAAGTGCTATCGGAAGCAGTCCGTGCAGACATAGCAGAGCCATATAAAGCGGCTTGTTCATATTTTCCTCAACCTTTGAAAGATGATACGAAAAGCTGAGTATAAACGCAAGTTTAAGCACTTCAGAAGGCTGAAACTGGATAAAACCGAGGTTAAGCCAAGCCTGGTCATCGGCACGTTGATGTCCTAGACTTGTAAATGTAAGAAATACGAGAAAAAGCGCTATCGGAGCGTAAAGAAACCATAGCTTTGCAAGCTTTTTGTAGTCTATCATCGAAATTACAATTGCCACGAAAATGCCAAGTGCGGCAGAAATCATCTGGGTTTTATAATAGCTTGCGCCTACTTTTTCAAGCACCTTGTTTGCGTGTATGGAATAAATCAGAATAACGCTGATAATTGAGCAGACCAGAACTGCAAGGAGCAGTCCGTAATCAAGGCGTCTGTTCTGTTTTATCAGATCTTTGAAAACAGATTTCATTTTTACCTTCCTTAATGTTTATTCAGACCAGTATTTGCGGTCAAGACTTCTGTATTGTGCGGCAGCGGCAATATGTCGCTTATTGATAACCTCTACGTTGTCAAGATCGGCGATTGTACGGGCAACCTTCATAATCCTGTCGTATGCTCTTGCACTTAGTCCGAGCTTATCGAAAACATTTTTCATTAATGCCTTTGCATTATCGTCCATAGGGCAGAATTCCTGAAGCTTATCTGCTGTAATGAGAGCGTTGCAGGTAGTGCGTGTGTTTTTGAAACGCTCTGTTTGTATTGCTCTTGCCGCTTGCACTCTTTTGCGTATTTCAAGAGAAGTTTCTTCCTTTTTTTCAGAAGAAATATCATCAAATTCAACGGGAGCAACTTCTATATGCAAATCAAAGCGGTCAAGAAGCGGTCCTGAAATTTTTGAAAGATAATTCTTAACCTGTCTTTTATCGCAGGTGCATTTTCTTTTCGGATGTCCGTAATATCCGCATTGACACGGATTCATTGCACCTATGAGCATTATCGAGCATGGATATGTTATTGTGCCTGCCGAGCGTGATATTGTAACCTGTCTGTCCTCAAGCGGCTGACGCATTATTTCGAGAGTACGTCTATCGAATTCTGCAAGCTCATCAAGAAAAAGCAATCCGTTGTGTGCAAGAGAAATTTCGCCGGGGTGGGGGATAGTACCTCCGCCTGCAAGTCCTGCCGAAGAAATAGTGTGATGTGGTGAACGGAAAGGCCGTTTTGTGATTAGCGGAGTATTTCTGTTGAGAAGTCCTGAAATAGAATGTATATTTGTAGTTTCGAGTGATTCCTCAAACGTAAGCTGTGGAAGAATAGACGGCATACGTTTTGCGAGCATACTTTTACCGCTTCCCGGAGAGCCGATAAGCAGTGCATTATGACCGCCTGCCGCCGCAATTTCAAGAGCTTTTTTAGCCGTCTGCTGTCCTTTTACATCTGAAAAATCAAGTATTTCATTATATTCGGCTTCTGATGGGGTGTAAAGCGGAGTCTGTTCAATCATAGCGTCACCGCAGAGGTGATCTATAAGCTGTGTTCCCGAGGTTACACCGTAAATCTCTATTCCGTCAACAACCGAAGCTTCAAAAGCGTTATCAGCAGGAACAAAAACGGATTTTATTCCGTTTTCCCTTGCTTTAAGCACCATAGGGAGAACACCGTTTATCGCTCTTACATCACCATTGAGTGAAACCTCACCGATGAAGCAGCAATCGTCAAGGTCACGTCTTATAATTCCCATAGCTTTAACTATTGCTACAAATATAGCAAGGTCGTGAACAGAGCCGCTTTTTTTCGTATCGGCAGGAGCTAAATTAATCATAACCGAGGCAGTAGGAAATTCAATAGAGCATGCTCTGAGTGCCGCACGTATTCTGTCACGACTTTCTTTTACAACAGTATCGGGCAGACCGACAATATCAAACTGCGGATTGCCTCTGCTTATATCTATTTCAACATCTACAAGAAAAGAATTAAGCCCGAACAGTCCGAGACTTTCTACCTTTGCAAACATATAAATGCCTCCCTTATGCGTTATTCTTCATTGTCGTTTTCAATTTCATCATATGGAGCGTGATGAGTAAGGTCATCGCTTGGCATAATCGTTGAAATATCGTCCATATAATTGCATTTTTCTGTATTTTTGTTAGTATTCTCCGACTTTTCTTCGATATTCTCAACTTCATTTATAATAGCCATTGTTTTGTTTGTTCTTTTGGATGGCTTGGTGTAATACTGCGTTTCATAGTGGTTATTTTCAGCCTGCTGTGCAAAACGTTCGTTGAAGTACGGATAGCCTTCTGCAGCTGAAATTTCTCTGAAATCAAAGAAATCCGCAATTGATGGGATATATAGAATAATTCCGAATATGCCGACAGCAAATGCGGCTACATCGCTTCTGCGTTCACCAATATGTATAATACTCTGAATTACTGTAAAGCAATAGAATGCAAGCATGATAATATGAGTGACTTTAGCGTCGCTTCTTGCTCTTCCTACAAATGCGAGAAGCGTGAGTATTATAAACATAACGATATGCAGGAAACCGCAAGTGAGATTATCTACTGCGTTACCACCTGCAAATTCTTCTCTTCCGACAAGCAAATCAGCGAGCAAAGAAAATCCGTTTACTCTTGCCCCCCATGCACCGAAAATGCATACTGCGGCAGTTGTGAATATTGTGAATTTAAAGCGTAATCTCGATTTATCGTCGATTTCACGAAGTCTTGAAGAACATGCTGTGTAATGTCCGTGGTCGGGAAGTTCTGAAAATTTATTCTGCATTGTTTTCCTCCTTGAAAATAATCATTTTAATTATAACATTATATTGTAAAAAAGTAAAGATTTGCACAAAAAATAAGATGTATATTCTGAAAAAACGATAATTGACAAAATATGTCGGATAGTATATAATTAATGTACAAAATATCATTTTTCAGGAGGCTATTTATATGCAATCAATAAAAAAATATGTTGCCGAATTTATCGGCACAATGACGCTTGTACTCATCGGCTGTGGTACAGCAATGCTTGTCGGCTGTAATGCTGCACAGGGTTGCGGATATATTCTTACAGCACTTGCATTTGGTCTTGTTATTGTAGGTATGGCATACTGTGTGGGTAATATTTCGGGCTGCCATATCAATCCTGCTGTTTCACTCGGAGTTCTTATCAATGGCGGAATGAGCGTAAGCGATTTTATCGGTTATGTGATTTCACAGTGCCTTGGTGCATTTGCCGGTACAGGAATACTTGCACTTGTTTTCAATCTCGGTGAAGTTGAGGATAAAACAGGTGCATACGGTGCAAACGGACTTGCGGGCGTAAACGGAAACGTAACAGCAGGCATTATTGTTGAAGTAGTACTTACATTCATTTTCGTACTTACAATTCTCGGTGTTACATCAAAGAAAGCAGGCCACGGCTCATTTGGTGGTGTTGTAATCGGCTTCACACTTACACTTGTGCATATTCTTGGAATCGGTCTTACAGGAACATCAGTAAACCCTGCAAGAAGTATTGCTCCTGCTGTAGTTGATGCTATGACAAACGATACAGGTGCAATCAATGATTTATGGGTGTTCATAGTTGCTCCGCTTGTTGGTGCGGCACTTGCTGCTGTTGTTTACAAATTTCTTGAAAGCGGCAATAAAGAAGAAAAGAAATAAGAATTTAAGATTTAATGGCAGATGAAACCATCTGCCATTATTTTTTTTGCAAAAAAGCTCCCACAGAATGTTTTTCTGTGGGAGAGCGTTATTATATTGTGTTTCCTAAACTAATAAGAAAACTTAAAATCCATATGGAAGCCACAATTAATCCCAAAATAAAGGTGGTTTTTATAAACCATTTAATACTTTTAAGTGTTCTTAATTGTTCGAGAGAAACTAATAAATGTAAATCATCATCAGTTATGTCATCAATTATAAGACGTTTTTTAGTTCCTTCATAATCTTCAATTATGATATCATCTGCTTTTGTATATTTTGCATTTTCTGTTTGTAAAGCGCCAAGTCGAGCCATCTCTTTAAGAATTTTGTCGTTTGTTTTCATAACGAATACCTCCACAATGTTTTTGTTAATTATAACATATTCATAGGCGGGTGTCAACGGTTGATGAAATATTTTGTATAATTTGATAGCTCCCACAGAATGTTTTTCTGTGGGAGCTATACATTTATATAGTGATATACAATTACATTTCAGCAATAAGCTTTTCAGCACTTGCAAGCTTTACGCAGATAACGAAAAGCTCCATAGCCTTTTCAAGTTCTTCAATTGAAGGATATGAAGGCGCAATTCTGATGTTTTTGTCGTCAGGGTCTTTTCCGTATGGGAATGTAGCGCCTGCGTTTGTGAGTGTAACGCCTGCCTCAGCGCAAAGCTGAACGATTCTCTTTGCACAGCCATTCATAGAGTTGAATGATACAAAGTAACCGCCCTTTGGCTTAACCCAGCTTCCGATTTCGCCACAAGGAGTGATTTCTCTTTCAAGAGTTTCTGTAACAGCATTGAAACGTGGCTCAAGAAGCTCTCTGTGCTTGTTCATGTGCTTGAGGATATTATCATAATTTCCGAAATATCTTACATGGCGGAGCTGATTGATTTTATCATATCCGATAGTGCTTACAGTAAGTGCCTTTTTAAGACTTGCGATATTTTCAGCACTTGTTCCGATTACAGCAACACCTGAGCCTGAGAAAGTAACTTTTGATGTAGAACCGAAAATGTAAGCGATATTGTCATTGCCAACTGCCTTAGCTTCGTTTAAAAGGCTGAGGATTCTTGATGTATCGTCTGTAATGTGGTGAACACAGTAAGCATTATCCCAGAAAATTCTGAAATCAGCAGCCTTAGGCTTGAGTGCAGCAAAACGCTTTACTGTTTCATCGCTGTAACAGATGCCCTGTGGATTTGAATACTGCGGAACGCACCAGATACCTTTGATAGAATCATCTGAAGCAACGAGCTTTTCAATCATATCCATATCAGGACCGCTTTCGCTCATTGGTATATTAATCATTTCAATTCCAAAGAATTCACAGATAGCAAAATGACGGTCATATCCCGGAACAGGACAGAGGAACTTAACTTTATCAAGCTTACCCCAAGGTGTTGAACCGAGGATTCCGTGAGTAAAAGCAGTCTGGATTGTCCAGAACATAATGTTAAGGCTTGAGTTACCGAAAACAATAACCTCGTCAGCATTTACGTCAATCATATCAGCAAAAAGTCTTTTAGCTTCAGGAATACCGTCAAGAATACCATAGTTACGGCAGTCCATACCGTTTTCTGACTTATAGTCATCAGCTGAAAGGCAGTTCATCATATCCATGCTGAGGTCAAGCTGCTGTGGTGAAGGCTTACCTCTTGACATATCAAGTTTTAAACCGAGTGATTTGAAATTATTGTACTGTGATTCAACCTCATTTTTAAATGCTTCAAGTTCGCTTTTATTCATCTGAAATAAATTCATTAAGCTAATCTCTCCTTTGAAATTATAAGAAAATACACTGAATATCTATTGTGCTTTTATAGTATACCATATATATAGCATCTTTTCAAGAGAGAAAACTACAAAATCTATATGACAGTATGAGTGAATTTTTGATATATTTGCCCACAGCTGACGGACAAGTGTATTTCAAACACTTACTATAATTATAAGGGATTATGTCGGATAATGTTGAAGATGAATACCTTTTGTATAATAATATAAAGTGATTACACAGTATGTATACAAGCTGTACAAGACAGTTGCTGGTGTTTTGTACATTCACACAAAATAAATTGCAAAGTTGTATATATTTTGTGAAATCTATTGACTTTGCGTAGTTTTTGTATTATAATACATATATAAAATAAATATAGAGGGATAGGAAATTAATGCGGGTTAAAATTTGATTGCAGGAGGAAACTGTCATGAAGAGAATATTTTTTAAAGCTTCGGCAATTGCATTAGCCCTGTCCTTGCCATGCGGAAACGGTGCGGCATATACATTTGCTGAATCTCAGACAAATAAAAATGTTGAAATAGATCTTTCAGAAGAAGATATTATGCTTGATATGGGAGATGTTGATTTCAACAGCTATGATTATTTTCTGGATTCGCCGTCACTGAATTCAGGTACTACAACGGACAGCGGAACAAGTAATTCCGAAAGCGTCGCAAGCACCGACGTTCATCTTTACGGTTCATACCTTGATGAAAACAATACGGCTGTTTATGAAGCATTAAGAAACTGGATCAATCCATCACTTGATACTGTTCAGGTAACATTTCCCGAAGCTTTAAAAATCTCATTAACCGCACTTCCGGGTACAAGCAACTACACAGAAGAAGATCAGGAAACATTATATAATGCACTGATGGCAAACTGTAAACCTGCAAGAGATTCCGTACTTTTCGACTATCCCGAAATATTCTGGGTTGATCCTAATCTTGTTACCGTAAATCTTATTAACACAACTTATTCTTATAACCAGTTCACACAGAGTTACACTCTCAAAATAGGCGGAATAACTCTTACTCCGAAAATGCTTGAAGCTTTTTCGGATATAAACGAGGTTATGGAATACAGACAAGAGCTTGATGCTGCTATTTATAATTTTGAAGTAAATGGCAATAATAATTATGAAAAGCTTGCTGATATTTATCAGCAGATAGGTGAGTATACTTATTATGACCTTAAATCAGGTTTTGCACATTCAGCAGTTGGTGCTCTTGTAGAACCGGGCGCTGTGTGTGAGGGCTATTCAAAGGCGGTAAAGCTTATATGCAACAAAGAGCAGATACCATGTGTGCTTGTTTTCGGAAACCTCGATACAAGCGATATGACAGCTCATATGTGGAATTATGTTCTTATGGAAGATGATAAGTGGTATGCTCTTGATCTCACATGGGATGATACCGATGATCCTTCCAATAAAGAAGTTCTGAGAAGCTATTTCCTCAAAGGCTCAGACAGCTTCTTTACAAATCATACTGAATTTTCAGATTTTCTCGGCACAATATTTACTTACCCCGAACTTAATAAATCAGATTATGTTTACACAAATACAGTAACTACCACAACACCGATTACAACAACTACATCAGCTACAACCACAACCACTACAACAACGACATCCACACCTGTTACGACAACAACAACTACTACATCAAAACCGATCACAACAACCACCATCACTACAACAACGACATCCACACCTGTTACGACAACAACAACCACTACATCAAAACCAATCACAACAACCACAACCACTACAACAACCAAGCCTACAACTACAACAACTACTAACACCACCACAACAACAGCTGTAACAACTACACAGCCTCCTGTTATGGTAGCAGGTGACTTCAATGGCAATGGCTGCCTGGATATTTCAGACGCAGTCCTCTGTAATCTGTCAGTATTAGGCAAGCGCAGTGATTGTGATTGCGACTATGATAATGACGGCTATGTCGATATCTTTGATTTGATTCTTATAAGAAAAAATCTTATGAAATAACTATTAAATTAACACATCAGAATTAAACTACAATGTAAGTCGTTGCTCAATTGCAATAAGACTTAAGAAATGGAGTAATTATTATGAAATCACAGGAAAACTTTAAAAAAGGCGCAGTAGAAATGGTCGTTCTTCATTTACTATGCAGACGTAATATGTATGGATATGAGCTTGTTCAGGAGCTTGAAAAGAGCAGTGAAGGCTTGTTCATAATCAAGGAAGGAACTCTCTATCCATCACTTTACAGAATGATTGAAAAGAAGTATATTTCAGGCTCAACAGAGCTTGTAGGCAAGAAGCGTACAAGAGTTTACTACACAATTGAAGAAGAAGGCAAAAAGGCTCTTGAAGAAATGAAAAAGGATTATGAAATAATCTCTAAGGGTATCAAGAATATCCTTGCAAGCGAATAAAAAAATAAATACTTTACCTCTCTTATAATAAAAATACGGTTATCCGATTTAATTCGGATAACCGTGTTTTTGTTTATTCAGCTTCTGTAGTAGCTTCTGTTGCTTCAGCAGTTTCTGTTGTTTCGTCTGTTGCAGTTTCAGTAGTAGCTTCTGTAGGAGCCTGTGCAGGAGTATCGCCTGTCTTTACGAAGCAAGCGTCAAAAAGACCTGTAAATGCATTTGCATTGTCTGCTACAGGGTAGTTGATTTTGATTGTCTGTACGCCTGTAATGTCGATTTCGAAGTTTTCAGCTGTTGAATCTGTTGTCATAGCAGGTGAAGTGTAGAGAAGCTTGTCATCACCATAGATTTCGAATGCCTTTACGCCATCTATTTCAGAATATGACTCAATTATTGAAGCAACACCCTTGAATGTGTTGTATTCGCCCTTGATATCATATACAGCATAGCCGGGCTTCTTGAGAAGTCCATAGATATAGTATGAATTCTTGTATTTGTTTCCGAAGTAGTCAGATGTTGAGCCAAAGTAGTTTATGTAACGTGTACCTGAGAGATCGCTGTAATCCATATCGTTGAGGTATACAGGGAGATATTTGCTGTATTTTTCATTTGCGGCATTGAGCTTATCATTATCATCGCCGATAGCGTTGATAGCATCCTGAATAAGAACGGCAGCGTCTGCATAATTTTTAGCAGCAAATTCCTTATCAGCCTTTGCGATAACAAAAGCAGCGTAATTATCGTCAATATTATTGTAAAGTTCGTTCATTTCTTCATTGTCGCTGAAGTAGTAAAGCGCAAGGTTACGAATGAAGTTTGAAGCTTCTGAATAATCGTCTTCTTCAAAATACTTGTTGATTTCAGCCTTTGAATAGTCAACAACTTCTTTGTTAACCTTTTCGTAGAGTTCCTTGAACTTTTCGTTGTCCTCAAAATCATACTTATATGAGTTGAGAAGATTCATAGCTTCCTCGTAATCCTGGTCAGCAAGGTAATCTTCAACGCCTGAAAGCTTTTCTTCAACCTGAGCATTTTCTGTTTCTTCAAGCTTAGCCTGAGCTTCCTTGTAATTCTTGTCGCTCTTTACTACCTGCTGGAGATAATAGATAGCCATTTGGTAATCTTCTTCTTCAAGTGAATTAAGAGCCCATTCATAGTTCTGCTTTGATGTTTTGAGTTCAACAAGCTTATCGCTGAAATCCTCATAATCATCATTATCGAGCTTAAGTTCTTCAACAAATTCGTATAAATCTTCAAGTGCGTCATCATCAAGTTCGCCCTCGTTGTATTTATCGAGGATAGCTTCGTATTTGTCTTCCATTTCAGACTTTACTTCCTTACGGATTTCTCTTTCCTTAGAAGAACCGTCAACCTTCTCATCGTAATAATCGAGAGCACCGTCGAAGTCCATCTTGTCAACATAGCCGAGTATTTTTTCTGCCTTATTTCCGCAAGCTGTAAGAGTAAATGTACAGCCTAATGCACATAATGCAGCAAGAATTCTCTTCTTATTCATAACTAATAACCCCATTTCTTCAAAATATACTATCTTACGATATTAAACATTATTATAATATATATTTCCTTTTTTGTCAACAAATTTTTACAATTTATGACATATAACCTTTGACGCATTTTGGGGATAAAATTGTGGAAAAACAACATAAAAAGGCGGAATTAATCCGCCCTTGCAAGTTATACTATTTTGCTGATAATAGAAATGATTTCATTGTTTATATCTTCAATAGAACGAAGCTTTCCGTCTTTACAGCATTCAATTACAGTCCAGCTTTCATTTTCATCATATCTGCTTACATAAAGTGCGGCTTCACGGCATTTTCTGAGGTAATCAACATTTGCTTCGTGAATGTCCTTCTTATGCTCGTCATTATTATAACGCTCGGAAAGGAGCTTCTGTGATACTTCAACAGGCATATCAAGAAAAATCACAGCATCAGGGCGGGGGATACCGAGCTTTTTGTATTCATAATCATAAAGCCAGCCGCAGTATTCATCCCACATATTTTCAGGTAGCTTTGTTGTCTGGTAAACAGCATTTGAAGTTGTATATCTTGCCGAAATGATATTTACACCTGAGCGGTAATCCTTTTCCCAGTCCTTTTTAAAGCTTGCGTATCTGTCAACAGCGTAAAACGAGCTTGCTGAATAAGCACTGATATTTTCATCCTTTTCATCAAATTCGCCGCTGAGGTATTGCGTGATTATTTCTCCGCTTGGTGATTCATAATTAGGAAAGGTGATAAATCTGAAATTTTCGAGTTTTTCTTTAAGCAGCTCAAATTGTGTGGATTTACCTGTACCGTCAAGGCCTTCAATGACAATAATTTTTCCGTTCATTTTTATATTCCTCCGATATTGAAACAGCCTGTATTACGGAATACAGGCTGTTAGATTTATGATTAAAGCTTTTTCTTTTCGTTTTCGATAACATTGAGCAGATCATCAATTGACATTGCATTTATATCCTTTTTCTTTGCAGAAACAGGTGAAGCGTTCTTGATAATATCATCAATATCAGGTGAAGTCTGTCTTTTTGGAGTGTATGATGGTGCTGTTGTTGCAGAATGTGTTTTGATAGGCTCAGATTTAGGAAGATCTGCTGTTGACATAATAAGCGTGTTATCGTTTTCATCTGCAACAGGAGTTTTGTGAAGTTCGCTTGAATACTTTTCAGCTTCGGCTGTACGTCTGAGCATTTCGCCTCTGAGAGCTTCTGCAACAGGAGCAGTTGTTGACTGTCCGATAACATTTTTTGCAGCAAATGCTGTTTCGGCAGAGCTTTGTGCCTTGAACTGCATTGTTCTTTCCTTTTCCTTCTGATAAGGAGAATCTGTATTTACTTCCTTCTGACTGAAGTTTTCGGCAATTGACATCTTTTTAAGCTCATGCTCATTGCTTCCGAAAGTGCTTTCTTCAGGATTGAAAAGCGGATTTGACATAGCTACAGGCTTCGGAGCATTTTCTTCTTCGTTGTTTTCATAGTTGTAGAAGTTGAATTCGTCATCATCTTCATCGCGTTTTCTGAAAATTGCCGCAATAATCATAATAACGAGTAAAACGCAAGGAACAACCAGAAGAGCAATAATACCCTTTACATTTTTTACAAATGAGATGTATTTGCCAAGAGTCATATTTTCCTTTGTACATACGCCGATTATATTTTCCTTGCCGATTGAAAGTTCAGTTCCCTGAGCCTTGTCGGTTTCGGGATAATAGCGAAGTTCACCTGTTTCGGCATCAGCTTCTACCTTATAGAACATTCTGACTGTAACCTCGTCTGAGCCGTTAAGCTTACAGAGAACAACGTCTGTGTTGATATCGAGAGTGCGTTTTGAAATATCGTCTGCAATAATTGCGGCACCTGCTGTAACCTCGTTGCCCATATCGATTCCCTCCTGCTGAGTAACGATATGAACGAACTTTCCGAAGATTTTAGGTGTATTTGAACGTGAAAACAGTATATTTACAGTAAGAGTGCTTGCGATAAGCAATACAAGAAGCACGATGATTACGGGTTTAAGTATTGATATACCCTTTTTATTTTCCATTTTATCAATTCCTTTTTACAAATTTCGCTTATAAAAATTACAAGCTTTTTTTATTATATCATATATCAGAAGAAAATACAAACATTTTTTTATTATTTCCAATACTTTTTTCGAAAAAATACGGACAGTCTGAAAAAACTGTCCGTAAAAATGTTATTTAATGCATCGTATTGCCGCAAAATCATAAGGATTTACTGTCAGACCTGAATCGGTTATTTCTCCGTGAACAGCTTCGGAAATTGAATATTTCTTAATAAGCTTGAAGAAAGGCTCAATGTTACATTGATTTGCGCTTCTGTTTACGAAAATGAGCATATCCTCTTTCTCAGAGCATCTTTTGAAGCCCATAATTTCATTATCATTATAGATAAATATCATTGTTCCGTCAGCAAATGCAGGACTGCTTTTGCGTATCTGTCCGAGAGTCTTAACATAATCTATAAGCTCAGAATCTTCATTTCCCCAAGGATAACAACGTCTGTTGAATGGGTCCTTATACCCCTGCATTCCTGCCTCATCACCGTAGTAAATACTCGGAACGCCGACAATAAAATACATAAGAGCCATAGCCGCTTTCAGCATATTTTTGCCCTTGCCGTATTCTTCGGCTGTGAGGTATCTTTCAGCCATCCAGTCCTTGCTCTTATCTCCGCAGTATTCACCGCCGAAATTATTGATTGCACGTTCAATATCATGCGTTGAAACAAAGTTCATAAGAACGTCAGCCATAGGCTTAGGGTAGTTTTCGAGAATTGTTATTACCGAATTTATGAAGTTATGCGGTTCTCCGCCCTTTATATAGTCAATAATTGCCTGTTTGAACGGATAATTCATTACAGAGTCAAGCTGATGACCAAGCAGATAACGACGTTTTACACCATAACTTTCCTTGTTTGAAGCGTCCTCCCATACCTCGCCGATAACGATTTTATCCGAGCCATGTTTTTTAACGCATTTATTGAGGTTTTCAAGAAAAGCATCGGGAAGCTCATCTGCAACGTCAAGACGATAACCTGCCGCACCAAGCTCAATCCAGTGGTCAAGAACTCCGCCCTCGCCGCAGATATATTTTGTGTATTTTTCGTTTGTTTCAACAACATTCGGGAGTGTGTCTATGCCCCACCATGCTTCATATTCATTCGGATAATTGTAGAATGTATACCAGTCATGGTACGGACTTTCCGTAGAATTATAAGCACCAACACTGTCATATCGGTTGAATTTGTTGAAATAAATACTGTCAGCACCCGTATGTGAAAATACACCGTCTAAGATAACGGAAATACCGTGTTTTTTAGCGTCAGCACAAAGAAGTCTGAAATCCTCCTCAGTACCGAGAAGCGGGTCTATTTTCATATAGTTTGCAGTATTGTAGCGGTGGTTTTCGTGCGGTTCGAAAATCGGGTTGAGATAAATACAGGTTACTCCGAGATTACTTAAATATTCAAGCTTAGAGCGTATACCCTCAAGGTCACCGCCAAAATAATCGTTATTCCATACATGACCGTTTTCATCGGGCTTATAGTACGGAGTGCCGTTCCAGTCATCACGCAGAACACGGCCATCGGGGATATTTTCGTGAGTTTTTCCGCTTTTGCAGAATCTGTCAGGGAAAATCTGATACATTATCCCGCCCTTTAAGAATTCAACGCCCTCATAGTGCTTTGAATATACAGTAAGCTGAAATAAATCACCATCGTTGAGATTGCCGAAATGGCAGTCTTTTTTCTTGATATAATTTCGTGTTCCATTTGAAGTGTATGAGAAATAATAATAGTGAACGCCTGAATATTTTGCAGAGAAAATAACCGAATAAACGCTGTAATCTCCGTCTTCGTCAATTTTTGTCATATTAAGGAATCTTTCCTTGAAGCCTGTACGGAATACAACCATAACAGGTGCAAAATCAAGCGGAATATTCTTCGGGATTTTTATTGAAAATCTACAGGCTTCGTCACGCCTTAGCGCGCCGAATTTAGATTTGTATTCTGTATTCCAGCTGTCATATATAGCCATATCGGTATAGATACCCCCTTGTTTATATAATATGGTATAAGGGCGAATATAAATCCGCCCTTAGTTTAGCTTATTACTTTAAATGCCAGATATTCTTAGCATATTCATTTACTGCACGGTCAGCAGAGAAAATACCTGCACCTGCAATATTATTGAGTGACATCTTAGCCCACTTCATCTTATCTCTGTAAGTTTCAGAGCTGAACTTCTGAGCCTGTCTGTATGATTCGAAATCAGCAAGAACCATATATGGGTCCTGAGATTTGAGTGAGTTTGCAACCTCGCTGAATACACATCCGTTGATACCCTGGTACATTCTGTTGATGCATTTTCTGATAGTTTCGTTGTTTGCATAGATATCTTCAGGATTATATCCTTTTGCCTTGAGTGCATTTACTTCTTCATTCTTCATACCGAAGATAATGATGTTGTCATCTCCGACAGCTTCTCTGATTTCGATATTTGCACCGTCAAGAGTTCCGAGAGTTACAGCGCCGTTGAGCATAAGCTTCATACAGCCTGTACCTGAAGCCTCTGTTCCTGCGAGAGAAATCTGCTCTGAAATATCACTTGCAGGCATAAGAAGCTCTGAAAGCGTTACGCAGTAGTTTTCAAGGAAGTATACAGAAAGCTTCTTTGAAATCTTAGGATTCTTCTTGATTTCTTCTGAGATTGCCCATATAAGCTTGATAATCTGCTTTGCAAGATAGTAGCCCGGAGCAGCCTTAGCAGCAAAGATATATGTCTTAGGCTCAAAATCAGCATCAGGATTTTCAAGGAGATAGTTATAATCAGCAAGAATGTTCATAACATTAAGGTGCTGACGCTTATATTCGTGCAGACGCTTTACCTGAACGTCGAAAATGCTGTTTGTATCGATATTGAATGAACTCTTGTTCTTTACAAACTTAGCGAATACTTCCTTATTTTCCTTTTTGATTTTGATAAGCTGTTCAAGAACATCCTTATCATCTGCAAACTGACGGAGCTTTACAAGCTCAGAGCCGTCTTTAAGGAATTTATCACCGATTTTTTCACGAAGAAGATTTGTAAGTCCTTCATTTGACTGATAGAGCCATCTTCTGTAAGCGATACCATTTGTAACATTCTTGAACTTTTCAGGAGTATTTCTGTATTCATCACCGAAAACAGAATCCTTGATAATTTCAGAATGAAGCTTTGAAACGCCGTTTACGCTGTGTGAAGCAACAACGCAGAGTGTAGCCATGTGAATCTGATTGTCCTTGATGATAGACATTCTTGTTGTAAGAGCACTGTCACCACCGTTTCTTTCCATAAGCTCTGCACAGTAACGATTATTGATTTCAACAATAATTGAGAAAATTCTCGGAACAATGTGCTTAACAAGGTTGACATCCCATTTTTCGAGAGCCTCAGCCATAACTGTATGATTAGTATAAGCGAATGTATGAATAACGATATTCCATGCCTTTTCCCATGTATAACCGCAGTCGTCAAGAAGAATACGCATAAGCTCAGGAATAGCAAGTGTAGGATGAGTGTCATTGATGTGGATAGCAACCTTTTCGTGAAGGTTATCGAGAGTTCCGTAAACTGACATATGAGTGTTTACGATGTCGCCGATAGCTGCCGCACACATAAAATACTGCTGACGAAGTCTTAAACGCTTACCCTCAAGGTGATTATCGTTAGGATAGAGAACCTTTGAAATAGCGTTTGCAGCTGAGTTCTGAGCAAGAGCGCTTGCGTAGTCACCGCTGTTGAACTTAGCCATATCAAAGCTCGGAGCCTGTGCCTTCCAAAGACGAAGTACAGATACGCCCTCGCTGCCATAGCCTGAAACATACATATCATAAGGAATAGCAACAACTGTATTATAGTTGATGTGTGAAACGTGGTGATACTGACTGTCCCAGTATTCTCTGAGTTCACCCTCGAAGTGAACATCAATTGCAAGGTCAGGCTTTGCTGTAAGCCATACTGAGCCGCCCGGGAGCCAGTTGTCAGGGAATTCAGTCTGCCAGCCATCTTCAAGCTTCTGCTGGAAAATACCGTATTCATAGCAGATTGAGTGCCCCATAGCAGGGAGCCCCTGAGTTGCAAGTGCGTCAAGATAGCAAGCCGCAAGACGTCCGAGACCGCCGTTTCCAAGACCTGCGTCAGGTTCGTAATCATAGATTTTATCGAGATTTATACCGAATTCATCAAGCATATCACGAACTTCATCTGCAACGCCGAGATTATAGATGCTTGTTTTCAGTGAACGTCCCATAAGGAATTCCATTGAAAGATAGTAAATCTGCTTGCCGCCTGCTGAATGTGTACGGTTGATAAAAGTCTGTCTTTTCTTTTTGAGTATTCCTACAATAACATCGGAAAGCATCTGATAAACCTGTTTATCCGAAGCTTCATCAGGGGAAACGTTATAAATTCCCTGAAGTTTTTCGACGAAATCAGTTCTTATTCTCTGCATTAATTCGTTTTCTGTGTTGTTAGCCTTTTTCTTAGTAGCTGCCATTAAAAAATCTCCATTCTCCGATAACGAAATGCTCCGTCATTTCGTGTTGTACGGTATACTTTAGGTAATTATTGCCGCGAAAAAAATGATTTTTCGGATTGAAGCGGCAATACTGATAAATTTGCGCATTGTCAGGGAGACGCAAAAATCTTATATTTGTACATAATCCAATATATAAATTATACAACTTTTGTTGATTTTTTGCAATTGCCTTTTTATACAAATATTATTAAACTATATTGTGAAATCACTTGAAATCAGCTTAAAAAGGGTGTTTTATTGTGCTTCGTTTATACTTTAAGTATAAATTGAATTTGCATGTCACAGTATCACTTGATACAAATTAATATGGTTGATTTTTTTCCATTATTATGATAAAATTATTTATTGTGTGATAAAATAAAACGGAGGACTGCAAAATGAATAAAATAATACAGTTTTTTGACAAGTCAGAAAACTATGCAAAAAATCTTATATGCGGACTTATGACCGTAATTCTTGGATTTCTTTTTGTTGAAAGTATTCTGCATACCATGCATCTTGTATGCGATGAGAAAACCTTTGAAGGAATTTTCATGCATCATGATAATATTTTTGTAAATGCGTGTTATTTCTTCTTTATATTTGTGGCATTGCTGTTTATTGTGCCATATCTTGAAAAAATCCCCCTTAAAATACAGATAACTGTGCTTTCGGTTGTTACATTTGCACTCGGGCTTTTCTGGATTATGACTTCACAATGTAAGCCTGCGTCAGATTCATATCTGATTGTAGATGCGGCACAGAAAGCGGCTGAAAATGATTTTTCATTCCTCAAAGATAATTATTACCACAATTATACATACCTATACGGAAGCATAGCATATTTTGAAGTTCTTGTAAGACTTTTCGGTGAAGGACATTCAACAGTCCTTTATATGCAGCTTCCTAATCTTATATATTTCATAGCAAGCTATATTGGAATTATAATAATTCTCGGAAAGCTTTTCAACAGCAAGAGAATACAGTCAATTGCATGCTTTACATTGCTTTTCTGCATACAACCACTTTTATTTTCCGTTTTCGTATACGGAATTATCCCTGGATTCTGCTTCTCGGTTTATACACTTCTTTTTGAAATAATGTATTTCCAGAGTGAGAAGAAAATGCGCTATGTATGGGCGGCACTTTCAGCAATATTTATGATGCTTGCTGTTGTGGTAAAGACGAATAATTATATTGTTCTGATTGCGATTGCAGGACTTGCTTTTGTTAAGTTCCTCAACAGACGCAGATTGGCAGATTTGGCTTATATAATTGTTACTGTTATTATGAGTGTAAGCATTATGCCGATAATTGTAAGCAGCTATGAAAAAAGAGCAGATATCGAGCTTCAAGAAAGTGTTCCGATGATTGCGTGGCTTGCAATGGGGCTTGACGAGCCTCATAATGCGGCAGGATGTACAGCTCCCGGCTGGTACAGCGGTGTGCATACCTCTATACAGCACGAGCTGACAGGTTTCAGCTCTGAAAGAACTGCTGAAGAAACAATGAAAGTTGTGAAGGAACGTCTTGAAATATTTGCAAACGATTTCACTTATGCAAACGACTTTTTCTATGAAAAAATCACATCTCAGTGGAATGAGCCTACTTACGCAAGCTTATGGATAAACTGGGTAAGACCTAAATACAATTATGGTGAAAACGACCTTTACAAAATAATAATTGAAAAGAATGCGGGAAATCTTACAGAATATATGAATATATATCAGCAGTATATATTCTTTGCGGCTTTTGTGGCAGTTCTGCTCTGCTTCAAGAAGAAGGATATTCTTTGTTCGGGTATACTTCTGATAGTTCTCGGCGGATTTATGTATCATCTTATTTTTGAGGCGAAGTCACAGTATATTCTTCCTTATTTTGTACTTTTGTGCGGATTTTCTGCTGTTGGTACAGATTATGTTTATACAAAGCTTACTGCTTATCTTGCTGAAAGCAAAAGAAAAAGAAAAAACAGAATTACTGCAAGAGAACCGGTAAAAAAGAACTGAAAATAATTTTATGCAGGAGAGGCGAAAAAGCTTCTCCTGTTTTATTGAAAAATGCATAAAATACGCAAAATCTGAAACAATAGATTTCGGAGGTGGAACGATGAAAAATATAACACCTGAGATTTACAGCGAAATGAGCAAAAAAGCTTCTCCGAAATCAAATACAAAAGTAAATGTACCTGTTGCTTTTCTGACAGGCGGACTTATATGCAGTATCGGGGCGATTTTGCTTCATATTTTCAAATCAGGCGGAATGGCAGAAACAACAGCTTCTGCGTGGACATCGGTAATACTTGTAGGTATCAGTTCGGTGCTTACAGGTTTTGGAAAATATGAAAAGATTGCCAAGCATGCAGGTGCAGGAACTCTTGTACCTATAACAGGCTTTTCAAATGCAATAACTTCATCAGCAATTGAAGCAAAATCCGAGGGCTTTGTTCTCGGAGTGGGAGCAAAAATATTTACTCTTGCAGGCCCTGTTATATTGTATGGCTGTACAGCTTCAGTTATTTACGGACTGATTTATTATTTTTTCGGTGGATAATCTGTAAACTGACCGCACATTCCTGTCGGAATGCAGGAAATGCGGTCAGTTTTTTTACCGGCAATAAAATTTTGCGAAATTTTAAAAAAATATAGTAATTTCATAAATAATGTGATATAATGATATATGTATAATTATATGAAAGAGGAGCTTTGACATTTATGATATATAAAAGAGAGCAGCTTGCCGATAATATCGGCTATACTGCCATTGTTGACAAAAAGTTCAAAACAGATGTCCTTTCGGTTAAATTCATAACTGATTTATGCCCTGAAACCAACGCAGAGAATTCAATTGCAGTTGGTACACTTGCAACATCAAATATGAAGTATAAGACTCTTGCAGAGCTTACTTCAAAGCTTGCATCACTTTACGGCTCATCAGTTTATGCAGATGTAAAAAAGAGGGGCGATATTCAGGTTTTAAGCGTTGGTGCTTCATGGCTTGATAATGCCTATGCACTTGAAAATGAGGATATTACTTCTGAAATGCTTGAAATTGTATCAGACTGTATTTTCCGTCCTAACGCTGACGGCGAAAGCTTTGATGAAGCTTCATTCAACATCAGAAAGAATGATTTGCTTGATAAAATCGACGCTGAAATCAATAATAAAAGAGGCTATGCGGTTTCTCAGGCGTTTGAAACTGCATTCAGAGGCGAGCCTGCCGAGTATTCATGCTACGGAAAAAGAGCACAGGCAGAGGCTTCGACATCAGCTTCAGCATATAAAGCGTATCTTGAGCTTCTTAAAAACGCTCAGATTGAGATTTTCTTTGTTTCTCCTCAGGAAAATAACAGCGTAAAGGAAAAGCTTGCGGCTGAATTTGCGGTAATTGAACGCAGTGCACCTAAGACATACCGCTTTACAAGCAACAGCAAAGCAAAAGCAGCTGCTGAATATGCCGAAGAAAAGCTTGACGTAAATCAGTCAAAGATGGTGCTTGTATTCAAATCTGATAACGAGGATAAGGAAGCATTAAAGCTTATGAGTACAATCTACGGTGAAACACCATTCTCAAAGCTTTTTGCAAATGTTCGTGAGAAACTGAGCCTTTGCTATTATTGTGCAAGCGGATATATTAATTCAAAAAATGCATTATCGGTTGACAGCGGAGTTGAAACAGTAAATATCGAAAAAGCAAAGGAAGAAATTCTCAATCAGCTTGAAGAAATCAAAAAAGGCAATTTTGAACAGTCGGATATTGACAATTCACTTATGAGCCTTGATAATGCTCTTACTGCTGTGGGTGATGTTCCGTCATCATATATCGGCTGGTATTTCGGACGTTTCTGCGAGGGTGACAGCGCTTCTCCCGAAGAAATTGCAGAAAAATACAGAGCTGTCACAAAGGAAAGAATTATTGAAGCTGCAAAATCTCTTGTACTTGATACTGTTTATGTTATGTCTCCAAAGGAGGATAAATAATGGAAAAGAGAATTATAAAATCACAGCAGACAGGCGATAGCTGTATATATGTCAAGCATCCGAGCGGTCTTGACATATATATATGCGAAATGGAGGGCTTCAGCACTACCGAGGCTCTTTTCGGTACAAAATACGGTTCTATAAATACAATGTTCAAAACAAATGCCGATACCGAATATACAACAGTACCTGAGGGAATAGCTCATTTTCTTGAGCATAAGCTTTTTGAAAATGAGGACTGCGATGTATTTGAGCTTTATGCAAAGACCGGTGCAAGCGCAAATGCATTTACTTCATTTGATAAAACATGTTATCTGTTCAGCTGTTCAAAGAATTACAAGGAATCGCTTGAAATTCTCCTTACATTTGTTCAGGAGCCTTATTTCACGCAGGAAAGCGTTGACAAGGAACAGGGAATTATCGGACAGGAAATAAAAATGTGTGACGATAACCCAGAATGGCGTGTTTTCTTCAATCTTCTCAGCTGTCTTTACGAAAAGCACCCCGTTAAGATTGATATTGCGGGAACTGTCGAAAGTATTGCAAAAATTGATGCACCGCTTCTTTATAAGTGCTATGATACATTCTATAATCTCAATAATATGGTGCTTGCAGTTGCAGGAAATGTAAAGGCAGACGAAATACTTGAAATATGCGATAAATGCCTTAAACCATGTGAGGATAAGGGGCTTGAAACGGTATTCCCCGAAGAGCCTGATTCTATCGTGAAAAGCGAATGTGTTGAAATTCAGCCAGTCGGAACTCCGCTTTTCAATATCGGTTATAAGTGCAGTGCAAGAAAAGGCTATGATAATCTTAAGGCTTCAATGGAAGCTTATGTTGCGGCAGGTCTTATTGCTGACCCGTCAACAGAGCTTTATCAGCAGCTTCTCTCAGAGGGACTTATAAATTCAGGCTTCGGCTATGAGGTATTCAACGGCGACGGATACTTTACTCTTATTTTCAGCGGTGAATCAAGCGACGCATATAAAGTTCGTGACGCTATTTCACAGAAAATAGAAGAAGCTAAGATAAACGGCTGTGACAGAGAGCATTTTGAACGTCTTAAAAAGGCAAATTACGGTTCTCTTGTTCGTGAACTTAATAATGTTGAGGCAGTTGCAAATCTTATGATTAATTCAAGCATGGAGGGTGTTGAGCCTTACGATACAATAAAGGTTCTTTCCGAAATGACATACGATGATGTTATGAATTATATGAAAAACGAACTCTCACCTGAAAAGCTTGCTATTTCAATAGTGAAAGGAGAGGCTTGAAATGGAAAAGGTTGAACGCATAAATGACCTTAATCAGATTTCGTTCCCTAATCTTGGCTTTGATTTTTTCATTGACCCTGTGGCATTTACAGTTTTCGGAGTAGAAATCAAATGGTACGGAATTCTGATTACACTCGGTGTTCTTATTGCGATTTTATATTGCTATCCGAAAATGAAAAAATTCGGACTTGACTCCGACAGAGCAACAGACGCTGTTCTCGGAGGAATTTTTGGTAGTATAATCGGTGCAAGAGCGTATTATGTAATCTTTCAATGGGAGGATTACAAGGATGATATCATTTCGATTTTCAATATCCGAAACGGCGGACTTGCAATATATGGAGGTCTGATAGGTGCTGTGCTTGTAGGTGGAATAGTCTGCAAGTTGAGAAAGGTTAAATTCCTGCCGATGTTTGACATTGCGGTTATCGGATTCTTAATCGGTCAGGGAATAGGCAGATGGGGCAACTTCATAAATCAGGAAGCCTTCGGCACAAATACAGACAGCCTGTTTGCTATGACAGGCGGACAGATTCAGCGTACAATCATAAATGAAACAGCATATATGGACGGCGATATGTATATGAACGGACTTAATATGTCGGAGGAATATGCAGTTCATCCTTGCTTCCTTTATGAATCATTCTGGTGTCTGCTCGGATTTATACTTCTTTCATTATTTATAAAAAGAAGAAAATATGACGGACAGATAGCTCTTATGTATGTAGGCTGGTATGGTATAGGAAGATTCTTCATTGAGGGACTTCGCACAGACAGCCTTATGGTCGGAGAGCTTAAAGCTTCACAGGTTTTTGCAGGACTTTGTGCAATAACAGCAATAGTAATCCTTATATTAATGGAAATTAAATACAAGAAATCAGGCGGCGAGGGCTTTGTGCTGTATGTAAATACAGAAGAATCAAAACAGCTTCTTGCTGAGGCTGAAAAAGCAAGAAACGGCGAAGACGATGAAGATGATGACAAGGACTACAAGAGCATCGTTTCAGATGAAAACGCAAACGATGAAAACAATGAAAATAATACTGAAAGTGAAATAACGGAGGAAAAAGAAAATGGCACAGTTAATTAACGGTAAGCAAGTATCAGCATCAGTAAAGGCTCAGGTTGCTAAGGAAACAGCACAGCTTGCAGAAGAAAAGGGACTTAAAGTAGGTCTTGCAGTAGTAATCGTAGGAAACAATCCTGCATCAAGAGTTTATGTAAATTCAAAGAAAAAGGCTTGCGAGGAAGTAGGTTTCCAGTCATACGAATATGCACTCGATGAAAATACAACTCAGGAACAGCTTCTTGACCTCGTTGATGTACTCAACAGAGATAGCAAAATAAACGGTATTTTAGTACAGCTTCCGCTTCCTAAGCATATTGATGAAACAGCAATTATCAATGCTATAAGCGCTGAAAAGGATGTAGACGCATTCCATCCTGAAAATGTAGGAAAGATTATGATTGGTGATTATTCATTCCTTCCATGTACTCCAGCAGGCGTTATGGATCTTATCGCAAGCACAGGCGTTGAAATAAGCGGTAAAAACTGCGTAGTAATCGGCAGAAGCAATATCGTAGGCAAGCCGATGGCAATGCTTCTTTTACATAAGAGCGGAACAGTTACAATCTGCCATTCAAAGACTCAGAATCTTGCTGAAATCTGCCGTCAGGCTGATATACTTGTTGTTGCAATCGGCAGAGCAAACTTTGTAACAGGCGATATGATTAAAGAGGGTGCTGTTGTAATCGACGTAGGTATGAATCGTCTTGAAAACGGCAAGCTTTGTGGAGATGTTGATTTTGAATCAGCTGAAAAGAAAGCAGGATATATTACTCCTGTTCCGGGCGGCGTCGGACCTATGACAATTGCAACTCTTATGAGAAATACACTTACTGCGGCAAAACAGCAGGCAGGTATTGAATAATAATGAAACAAACAAAAACTCGTTTATCTGATTTCGGATAAACGAGTTTTTTTATAAATAAAAAGAGTATCGGTTTTTACACCGATACTCCGTTAAATCAGATTTTAGAGAATGCAAGTTCAAGGTCGCTGATAATGTCGTCAACATTTTCAAGACCAACTGAAAATCTTATCATACCGCCATTGATTCCGCAAGCAACAAGCTGTTCATCTGTAAGCTGTCTGTGAGTTGCACTTGCAGGGTGAAGAACACAGGTGCGGATATCAGCAACGTGAACTTCGTTTGAAGCAAGCTGTAAGCTGTCCATAAACTTAACAGCAGTATCTCTTCCGCCCTTGATAACGAATGAAATTACACCGCTTGCACCGTCAGGGAGATACTTCTTAGCGAGGTCATAGAACTTATCGCCTTCAAGGCCCGGATAGCTGACAGATTCAACCTTATCGTTTGAAGCGAGATACTTTGCAACCTTAAGTGCGTTTTCGCAGTAACGCTGCATACGGATAGCAAGTGTTTCAAGTCCGAGATTGAGATAGAATCCTGACTGTGCTGAAGGATAGCAGCCGAAATCTCTCATAAGCTGCATTCTTGCCTTAACTATAAAAGCAGCCTTGCCGTAAGTTTTTGTATAGACAATTCCGTGATAGCTTTCATCTGGTTCTGTGAATTCAGGGAATTTTCCGTTTGTCCAGTCGAAATTACCTGAGTCAACGATTACACCGCCTACCTGAACAGCGTGACCGTCCATATACTTTGATGTTGAGTGAACAACAATATCAGCACCATATTCAAAAGGACGGCAGAGTATAGGAGTAGGGAATGTATTGTCAACGATAAGAGGAACATTGTTTTCGTGAGCAATTTTAGCAAACTTTTCAATGTCAAAAACAGTAAGTGCAGGATTTGCAATTGTTTCACCGAAAACAGCCTTTGTATTAGGCTTGAAAGCGGCTCTTATTTCATCCTCTGAAGCATCAGCGTCAACGAAGATACATTCAATTCCCATTTTCTTGAATGTAACAGCGAAAAGGTTTACAGTTCCGCCATAGATTGAAGAAGTTGAGATGAAGCTGTCGCCAGCCTGACAGAGATTGAGAATTGTACACAAAACAGCAGCCTGACCGCTTGAAGTACACATTGCTCCAACGCCGCCCTCAAGGGCATTTATTTTTTCTTCAACAGCCATAACTGTTGGATTTTCAAATCTTGAATAGATAAGGCTTTTTGTAGGATCGTCAAAAACATCAGCGATATCATTTGTTGAATCGTAAACATAAGTTGTGCTCTGAACAATCGGTACTACTCTTGGTTCGGTATTTTTAGGAGTATATCCCGAATGCAGACATTTTGTTTCAATTTTCATAAGCTTTATACCTCCGTAATTTTTACCTTTTTATTATAACATATAATCAGTAAAAGTCAATAATTTACCGATAAAATTTTATGCTGCTGTCGTTGTTGAAGTGGTGGTTGCCGCAGCCGTTTCGACTGTTGTCTGGGCGGTCTGATTTGTGCCGTCAACAGAAGTCACATCTGAAAAACTCATTGTAAGCTTATTGTTTGGCATTTTAAATTCGAGGATATTCCCGTTTTTATCAACAGTAAGTATGTATTCGCCGCCGTCAAGCTTGCCTTCAATTTCGAGATTTCCGTCTTTTTCATTGCCTGAAAGCGTATCGGCTGACGCAAGCTTTTCGGAAGCTGAAATAAGATTTGACATCATTGATTTAATCGGAAGTGCAGACTGAGGAACTGAAAATGCAAGCCCCTTGTATGAAGCTTCAACATTTCCGTCGGCAAAGGATAATAAAACTCCGCTTATTGTATTTGGTGAGGAAAATTCAATATCCCACATTTCTTTGCCAAAACGTGTGATTTTGCCCTCTGCATTCATTTCATCCAGAACGATATTTACCGAAGCGGTAAAAGGCTTACCCAGACCGTTTGGCGAAGAGCCTTCTTTACCGCCCACGGCTGAACATGATGTAATTGAAATTACTGCGAAAAATGCAAATGCAAGTCTGATGATTTTTTTCATATAACTCTCTCCGTTTCAAAAAATAAGAACCTGTAATTATATTTTTACAGGTTCCAGGCATAACATAATTGTTATGCTTCATTTAAACATCTGAATGAAGAGGACAGCTCGTTTATCATATCAGTCGGCAGCATAGCTTCATATCCGTATTTTTCGGCGGTGATATCTCCCGCAAGTCCGTGAAGATAAACTCCCATAGCCGCCGCATCTGATACACAGTAGCCCTGAGCCGCAAATGAAGCTATCATTCCTGCGAGAACATCTCCGCTTCCGCCCTTGCTCATACCACTATTGCCTGTTGTGTTTATCAGACAGCTTCCCGAATCGGCAATAACAGTTCCTGCACCTTTGAGTATAACAGTAACATCATATCTTTTAGCAAAGTCAAGAGCTGTTTTTATGCGGTCAGACTGAACAGATGAAACATCTGCACCGATTAAACGTGACATTTCCTTCGGATGAGGAGTAAGGATAATGTCTGTCTTTTTCATTTGTAATATATTTATGTCCCTTGCTATGCAGTTTATGCCATCAGCGTCAATAATTACGGGACATTTTGCTTTTTCGACGATTTTCGAAACTATTGCATAAGTATCGTTTGTAACTCCGAGTCCACATCCGATAAGTACGGCAGAAGCTGTTTCAAGTTCTTTTTCAAGCTCGGAAATATTGCTGTCATACAGCATAAAGCCGTCATAATCGTATTCCATAGGAAGAAGCAGAGCTTCAGGATTTCTGATTGAAATACTGTTTATTGTGCTTTCTGTTGAAGCCGCACATACAAGTCCTGTTCCGCATCTTAAAGCGGCGTTTACAGCCATAATGCACGCACCCCTCATTTTTTCGCTCCCTGCGATAACGAGAAGCTTTCCGAAATCCCCCTTATGCGTATCAGGCTCACGTTTTTTAAGAAGTGAGGAGATATATGATTTTTCAGTTGTATTGATTTTAAGATTGCAGTCGATAACTTTGAGTGCTTCTTCGGGAATACCGATATCACAGCAGATTATATCTCCGCAGTGCTTTTTCAGCGGATACTGCATCATACCTGTTTTAACAAATCCGAATGTGAGCGTATAATCTGCTTTGAAAGTGCCGTCTGAAACAGCTCCGCTTGTGCAGTTTCCGCCACTTGGAGTATCAACAGCTATTGTTGTTTTATCTTCGGCAAGAGAGAAGAAATAAGCAAGCTCACCATCAAGCTCTCCGTGAAATCCTGTGCCGAAAACTCCATCAACAACTATATCTGCATTTTTTATTGCATCTGAAACAGTTTTAATTCTTTCAGCTTCAAGCTGTTTAAGCTTTTCAAGCTCATTGCTTTTTTCATGGCTCATAAAGTCAATTTCAGCCATTTCAAGTGCTTTTTTGACTTTTTCGCTTTTATAACCCGAAATAATATTGATTCGCTCTGTCGGAAGCTTTGAAAATGCATTTATGGCAAGGGGAGTATCAGGTTCGCCGCATATATTGATTACAGTAACGTCAAAACCATTGTAAACAAGCTCATTTGCAGCAACGTAGCAGTCGCCGCCGTTGTTTCCTCTGCCTGCAAGAAAAACGATTTTTCTGCCTTTATTCAGATTTATAATAAATGAAGAAAGTGCGTTTCCTGCATTATCCATAAGCTTATCGAGTGAAACTCCGCAGTTTACGGATTCCTGTTCAAGCATTCGCATTTCTTTTGCCGTAATTATTCTCATGATTCGTTATTATCCTTTTCAAGTTCATTTCTTACTTTAAGAGGAAGATATATTTTTATTGCTTCAAGCATTCTTTCATTCGGAGAGAAAATAAGACGCACATTCCCATATTCATCGTGAGTGCAGTCAGCATAATATTCATGCTTATCGATATTATCTGAAGCAAGAACGATTGTCTGATTATCCTTATCAGGAGTATTTTCGTCATATAGTCCTATTTCTGTGATTTTTTTTGCATTAATAGTAATAAGTGATTTACGTTTTTTCTGTGCAATAATCTTATCGATATCAAGTTCTCCGTTTGTTATTGTATATTCATATTCTACCTTGAAGCCGTCAAGAAGCTTTATTGTACCGATAATCGTTACAATAATAAGAATGAGTGCAAAAATTGCGATAAAGCTTCCGAGAGTAAGAAACATTATAAGCGCAAGCAGAATTACACCCAGAACCGAACCAATGGTAAGTGTAGTTTTTCTTGTGTTGTCAGAGGGAAGATTTTCTCTTTTTACAAGCTGTTCAGCGAAATTATCCATAATTTTCTCCTTTTTCAATAGGCATATAAAGAGCCTTTTTATTCACTTTATCTATAATATCACAAATCTAAAATAATTTCAAGAAAACTCTTGATTTTTTTCGGGATATGTTGTATAATTTTAAAAGTAACACTAAGACTGAGAGAGTAGGCAGTTTTAAAAGGCATAACAGAGAATTCCGTCATCGGCTGAAAACGGATTGCTTTTTGTTCTCGCTGAAGTTCACTCACGAGTGGCACTGTTGAACTGTTTGCGGATAATATCGGCAGACTGAGTAGATAGTGACGTAGGTCTGCGTTAAAGACAAGAGAGTGTCAGCTCTCCTGACTGATAGGTGGTTTATAAGCAAGGTTTTACGTCTTGTCCTGTTGGGCAGGACTTTTTTTATGCGGTTTTCCGTATCGTAATTATTTTATTGAGGTGATTTTTTTGAAAGAACAGTTAAAGAAAATTGAGGAGCTTGCTGTTAGCGAGCTGAGCAGCTGTACTGAAATTAAGGCTCTCGATGACCTCAGAATCAAGTATCTCGGAAAAAAAGGTGAGCTTACAGCTATTTTAAAGCAGATGGGTAAGCTTTCAGCCGAAGAACGTCCTGTAATCGGACAGCTTGCAAATAAGGTGCGTGCAGATATCGAAGAAGCACTCAGCAATAAGCTCACTTCACTTAAAGCAAGCGCACAGGCTGAGCAGATTGCAAAGGAATCAATCGATATTACACTTCCAGGCAAAAAGCAGACTATCGGTAATCTTCATCCGCTTACTATTGTTGAAAATGAAATCAAGGATATATTTATGGGCATGGGCTTCAACATTGCAGACGGTCCTGAAATAGATGATGATTATCACGTTTTCGAGGCGCTCAACTTACCGCCAGACCACCCTGCAAGAGATACACAGGATACTTTCTATATAACTGATAATATTCTTCTCCGTACACAGACTTCTTCGGTACAGGTTCATGTTATGGAAAACCAGAAGCCTCCGATAAGAATTATCTCACCAGGAAGAGTTTACAGAAGTGACGCTGTTGACGCAACTCATTCACCTATTTTCCATCAGATTGAAGGACTTGTAGTTGATAAGGGCATTACTATGTCAGACCTTAAGGGAACTCTTGAAACACTTATGAAGAAGATTTACGGTAATGACTGTAAGCTTCGTTTCCGTCCTCACCATTTCCCGTTCACAGAGCCAAGCTGTGAGGTTGATATAAGCTGTTATATGTGCGGCGGCAAGGGTTGCCCTGTATGTAAAGGCGAGGGCTTTATTGAGCTTCTCGGTGCAGGAATGGTACATCCAAAGGTACTCGAAAACTGCGGAATTGATAGCAATGTTTATTCCGGCTTTGCTTTCGGTCTCGGTCTTGAAAGAATGGTTACAGCTCGCTATGATATCAGCGATATGCGTCTTCTCTATGAGAACGATATGAGATTTTTAAAGCAGTTCTGAGCCGAAAACTGAGAATTATTACGAAAGGAATTTACATATATGAATTTATCAATGAAATGGCTTAACGATTACGTTAAAGCTGATATGTCTATAAAGGATTACTGCCATGCTCTTACAATGAGTGGTTCTAAGGTAGAGGGATACGAAATCGAGGGCAGCAATATCTCAAATGTTGTTGTCGGAAAAATCCTTGAAAAAGGACAGCACGAAAATGCAGACGCTCTTTTTGTATGTCAGGTTGATGCCGGACTTGAAGCTCCGATACAGATTGTAACAAATGCAAAGAATGTCAAAGAGGGCGACCTCGTTCCTGTTGCTCTTGACGGAGCAGTTCTTCCTGAAGGAAAAATCAAGAAGGGAAAGCTCAGAGGCGTTGAAAGCTTCGGTATGTTCTGCGGACTTGAAACTCTCGGACTCACACCAAACGATTTCCCTTACGCTGACCCTGACGGAGTTCTCGTAATCGAAGAAGACTGCAAAATCGGTGAGGATATTCATTCTGCACTCGGTCTTGACGATACATCTGTTGAATTTGAAATCACATCAAATCGTCCTGATTGTTTAAGCGTTACAGGTCTTGCAAGAGAAACAGGTGCAACATTCAGACTTCCTGTAAATATTCCTGCGCCATCATTCAATGGTGTAGACGGAGATATAAACGAAATGCTCAAGGTTGACATTCACAATACAGAAAAATGTCAGCGTTACTGTGCAGGTATCGTTAAAAACGTTAAGATTGAGCCGTCACCACGCTGGATGAGAGAAAGACTCCGTGCAAGTGGTGTACGTCCTATCAATAATTTTGTAGATATCACAAACTATGTAATGCTTGAATACGGTCAGCCTATGCACGCATTTGACCTCAGATATGTTGAGGGTGCTCACATCAATGTAAGAAATGCTGTAAACGGCGAAAAAATCGTTACTCTTGACGGCGTTGAACGTGAGCTTACAGAAGACATGCTCGTTATTGCAGACAGCGTTAAGCCTGTTGCTGTTGCAGGTGTAATGGGCGGAGAATACAGCGGTATTATGGAAGATACAACAACAGTTGTATTTGAATCTGCTTATTTTGAGCCTACACAGGTACGTCGTACATCAAAGGCGTTAAAGCTTAAATCAGACGCTTCAATGCGTTATGAAAAGGGTGTAGACCGTCTTATCAGCATGACATGTCTTGAAAGAGCATTCCAGCTTGTTGAACAGCTTGGTGCAGGCGAGGTCGTAAGAACAGTTATTGATAAGGATTACACAGATAAGACACCTGCAAGCGTTGAATTTGACGCAGAATGGATAAATGATTTCCTCGGAACATATATCCCTGAAGAAGATATGATTAATTATCTTGAAATGCTCGGCTTTAAGGTTGAAAATAATATGGCTTATGCACCGTCGTTTAGAATTGATATTGAGTGCAAGGCTGATATAGCTGAAGAAGTTGCAAGAATTTACGGCTATGATAAAATTCCTTCAACAGAATTCAGAGGAGTTGCTGAGGCTGAACTCACACAGGAGCAGAAATTCCTCAGATCACTTGAAAATAATATGGTTGCCCTCGGCGGATATGGAATTGCAACATTCTCATTCATTTCACCAAAGCATTTCGATAAGCTTAATCTTCCTGCTGACAGCAAGCTCAGAAATCCGATAACAATTATAAATCCGCTTGGCGAGGATACAAGTATTATGAGAACATCAATACTCCCGTCAATGCTTGAAATACTCTCAACAAACTATAACAACAGAAACGAATCTGCAAAGCTTTACGAAATCGGCAAGGAGTATATTCCAAATCCAGAAAATAAGCTTCCTGACGAGCCTGACCGCCTTGCAATAGGTATGTATGGCGATGATACAGATTTCTATGATATCAAGGGTATTACAGAAACTCTCCTTGTAAAAATGGGAATCAAGGATGTTGAATATGTAAGAGCATGCGAATGTGACGCTTTCGATGAAGCTGTTTCATTCCACCCGGGAAGAAGTGCTGTTGTTATGAAAGACGGCATAGCTCTCGGTATTTTCGGTGAGGTTCATCCGACTGTTCAGGAAAATTACGGTATCGGTACAAAGACATATATCGGTAAATTCAATATTCCTGAAATGAGAAAGTGTGCTGACACAGAAATTACATATCAGCCGCTTCCGAAATTCCCTGCAAGCACAAGAGATTTAAGCGTTATCTGTGATGACTCTATCCCTGTTGCAGAGCTTGAAAAGGCTATCAAGGGCGCAGTAGGAAAGATTCTTGAAAAGGTTACTCTCTTTGACGTTTATAAGGGACAGCAGATTGAAGAAGGCAAGAAGAGTGTTTCTTACTCTATTACAATGCGTTCACACGAGGGAACTCTTACAGACGAGCAGGCTGACGGAGCAATGAAGAAGGTACTTAAAGCACTTTCAGCTATCGGTGCAGAGCTCAGAATGTAATCTATAATAAACAAAAAAATGAGGCAGGTTTTACTTGCCTCATTTTTAGAATAAAAAATTTTTTGAAAAAAAGTGAAACCTTTTTTGTCGCAGATGTGTATTATTAGTGTAAAGGTCCTGAAAAGACTTTATGAAACGTTTCAAAAAGGAAAACAGAAAGTAATGACAGACGAAAATTTCTTATCAGCGTATGATAAATTTAAAAACACGGTTTTTTCCGTTATATTAAACTATGTGCGTAATGCAGAGGATGCCTCAGAGCTTTCGCAGGACACTTTTATAAAGCTATACACATACAATGGTGAGTTTGATTCTGATGAGCATATGAAAGCATGGCTTATCAGGGTTGCAATTAACAGCTGTAATAATCATTTTCGAAGCAGAAAGTATATTTCAGCTTCTCCGATTTCGGAGGAAATTCCGTCGGGCGAAAAATATGAAATTGATGAGCTTATCGAAGTGGTAATGAAGCTTCCCGAAAAATACAGGATACCTGTTCACCTTTTTTATTACGAGGAATACAGTATCGCAGAAATAGCAAAAATACTTGATCTTTCCGAAGCTACTGTGAAAACAAGGCTTATGCGTGGCAGAGAAAAGCTCAGAAAGACTTTGAGAAAGGAAGACTGGCTGTGAATGAGAATAAATACAAAAAAGCAATTGATGATGTATGTGAAAAGGAATTCACCATAACAGGCGCTCAGATGCTTGAAATAGCAAAAGCTGCCTCTCAGACAGAAAGGAATATAACTATGACAAGTACAAAAAAGAAAAGTATAATAGGTAAAATCATTGGTACAGCCGCTGCATGCGTAATCGTTTCAAGTACAGCAGTATCAGCTATGGGCTACGGACCGCTTGGAGATACTTTCCGTAAGTTTTTCGGAAAGGACAAAACTACTGCTGAAATAATTGATGACGGACATTATGTAGATATAAATCAGGAGATTACTGAAGGAATATTTACAGTAAAGCTCAATTCTGTAACAGGTGATAATTCTTCACCGAAGCTTCTTTTTGATGTAACTGTAAATGACAAGGTTCTTGCAGAAAAAAATGACAGAATACAGCTTTTTGCATATATTCTTGATGAAGAAAGATATTTCAATAAGCTTGATGAGTACGCTATGTGGGATGCTTATGGCGAAAAAGATCCTGAAATAAACAATCTTTATCACGTTTGTATGGATGGTGCGTCTGCATTTATGATAAATGAGGAAGAGGTAATAACAGCAGTCAAATGTATCAGCTTTGAAAGCGACCCTGAAAACCGTAAGTTTGATTATGACGTGAATATGGAATATCGCTTTACAGTTCCTGATGAGGCTCTTAAAGATACATCGTTAGAATGGTATACAGGAATTACATTAAGTGAAAACGGAATTGATTATAATCTCAGATATGCAGAATATGGCTCATACGATACTCTTATGCAGTTTAATTATGCTTTCAAGGGGACTGAACTTGCAGGCGGCGAAACAGATTATTATAAAGTAATTGATAAATTTGATGCACAATGGCATAAATATGCAGGCACATTAAAGCTTATTGCAGATGGAAATGAATACACTGTCAAGGAAATAGGCGCCAGCTATTGTGATACTGAAGGCGAGGCTATAGAAGCAGGAACTTGTAGTACATGGCTTTCATTCCCAAGCATCGATTATACAAGAACTGATAGTATTGAGCTTATAGCAGGAGATAAATCATACAAGCTTAAATAATGACAAAAATCCCGAAAGAAAACAATTCTTTCGGGATTTTTAGTATAGAATGATTTTATTAAGCTATAATTATTTCTCTTGTATGATGTTCAATATAAAGCTTTATTTCTGTATCAGACAAGAAATAAAACATATACGGTGCATAGAAGCTGTTATCAGCAATCGCAGGAAATAACATCATTTCTCATAAGATTTCTTAGCAGAATGAGTCTTGCTTTATCACGACATTCAGGCTTAACCATATAATACATATAATGCTCGATAAGGTTAAACAGGTCAAATGTACGTCCCTCGATTTTGAAGTTATTAAATCCCATAGGAACATATTTATCCCATATTTCGTCAGGAGTAATATGAGTTGAAAGTCCCTGAATATCAAATACAGTTCTGTTTTCGCACTGACATTCGAATACAGGTTTGCCCTCAGGATGATCTGTTTCGAATTTTTTTGCATTATATGGAATCTGCGGATATTTCTTTACATGATTTGCGATAATAAGCTGTTCCATGCCAAGCATTCTATAGTGCAGTGAACGGTTAGGACAAGCAGGTGTACAGCAAGGATTTACGAGAATTTCGATTTTCTCTTTGTTCGGGATTTTTTCAAGAATATCATATCTGTGATTAAGGTCGTAATCAAGAACAACAAGATGATAATCCTTTTCAAGCTCGTTATAAAGAGTATCTGCATCAAGAATACGCTTGCAGGTAGAGCTTGTGATTTTATATTTCGGGAAATTTTTTCTTATGTATTCCTCAAGAACAGGTGAGAAAACAATACAGCCGTTATTCTCATTATGTGCTGTTTCAAGTACATAGTTGCAGAATTCATCGCTGAGATGTTCTTCCTCAACCATAGGATTTGTAAATGTAA
Source organism: Ruminococcus sp. (assembly GCA_017523285.1). Lineage (GTDB taxonomy): Bacteria > Bacillota > Clostridia > Oscillospirales > Ruminococcaceae > Ruminococcus. Next base: position 39,524 of record JAFWWU010000101.1, read on the forward strand.
ATCTGAGAGGGATATTGTTATTCTCGTAGATTCTCACTACATTTTTTACGAAATCCAAATTGCAGTTCCCAGGCTGGAGTCGTCCGCCGTTCCATGCTGACGGAGGGAATGTGCCGTATACTGAGGCTATTTCTACGCCCTCACGAAAGAATTCAGGGCTTCTTTCGAGCATTATTTTAAACATTAAGTTGAATTTTCCGAGTCTTGCGAAATCGGGAAGATGAAATTTTACTTTCATTATAATTCTCCTTTCCAATACCTTTTATATAAATTTTATATCATATTATCTTTTTTGTCAAGATTTTTTGTGTTTTTTATTGATTGTTCTTTGTAATGATGATATAATGAATTTAAGATATGTATTTGTATTTTGGAGGTAAATATGGCATTTGATTTTAAGAAAGAATACAAGGAATTTTATATGCCGAAAAACAAGCCGGAAATTATAACTGTTCCAAGAGTAAACTATATTGCTGTAAAAGGCAAAGGCAATCCGAATGAAGAAGGAGGAGCGTATCAAAAGGCAATAGGAGTTTTATATGCTGTTGCATATACTTTGAAAATGAGCTATAAAACTGATTATAAAATTGAAGGATTTTTTGAATATGTCGTTCCACCGCTTGAAGGTTTCTGGTGGCAGGATGGGGTTGACGGCGTAGACTATTCGGATAAATCTTCATTTAATTGGATTTCTGTTATCCGATTGCCTGATTTTATTTCAAAAAAAGATTTCGAATGGGCTGTAGAAACTGCTTCAAAAAAGAAAAAGCTTGATTGTTCCTCAGCTGAGTTTATAACTATAGATGAGGGATTATGCGTTCAGATAATGCATCTTGGACATTTTGATGATGAGCCTGTAACAGTAGCGATAATGGATGAATATCTGAAACAGAACGGATATGAAAATGATATTACAGATAAACGTCTGCATCATGAGATATATTTATCCGATGCTCGTAAAGTTCCGCCTGAAAAATGGAAAACAGTTATCAGACATCCGATAAAGAAAATATAAATGTATAAAGCCGCACTTATAAATCAAGTGCGGCTTATAATATGCAGATATAAAAATACCGCAATTCCGATATGACACCGAAATTGCGGATTTATATTGGTCGAGGTGACGGGACTTGAACCCACGGCCTCTGCGTCCCGAACGCAGCGCTCTACCAAACTGAGCCACACCTCGTACAACGTAAATAATTATATCACAGTAAGAAATAAATGTCAATGATTTTTTGAAAAATGATTAAAACAGCAGTATTACGGAAAGATAGCTTCCTGCGATACTGCTGTTATTTTATTCTGCGGGGAAATAATAATCAAGGAGCAGATTAACCATGCGGTCATAGCTTTTTGCGCCGTCATCAACTCCGTTGAGTTTAAGACTTGTATCAATCGTGAAATCGGAAATAACCTCGACAGTTTCGGTAGATATTATTTCCTTTTCCTCATTTTCTTCCCAGTATTCTTCGGGAATATACTTGAATAAATCTCTGTCAACGCTTTCGGAAATCCTATTGATATCTTCGCCGTAAATATCAATTCCCGATCTGCACATCTCGTTGTAGACGTATTCAAGAGCATTTATACAGGCGCTGTATCTGAAATCATCGCTGTCGCTGTTTATGCAGGCGATATATGCGATAAATCCTGCTTCGTCCTCTTGTATAAATCCCTTTAAGTGAGCAAATTCATGGCTGACTGTATATGGAAGATTTATATCATAAATCGCAGGATTATAATTTGCTTCAAGCGAGAATGGGAAATATATTCCAAGCAATGAATTCTGACTCATAAAATAATCCGAGCTTATAGCCTTTGCATTTGGATAATATCCGCTGAGCAGAGGATATTCGTCGGAAATATTTTTAAGAGAAGCTTTTGCGTTTGGGCTGAGTTTATCACTCAGAACGAAAAATCCGTTTTCATCACGTTCAACATCATCTGAAAGCTCATTTGCATTTTTTACAAGCAGATTATAAAGCTCAATAAGCTGTTCATCGTTATGTTCTGATTCTTGAAAATATTTATCTGAAAATCTTGTGCAATGGTAAAGGATAAAGAAATTCGTAGTAAGCGTTGAAAATATGTATGTAGCAATCCAAAGTGCCGCAACTCCGTAAAATGAGAGGATTTTTCTTCGTGAATTCTTTTTTGCGAGCATAAGAATGATAAAAAGCAGAATTCCTGCAATCAGCACGATTATACCAAGCTTTATCAGGAATTCTCCGACGGAAAAAGGGAAAAGTCCTGTAAGAAATGAAAAAGGAGTCATTATAAGCGGAAATATTTTTGCAACATAAAAATCGGAAAAAGCAGTTGAATTCCATGCGATTACATTCAGAATAATCATAAATAATATGATAAATAACGGAATAATTACTCTTTTTTGTTTCATTTTTTCAGCCTCCATTCATTTCTGTGGGATATATCCTGATTATACCATAAATAAGTGTGATTTTCAATTGTTAAAATCAGGAATATTTATCCATTTGTCTTAAGGCAATACCGTACAGATTTTGTGCAAAGCATTTATGCGTGCTTTGTGTGGTGTTGCCTTATATATTTTGATGTGATAGAATGTCAATATGAAGAAAATTCTCTTATGTGTCACAAAACAGTAATGTCACAGCGTTATAATATACGAAACGTTTCAAAAAGAGGGTGATAATATGACGAAGGACAAATCGGAAAAGCTTGAAAAGCTCTATGAATTGTATGAACAGCCGATGTACAGAATTGCCTATGCTATACTCAGAAATGCCTCATGTGCCGAAGATGCCGTTTCTGATGCCTTTATGAATATTATCAGAAAAATAGACAAGATTGGCGAGCCTGATTCAGTACATACGAAGAATTATATTATTAAAACTATCAAAAATGCGTCTATTGATTGTTATCGTAAAAATAGAAAGCTTTATGAAAGAACACAATCAATTGACGATAGTGTTCTGACTGTTCCCGATAATTCTGCAGACGTTGAAAAAATCGTTTCAGATGATAATACAGAGCTTTTAAAAGAACTGAATGTGCTTGACAGGCAGATTATGCTTTTAAGGTGCAGTGATGAGCTTTCATGGCATGATATAGCCGACAGATTAGGACTTACAGAAGCGAATGCAAGAAAACGTTTTGAAAGAGCAAGAAAAAAGATTGTTTCAATGAAAGGAGAGCTGTCAGATGAAAAATAATAATATTCCCGATGATAAGGAATGGAAAAAAATCATTGACGAGGCTTTTGACTCAGATGAAATTCATATTTTTTCCGAACATTACAATATGCAGAAACGCTGTATGCAAAGGAGAATTGAAATGAAAAAAACAAATAAAAATAAGCGTGTAACCGCTATAATTGCAATAGCCGCAGCAACAGCTGTGCTTGTTCCGACATCCGTATACGGATATGGAAAAATCAATGCAAAAATTGAAAAAACAGCAAATTATCGCAACACCGCAGTTATCAACACAGAAAAGAATGATGACGCTCAGCCTGTTGAAATTGCTGGAGAGGGAGAATTTGTTTATTATGAATTTGGCTGGATTCCTGAGGGATATGTACAGCACGAAGAAGGACCTGACAGATGGGTTAGTGAAAATGATGGTTTGATTCTCGGTAAGTTTTATGTGCTTCCTGAAAATGGAGAATTTAAAATCGATTTGCTCAGATCAGAAAAATGCGAAAATTATTCAAAAAATGGAAAAACAGCACTTATAAATTATTCTATGGATGATGTTGTTTTTGGTGAATGTAAATATAAAAGAAATATTTTTGTAAGCTTTGACAATTCCGAATATCTGCTTGATATTATGATTTCAAACGATGTTTCACATGAGGATTTAATAAAGATTATCGATAATATAAAGCTTATACGCACAGATGAAAAGCTTTATGGAGATTATATTCCATGGCTTGATACAGATAATAACAATAGTTCGTATGTTGAATCAAAGTTAACAGTCGATAATGATTATGAAAAGCAAATAGGTGAAACAATAAGCAATTCTTCTGTAGGTTATGAATATGATGTTACTCTTACAGATGCTGTTTTTACTGACAGCTTTGAAGGAATTGATACAGATTCGATAGGAGAAAAAACAGATTTCAGTCATCTTATTGATAAAAACGGAAATATTATTGAAAATACACGTTCTTATGTAAAACGTGGTGACGGAGTTAATACTGCTGATGAGATTGTTTCGGAAGAAAAAATACCTATGCATATTCTTAAGCTGAATGTAACAATTACAAACACAGCAGATGTTGAAAATGATATAAGTATATCTCCTACTATGTTCATAGTTGAAGACGGCGAACCACTGTTTTACTGGGAGTCAAGAGCAGAAATTCCGTATTATGATTCTGTTCTTGGAGGTGATAGTGCAAGCGAATTTTTCTCTCTTGATGTAAAGACAGGAACCAAGGGCTTTAAGAACAGCGTTATTCTTGCACCTAATGAATCGGCAGAAGTTGAAATCTGTTATTTAGTTTCAGACGATGTCAAGGATAAGGTGTATGTAAGGTTTGGACATACTCCTGATAGTGATTGCGGAATATTCTATAATGTAAGTCAATAAAAATAAAGCAGTATCGCACAAAAATGTGCGGTACTGCTTCTTTTTATCTTTTTCTAAGTTCCCAGAAAGCAACAGCACTTGCAGCCGCAACATTAAGCGAATCTACTCCATGCGCCATAGGAATTTTTACGGTATAATCACAGTCTGATATAGTTTTTGCTGAGAGTCCGTCGCCCTCTGTGCCGAGAACAACAGCAAGCTTCTTTTCGGCTGTAAGCCTTGAATCGTCAATGCCGATTGAATTATCATCAAGAGCCATTGCGGCTGTTTTAAAGCCAAGCTTTCTGAGGGTGCTTATTTCTCCGTCAAAGTAAGTCCAGTCTATCTGAAATACAGTACCCATACTCACTCTTGCCGAGCGCCTGTAAAGCGGGTCACTGCAAGCCTTTGTGAGCAATACTGCATCAAATCCGAGGGCGGCGGCACTGCGGAATATCGCACCGATATTTGTCGGATTTACCACATTTTCAAGCACAGCAATTTTTTCGGCATTTTCGCATACAGCTTCAACAGATTTCAATATTTTTCTTCTCATAGCGCATAGTATGCCTCTTGTGAGCTTAAAGCCTGTAATTTTCAGAAGCACCGAATCATCAGCGGTATATACAGGAACATCTATACGCTTTGTGATTATTTCCGCTTCCCCGTCAAGCTGATTGCGCTGAGCGAGAACAGAAATCGGCTCATATCCAGCATTCAGTGCTCTTTCGATAACTTTCGGACTTTCTGCAATGAAAATGCCTGCGTCAGGCTCATAATATCTGAGAAGCTGAGGTTCATTCAGCCTTGCGTATATATCAAGCTCTGTGGCGGAAATATCGATAAGTTCTGTTATTTTTGTCATAAAAACTCCTCTTGAAAATTTTTTACCATCGCTTTACCGCTTGAAAAGTGGCTTGAAAGCGTTGTTTTTCTTATATTATATCATAATTTTTCTGCGTTTTCAAATTTTCGCCAAAAAAATACGAAATTTGACTATTGAAAAACTGAAATCGCTATGATATAATACATTTGTATTCTGCATACGGAGGAATTAAAATGCGCCTATTACCAATTATCAAAGAATTAAGAACACACTTTCCAGACATTAAAATCAAGCATCTTCTTACAGAGTATAATCAATCCTATGCCTTATTTGTGCTTGAAGGCTCTAAAAATCCGCTTAAGCTGTTTTTTGATTATGATTACAGAACGCTTGAATTTGCAGGGCACAAGGCAGGCTATGGTATTGCGGAAAGTGACTTTGCATATATGATTTCTGAAATAAAAAGCATTGTTTCTTCTGAGCTTTGCGTTGTTTCCGTTTATATTGATGAGAAAATTATCGCTTCAATGCTTGTTGATACAAATAGAATCAACGAGGATATTATTCTGAATTATGTGTATGAAACCATAGTCGAATCCGATTGTTCAGACGGATTTGAAAACGGCTATGTTAAGGTTTCATATATGAATTCCGAAAAAGACAGTCTTATCAGATTTTCAGAAGATTATACATAATCAGAGCCTTACTGAGCTTTATCTGCTCGGTGAGGCTTTTGTTTTTTTCTGAAAAAATCTGAATTAAATATGGATGAAATTTCTTATTATATATTGACGTAATCCAATAAATATTATATAATAATAAGTGTGATTATAAGTGTTTCTTTTTTTGAAATGCTTTGTATGAAATTTTAAGAACAGGAATGAGTAATTTGAAAAACTATGTATCAGCGTCCATTTTAAGCGCAGATTTGCTTAATCTGGAAAGTGAAATAAAAAAACTGGAAGAAAACAGTATAGATATGGTTCACTTTGATGTTATGGACGGAGTTTTTGTCGATAACATTACTTACGGACTTCCTTTTCTTAAAGGAATCAGACAAATCACGGATATGTGCCTTGATGTTCATCTTATGATTATTAATCCGCTTAAATATATTGATAATTTTGCGGATTTCGGTGCGGATATAATTACATTTCATCTCGAATCAGAGAGCGATGTAAAGCAGACAATTGACGCAATACATAAAAAAGGAATTAAAGCCGCTGTTGCGATAAAACCAAATACTCCCGCTGAGGCTGTCTATGAGTATCTTCCTTATCTTGATATGGTGCTTGTTATGACGGTTGAGCCAGGTTTCGGAGGACAGAAATTTATCAGCAGTACGGTTGAAAAAATAGAAAAGCTTAAAGCAAAGATATCAGAGCTGGGGCTTGCCATTGATATTCAGGTTGACGGCGGTATTGATGATAAAACCTCGGTAACAGTAAAAAAAGCAGGTGCAAATGTGCTTGTTTCGGGCAGTTATCTGTTCAGAGCAGATGATATGAAAAAATCTGCCGAACTGATGAGGGAAGCTTAAATGCAGAGTGTAGTAAGACAGGAACGATTTATCCGTATGGATATATTCATAACTTTACTTGCATTGGGCGTAATGTCATATTTTTACTACGGCTTCAGAGCAATAATGATATCTGGGCTTTGTATGACGGTATCGTTTGTGTGTGAATATTTTTCTCTTATTGCAATGAATAAGAAGTTTACAGCAGATAGTATAGGTTGTATTACAGACGGCTTTATCATTGCGCTTATGATGCCTGCCTCAATTGATTATAAAATACCCATTATAGCTTGTGTATTTATGAATATTGCAGGAAAAAATATATTCGGCGGAAGAAAGAATATGATTTTTTCACCTGCCGCAGTCGGCTATCTTTTTGCGCTGACTTCATGGGCGAAGCAGGTTCTTGAATATCCTAATCCGTTTGCCAAAACAGCTGTTTCTGACGGTACGGAAAAGCTTGTGAATTCGGCTTCGCATATATTCAATACAACAGGCAGACTTACAATAACCGATTATGATATTATTATGGGTAATTTTGCAGGTCCTATGGGAGCTGTAAGCATTCTGCTGCTTGTAATAAGTGCTGTGATTCTTCTTTTCAGACGTGATATTTCAGCAGGTGCTTTTATCGGATTTATTGCGGGTATGCTCTTTATGGGGCTTATATCTCCTGTCGGAGAAAACATATTTGAAAGTGTTAAGTATCTTTTTGCGACAAATATGACTGTTTTTGCCGCTGTGTTTATAATATCCGATGTGAGAATTGCTCCGCAGAAATTCCATTTCAGCTTTTTTTATGGTATTTTTATTGCATTTGCGTCATATATTCTTTTACTGACAACAGGAAAAGAAAATCCTGCTGTAATAGTTTCGGTTCTGTTTACTCCTGCTGCACTCGGTCTGAAAAGACTTGAAAGCAGAATCAACAAGCTTATTGAAGAGGAAAAAGCAGAAGCTGAAATTGCCGAAGCTGTTATTTCTGAAACAAGAACACTCAGCGAAGAAATCGCAGAGGAGTACGAAAAAACTCAGGGAAAGATTTCTGATATTGCAGATGAGGCTATTGAAGAAATTGTAAATTACGGTAATTTATCCGAAAACAGCGCAGAGGAAGAAGAAACAACTGCCGACTGCGAATCAATTTCAGATAATTCGGATGACGCAGATAATCAGGGAGATGATTTAAATAAACAGGCTTAATTCGACATCTGTTGACGGATTGCTCAGGGATAATACAGTGTTATCCGCAGGCATGATTATTTCACCCGTCATTATGTGCGGAAATAATATACAGAATGCGCTTGCGCTGATTTATGTTTTCAGCACTATAACGCTTTTATCTGTTTTTATAGCGTCTTTTATACCGAAAAAACTGCCTTATGCGATAAAGATTATAGCATACGCAGTTATTTCGTCGTTTGTTTATATTCCCATCAAGGTATTGTCGGCGGAGATTTATCCCGATTCAATTGAGAATATCGGAATTTACTTTCCGCTTATTGCAGTTAACTCGCTTATAGTGTATCAGACAGAGGTGAAATTCTTTAAACTTTCACGTCGTGATATGCTTACAAGTCTTGTATTTTATATTCTTGGATTTGACGCTGTTATTCTTATTACCGCATTTATAAGAGAGATAATAGGAAGCGGTACTATAAACAGCAATATTGTTGATATGGATTTTATAATAAGCGGTGTATCACAGCCATTC